>JBPPMG010000226.1:0-9380 GCA_051305935.1 Thermoanaerobaculia bacterium
CAGTCGATTCCGGCGCCTTCCGCGACGACCTTTATTACCGTATTCGCGGCATCGAAATCTCCGTTCCTCCCCTTCGCGAGCGCGGCGGCGACATCCTCACGCTCGCCATGCACTTCCTCGAGCGCGAGCGCGAGACGCACGGGGGCGGCGCGGAACGGCTGGCCGACGAGGTGGCGGACCTGCTGCTCTCGTACGCGTGGCCCGGCAACGTGCGCGAGCTGCAGAACACGATGCGCGCCGCGCACGCCCTCGCCGGCGACGGCGCGGTGATCACGGCCGATCACCTTCCCGCGCGGGTTCGCGAGGCCGCCGCGCGGCGCCCGAAGCGCGGAACGTTGAACGACGAGCTCAACCGCTTCCGGCGCGACCTCATCGAGCGCATTCTCGCCGAAACGGGGGGCAACCAGAGCCGCGCCGCGAAGGAGCTCGGCCTCTCGCGCCAGACGCTCGCGTACCAGATCCGCGAGCTCGGAATCCTCGTGAAGCGCGCCTAACCCGGAGGCCAGCCGAATCCACGGCCGCCCAGAAGGTGGACGTGAAGGTGATAGACCGTCTGCCCCGCTCCCGGGCCGCAGTTGACGACGAGGCGGTAGCCGTCCGCGGCCAGGCCGCGCGCACGCGCTAGCTCCGCCGCGATACGGACGACCCGCCCTACCGTCGACTCCTGCGCTTCGTCCAGCGCGTCCAGGCTCGGTATGTGGGTCCGCGCAATCACCAGAAGGTGCACCGGCGCCTGAGGATTGATGTCTTCGAACGAGACGACATCGTCATCCTGGTAAATGACTTTCGCGGGAATCTCCCCTCCCGCGATCTTGCAGAAGAGACATTGCGGGTCGCTCATGCCGGAAAGTGTAAAGGAGGCGGAAGGAGAAGGGGAAATGTCCGCGAACCACGAACGTCGAGAGGAGCGGGAGCGCGGCCGTGAGTCGATCCTCCACGGCGTTTTGCCACTTGTGCTGTTCCGCACCGTGGACTAGCCTCACAGTCCGAGGCTTCCATGCGCATCTTCACGAGAGTCTTCGGGTTCATCCCACCTCTGCTCAAGGGCACGGGCGCGCTGATCCCCGTGCTCCTCTGTTCCTGCTCACTGGTCCTCGAGCCGCCAGTCCCCATGCGCACGATCGAGCTGACCCCGCGGCGGCCCGGAAACTGCCTCGTCGTTCTGCTGCCCGGCCGGTTCGCCAGCCCGGAGGGCTTTCGACGAGCGGGTTTCGCGGACGCGGTGGAATCGCGCGGGCTTCGCATCGACCTCGTCGCCGCAGACGCGCACCTCGGGTACTACAAGAACAAGTCGGTGATCGAGCGACTCCGGAGTGACGTCATCGAGCCCGCGCACCGGTCGGGGTACGAGGAGATCTGGATCGCGGGAACATCGCTCGGCGGCCTGGGCGGGCTCATCTACATGAAGGAACATCCCGAGCAGCTGTCGGGCGTCCTTGCGATCGCCCCGTTCCTCGGGGACGACGAGTTGATTCGCGAGATCGAAGCAGCGGGCGGACCGCCGCGCTGGAAGCAGGCGCCACCGAGCGAAGACGACGACGTCGGACGCAAGATCTGGCCCTGGCTCGCCGCGGACAGACCGGGCGCTGAAGCCGTGCCTCTGCACCTCGGCTGGGGCACTTCGGACGACTTCAATCGTTCCAATCAACTTCTCGCGACGATGCTGCCGGCCGAGCGAGTCTATGCGGTCGACGGCGGACACGACTTCGAGGCATGGAACCGCGTCTGGGCACGGTTCCTCGATCGGGAACCGGCGCCCTGTGGAGGAGAGCAATGACCACCTTCCGCGCGATCGTCCAATCCTTCGCGCTGCTGCTGCTCGCCGGCTGTGCGAGTTGGAGCCCCGGATGGAAGAGCGGCGCCATCGCCTCGCCTGCCGACACGATCGCGACGGCTCCGCTGGACCGCGAGGGCGCCAACCGCCTCTTCGCCGAAGCGACTAGCGCGGAGGAGCTCGAAGTGGTCGCGGCCTCGTACACGAAGGCGCTTCACGACCCCGCCCACGAGGCCGAATTGCTCGACAACCTCGCCGACGTGCACATTCTCTACGGTGCCGCGTGGGCGCGCACCCCCTCGGAAAAGGCCGAGTGGTACCGGGCCGGTATTCGCTTCGCAGAGCGCTCGATGGCAACGAACGAACGATTCCGCGAGCGGGTAGAGGCCGGGGCCACCGTCGGTGACGCGGTATCCGAGCTCGGCCCCGAAAGAACGCGCACGATGCTCCTCTGGGTCACGGGCGTCTCGTATTACTTCAAGGAGTCCCTTGGAGTGGGAAAACTCTGGCACTTCCGATGGATGCTGCGCACGCGGGAAGTGATGGAGCGCATGCTCGCGGTCGACCCCGATTTCGGGGGCGGCGCGGTCTATTTTTCACTCGGAATCTACAATCTAGCGCTGCCGCCCGGGGCTGGAAGGGACCTCGACAAGTCCCGAGAGTTCCTCGACCGCGCGGTTGCGACCTCACCGACTTCGTTACTCACGCGGTGGGGCCGCGCGAAGTACTTCCACGTGATGACGGGAGATCGCGACGCGTTCCGGCGCGACCTCGATTGGGTCATCGCACAGGATCCCCAAACGCCGGACAACACCCTGCCGTGGAATCTCTACTTCCAGCGCGACGCAAGAGAGACTCTCGCGCAGATCGACAGCCTCTTCTGAGCCGCCCCGACGAGCGTGAGCGCGCCTAACAATCAATTCCCCGCAGGCCCGTGCCGTCGAGGTCGACGACGATCGGCCGGTTCACCACGTCGTACTCGTTCGAGCAGACCGCGGCGTTGACGGTGTTCCCATGGACGCCGTAGCCGTCGTGGATGTGGCCGCAGACGTGCAGGTAGGCGTGCACGCGCTCGACGGCGAGAGTGAGCTCCTCGCACCCCACGTTCGTCCCGTTGCGCATCCGGTCACCGCTCCCCTGCGGGGGCCCGTGCGTGATCAGCACGTTCGTCGAAGGCGGGATCAACTCCCACTTTCTCCGGAGCGCGGCCCCACGCTGGAGATTGAACGCGAAGCCCCAGAACCAGGGTTGCCAGGGGGAGCCCCAGAAGTGAACACCCTCGATGTCGACTCCAGCGTCCTCCAGGTAAACAGCACTCCGCGGAAGAAGCGACCTCGCCAGCAGAGGATTCGATTCGAAAAGAAAATCGTGATCACCCGCAACGACGATCTTGTGGCGATAGGGTTGCGCCTCGAGCCACTGGGCAAAGCGCGCGACCGCACCCTCGTCGCGCCCGTCGCAGAAGTCACCGGCGTGGATCAGCATGTCGCCGTCCGGCAGAACCAGCCGGTCGTGAAATCCGTGCGTGTCGGAGATACAGATGATGCGCATGGGGCGGCTCTTCCGTCCCGGGGCCGTTCCGCCATTCTACCGCGACCGCGATCGACTACTTTGGCTTCTGCTCGTCATCGCCTGACGAGTACATCGACTCGATCAGGATCTGGTACTTCGACGCGATCACCTTGCGGACGTTCTTGAGCGTCGGGGTGATCTCGCCGCCGATCTGGCTGAAACGATCGGACAGCAGCGTGAACTTCTTGATCTTCTCGTACTGCGCGAGCTCTTTCTGCTGCTGCTCGATCCGTTCGGCAAAGAAGGCGATCACCCGCGGGTCCTTCACCATGCTCTTCAAGGAGTCGGTCGAGACTCCGTGCTCTCTTGCCCACTCCTCCAGCGCCTCGAACTGCGGGACGATCAGCGCCGAGATGTAGTTCCGCCCTTCGCCGACGGCGGCGATCTGGTCGATGTAGTAGTCGCCTCCGATGATCGACTCGATCCTGCTGGGCGCGATGTTCTTCCCCCCCGAGGTGATGATCAGATCCTTCTTCCGGTCGGTGATCCGGAGGAAACCGTCCTCGTCGAACGATCCGATGTCGCCCGTGTGGAACCAGCCGTCGACGATCGTCTCGGCCGTCGCTTCCGGCATTCCGTAATAGCCCCGCATCAGGTTAGGCCCACGAGCCAGGATCTCGCCGTCGGCGGCGATCTTGATCTCCACACCGATGATCGGTTTGCCGACCGTGCCGAACTTGAAGTCGCCAGGCGCGTTGCAGGTGAGCATCGGGGCCGTTTCCGTCAGCCCGTATCCCTGGCAGACGAGGAGCCCGGTCGAGAAGAAAAACTCCTCGATCTCTTTCGACAGCGCGGCACCCCCGGCCGAAAAGAAGTTCTTCGGGCCGCCGACCAGATCGCGCACCTTGCTGAGGACGAGCTTGTCGGCCACGGCGTGCTTCGCGGCGAGCAGCGCGCCGATCTTCTCCTTCCGCACTTTGCGGTAGCCGACCTCGAGTCCCACACCGAGCGCCCACTCGAAAAGCGCGCGCTTACGCTCCGAGGCCCGGCTGAGCCGGTGACGGGCCGTGGAGTAAACTTTCTCGTACAGACGCGGCACGCTCACCATGCAAGTCGGCCTGACCTGCTTGAGCACCTCGGCGACCCTCTTCGGATCTTCGAGGTAGACGTTCTCCGCCCCCCGAGCCAGGACGTAGAGCGTCCAGCAGTGCTCGTAGGAGTGGCTGAGCGGAAGGAAGCAGAGCGAACGGTCGCGCTCGCTGACGTCGAATTTCCTGTCGAGAGTCTCGAACTGGCTCGACACGTTCAGGTGCGTCAGCATCACGCCCTTCGGCTCGCCGGTCGTCCCCGACGTGTAGATGAACGCTGCGAGGTCGTTCGCGTCGGTTGCGGCTATCCGCCCGGCAAGAAGCGGGCTCAGCCCGTGGGCGAGGAGCTCGTCGAAGGAGTGAATGCCCTCCCCCGAGAGCGCGGCGGGCGGGTCGAAGACGGCGATCCTGCGCACGCCTTTATCGCCGTGGAGAGGCAGGATCTTGTCCCGTTGATCGGCGTCGCCGACGAAAGCGACGGTCGCTCCCGCGTCACGGAGAATGTGCAGGGCCTGCTCCGCGGTGTTCGTCGCGTAAATCGGTACGCTGATCGCGCCGATGCTCATGATCGCGAGATCGGCGATCGACCAGGAAGGGGAGTTCGCGGCGAAGATCGCGACGCGATCGCCCCGCTCCACGCCTTCGTCGATGAGCCACGACGCCACGGCGTCGATCCGTTTCCCGAGCTCGCCGTAGGTGATGCTCTTCCATCCGTCGACCGTCTCGTAACCCATCGCGGCCAGTGCGGGCGACAACCGGATCCGATCGCGGATCCTCTCTACCAGGTGCATTTCCGTCATCACCATTTCATCCTCCGGGGGGCGTGATGCGCCGAACTATGTCAAAGATCGCATGCCCGCGCGAGGTAGTACGTCACGCTCCGGGGTGCGCCCTCGACGGACCGACTCCCCGCGACCGCCGCGTCCCCGACACCTACCCGCGCCTTAACATCGCGACGCGCGGAATCCCGGCGAGGTCTGGATGCATGTCGAGTTGCCAGCCGGTCGCCGCCGCCAGGGCGGCGAGAAGTTTGCCCTGGTCGTATCCAATCTCGAGCGCGACGACTCCGCGCGGCGTCACGAGGCGCGCAGCCTCGGCCAGCAGACGCTCGATGACCGTCATCCCCTTCTCCCCGGCAAAGAGCGCAAGGTGCGGCTCCCAGGCCACGACCTCGCGCTGCATTCCGTCGCGCTCGGCATCGGCAACGTACGGCGGGTTCGAGACGATGATGTCGAATGGGCCGCGACATGCGGACAGGAGATCCGAGCCGGCGAGCGCGATCCGCACCCCCAGCCGTTTCGCGTTCGCCCGCGCCACCGCGAGTGCCGCGGGCGAGAGATCGACCGAGATCACTCGCAGGTCGGGCCGCTCCGCGGCGAGCGTGATCGCGATGCACCCGCTACCCGCGCCGACGTCGACCACGCGGGCGCCGCGCGGCGCGACCCGCACCATCCGCTCCACCAGCAGCTCCGTCTCGGGACGTGGAATCAGCACGCGCCCATCGACGAGGAACTCGCGGCCATAGAACTCGCAGCGACCTCGGATGTACTGGATCGGCTCGCCTGCGATGCGCCGCGTGACCGCGTCGCCGAACATTCGTGCCGCGTCGTCCCCGAGCTCGTCCGTGTCGTGCGAGAAAAGCCAGACCGGCTCGTGGCCGAGCGCGTCGGCGAGAAGCAGGTCGACGTCGCGCACCGACACTCCCTCATGCGTCGCGCGTTCCCTCGCGGCTGCCCGGGCTTCACGGATAGTCGTCATCGCCCCTACTGTCCGGTTCCCGTGGTGATCTCGAGGAAGACGTCTTCGAGATCGCTGTCGGGCTGCGCAGCGAGCCGCTTGAGCTCGTCCGGCGACCCGTGCGCGACGATCCTGCCCCGGTCGATGATCGCAATGCGGTCACACACCGCCTCGGCGATCGACATCGTGTGCGTCGTGATGAAGATCGTCTTTCCCTTCGCGGCAAGGTCGCGAAAGAGCGTCTTCACGAGCTTCTGCGCGAGCGCATCGAGCCCCACCATCGGCTCGTCGATCACCAGCGTCTGCGGGTCGTGCACCAGCGCGCCGACGAGCACGAGCTTCTGTTTCATGCCGTGCGAGTAGTTCTCGATGCGAGATCCCGCCCAGCCGTCGAGCCCCAGGTAGTCGAGCAGGCGCTCGGCACGCGGCCGGCAATCGTTCCAGTCGCGGCGGTAGAGATCGCTGACGAAGCGCAGCAGCTCCCAGCCGCTCAGCTTCTCGTAGAGGAACGGCCGGTCAGGGACGTACCCGACCGAGGCCTTCGCGCGGCGCGGATCGGTAACCACGTCGACTCCGTTCACGCGCACCGCTCCCGAGGTCGGCATCGAGAGCCCAGCGAGGATGCGGATCGTCGTCGTCTTCCCCGCGCCGTTCGGCCCGAGGAACCCGAATACCTCCCCCGGACGCGCGACGAGGCTGACGTCGTCAACCGCCGTGAAGTCGCCGTAGTTCTTGGTGAGGTGGTCGATCTCGATCATCGCGACCGATCGAGTGTAGCGCGGTTGGGATGGAGGCGAGAGGCGAAAGGCGAGAGGCGATGAGCAAGAACAAGGCGGGAGGCGAAAGACGAGAGGCGACAAGCAATCTGAATCGATCATCGGTAACTAGTTCTAGGGATCGGAGCTTTATCGGCGGACGTTTTCGGCTGCTCTTAGCCTCTCACCCTTCGATCTTCGCCACCCGCCTTCCACCCTCGCCTACTCCTCGCCTCTCGCCTCCCGCCTTGTGCCTACTCATCGCCTCTCGCCTCTCGCCTTTCGCCTCCCCTGTTATCATTCGCCGGAAACTTTCGATGATTGGAGCCGTACCTCTCGATGGGTGAGACATTGGACGATCGCGCGCTTGTGGGGAGAATTCTCTCCGGGGAACGCGACCTGTTCACGCAACTGGCGCGACGGTACGAGAAGCGCATCCTCAACTATGTGTACCGGATTACCCACCGCTACGAGGAGGCGCACGACCTCACGCAGGAGATCTTCATCAAGGTGCACGTCGCGCTCGACCGGTACGACCCGAAGTTTCAGTTCTCGACCTGGATCTTCCGGATCGCGCAGAACAGCGCCATCGACGCGCTGAGGAAGAAGAGCCTCCCCGAGGTGTCGCTCACGCGCACTCCCGGCGAGGACGGTGAGGAAGGGCGCGAGCGCGAGATTCCCGACCCGGGCGTTTCCCCCTATCGCGACCTCAAGAACAAGGAGCTCTGCGCGGCGATCGACGTGGCGATCGAAAAACTGCCACCCGACTATCGCGAGCTGATACAAATGCGGCACTTCGGCGAGCTCTCCTACGAAGAGATCGCCGACATGAAGAAGATGCCCCTGGGCACGGTGAAGAACAAACTGTTCCGCGCGCGTAACATGCTGAAAGACGCGCTCGAGAACTTCGTGGAGCCACTATGACCCCCGCCGGTTGCGACGACTATCTCGCCGATCCCGAGGCCCACGCGGAGCATCTCGGGACGTGCGAAGCCTGCCGCAAGGCGGCCGCGGCGATCGACGCCGCGAGAGTGGAGTCTCGCCGCGACGTCGTCCCCGCGAAGCTTCCGCTCGCGCCGTGGGAGGGCGCGCGCGAGCGCTCCTGGTCGACGGCGATCGCCGTCGCGGCGGTCGTCGCAGTCCTTGGAGCGATCGCCTTCATCGCGATCGGCGTGTCGCCACTCGACGGCTTCCTCGCCGCGGTGACGAGCGGACTGCCGGGCGAAGGCACGGAGAGGCTCGTCGGCGCGATTCCGAACTTTCTCGCGAGCGCCTCGCCGCGCGCGCACCTGCTGATCCTCGTCGCATTCGTCGTCGTCAACGTCATCTTCGTCGCGCTGTTGCGCCGCCGGACCAGGGGGTACGATGTCCGCCCGCGCTAGACGGATTCGAGTCGCCCTGGCGCTTTCGCTCGTCGCGCTCGCGACGCTCGCTGTTCCCCTGCCCGGCGCGAAATCGGGGAGCACTCCTCTCGTCAGCGTCGGAGAGCCGCTGAGGATCAGCGCGCCAATCGCGACGAGCGTCGAAGGCATCGGCGCCGACGTCCAGATCGATTCACTGGTGCGCGGCGACGTCGTGGTCATCGGCGGCTCGGTTCGCTTCGGCGAGAAGGGCTATGTCGAGGGCGATCTCGTAGCACTCGGAAGCGCAATCGATCCGAAGGATGCTGCAAAGGTCGGCGGGCGCCTCGTTCAGCCCTTCTGGATCGGCGCGGCGGCGAGCAGACTCCCGAGCGCCGGCGACCTGCTCGACACGCTCGACCGGCGCTTCTCGCTGCTCATCGTCGCCTTCAAGCTTTCCGTGCTGCTCGTCTGGCTCGCGCTCGCACTCATGTTCGTGCTCGCAGCGCCGCGCGCGCTTCGCAACTCGTCTCTCGAGGTTCGCGCCGGGCCGTTTCATTCGCTCGTCATCGGCCTCGTCGCGTTCACGAGCCTGATCCTCACCGCGATCGTCTTCAGCTATCTCATTCCCTACGTGATCGGGATTCCGCTTCTGATCGCGCTCGCGATCGTCGCCGTCGTCGCGAAGGTCTACGGCATGATCGCGGTGTTTCACGCGATCGGTACGATGCTCTTCGGCGCGCGCACCCGCGAAGAGCTCGACCGCCGGAGACTCGCCAAGGGCGACCTCGCGATGGTCGTCCTCGGCCTTCTCGTTCTCGGTATCGTCCGCATGATCCCCGTCGTCGGCGGCTTCGCGTGGATGATCGCGTCGCTCATCGGCCTCGGCGTCGCGCTCCAGACCCGCTTCGGCCGCCGCGAGCCATGGTTCCTTTCGCTCGAGGCGAACGAGAACTGAGGACGACGACCGGTGAGCAGAAGCTGAAGTTGGAACGTAGCACGATAAATTGTTTGCAGCACCGTCCCCGCCACCAGTCGATATTCGTCCCGAACGGGGCTAGTGTAGAGTTTCGCTAGTCCCTTGCCTTTCGTTGCGACGTATGGCAGGCGATTTCGCGAAGCGCCGACGAGTCGATGTGGTTCATCGGCGAGGAGGCGCGACAAAGAAAGCGGC
>JBPPMG010000278.1:0-2038 GCA_051305935.1 Thermoanaerobaculia bacterium
GTACCAGCCTGCAAGGTCCTTCGTCGCTCTCCCGCTTCGCGGGCTCGCTCCTCAGGACGACAACTCGTGCGGCGAGGCGAGAGGCGAGAGGCGAAAGGCGATCAGCAGGCAAAGGCAAATCACGAACGCCCGCGACACTTTGCCTGCTTTGACCTTTGACCTTTGGCCTCTGGCCTGCTCACCGCTTCTGGAGCTTCGCGTACTTCGCAACGAACTTCTTGCTGCCGGCGCGATCGAAGAAGACGGTTAGTTTCGCGTTCTCGCCTTCTCCCTCGATCTTGAGGATCACGCCTTCGCCGAACTGCTCGTGCCGCACGCGCGTGCCGCGGGTGAGCCCTTTGGACGCGCCCTCGTTCTCTTTCGCGGCCCGGATCGCCTTGGGGTCGAACGCGACGGGCGCGTCCTTGAAGAAGCCCATCACATTGCCCACGTTGCTCTGTTCCGGCTTGCGTCCGCCGCCTCCGCGCGGGGCGAACGACGTCTTCGGGCTCCGAAGCGGATTCTCCCGCCCGGGCATCATCGCCCCTCGCGACGATCCGTAACCGCTGCCGTATCCCGAGCCGAATGCCGATTCGTGGCGCACCTTCTCGGTGACGGCTTCGGGGATCTCGTCGAGGAAGGGCGACGGCTCCTGCTCGCGCAGCTGACCGTAAACGCGACGCTGGAAGCAGTGGAGGCAGTAGAGGCGCTCGCGGGCGCGCGTCATGCCGACGTAGCAGAGCCGCCGCTCCTCTTCGATGTCTCCGAAGTCGTCGCGCGACTGCGCGTGTGGAAGGATTCCCTCTTCCATCCCGGCGAGGAAGACGACCTTGAACTCGAGCCCTTTCGCCGAGTGGAGCGTCATCAGCGTGACGCCCTTCTCCTTGTCGTAGGAGTCGACATCGGCCATCAGCGTCACCGAGTCGAGGTATGCGGCGATCGAGGAGTCGGCGTTCGATTCCGCGAACTCGTTCGCGGAGTTCATGAGCTCGGCGATGTTCTGGAGGCGCGCCTCGTCCTGCGGGTCCTTTGATTCGAGCAGCGCCTTGCGGTAGCCGGTGCGGAGGACGACGTATTCGAGAAGCGCGCCGAGCCCCTCGCCCGACTGCGAGGCGCGGCGAAGGTCCTCGACCGTCTCGCGAAATTCGCGCACGGCCTTGCGGGCGCGCTCGGCGAGGAACGGCAGGTCGCCCTCGATGATCTCCCACGGCGTGGTCGACGCGTCCTTCGCGGCGTTGTCGATCGCGCGCCAGGTCGTGTCGCCGATCCCGCGAGCGGGAACGTTGATGATCCGCTCGAGTGAGGGCGTGTCGTTAGGTCTCGCGATGAGCCGGAGGTAGGAGAGGATGTCCTTCACTTCCGCGCGCTCGTAGAAGCGCGTCCCGCCGACGACGATGTAGGGGAGGTTCCGCTTGAGCAACTCCTCTTCGAACGGGCGCGACTGCGCGTTGGTCCGGAAGAGAACGGCGAAGTCCTGAAGCCTGACCGAGCCTCGGAGGCGGTCGATCTCGCGGATGGTGAACTGCGCCTCGTCGCGATCCGTCTCGCACTGGACGACGCGAACCGGCTCGCCGCGCCCCGAGTCGGTGAAGAGCGTCTTGCCCTTGCGGGCGAGGTTGTTCGAGACCACGCCGATCGCGGCGTCGAGGATGTTCCCCGTCGAGCGATAGTTCTGCTCGAGCTTCACCACGCGCGCGCCGGGAAAGTCCTTCTCGAAGCGGAGGATGTTCTCGATGTCGGCACCGCGGAAGCGGTAGATCGACTGGTCCTCGTCGCCGACCGCGGCGACGTTTCCGGAGCCGCCCGCCAGCAGTTTCACGAGCACGTACTGCGCGTGATTCGTGTCCTGGTATTCGTCGATCAGCAGGTGCCGGACGCGCGCGTGCGTCTGCTCGCGGACCTCGTCGTGGTTCTTGAGCAGCTCGATCCAGTTTCCGATCAGGTCGTCGAAGTCCATCGCGTCGAACTCGCGGAGCTTTGCCTGATAGCTGCGGTAGAGCGACGCGATGCGCGCTCCGAAAAAGTCGGTGTTCTGTTTTTCGAACTCCGCCGGAGTGAC
>JBPPMG010000297.1:0-8402 GCA_051305935.1 Thermoanaerobaculia bacterium
CGCGGAGCCGTGCGCAGAGCCTCACCCGTCATCACCGTGGCGACGAGTTCCTGGCTCATCACCGTCGGCGTGAGCTCTGCGGCGGAGAGCGGCTTCCTGAGCATCTGCTGCTGCGTCATCCGCTCGAAGGCTTGCTTCTGCTCCTCCGGGGTCGGCATCGGCGACTCTTCGGTGATCGTCCTCTTGCGCGGGCGCGTCGCGGTCGTGTCCATCGACTCGGGCACGCCGCTGGAGAGCGCGCGCTCGGCCGTCGGCTCGTCCGCGTACGGCACCGCGACGGGCATGCGCGCCTCGTCGTCGAGCCCGGGGGCCAGGTCCTGGAGCGCCCTGGCGAACTCGCGCGCCGTGGCAAACCGCTTCGTGCGGTCCTTCTCGAGCGCCCGAAACACGAGCGCCTCGAGCTGCAACGAGATGTTCGTCGACGGATCGAGCTCCGAAAAGCTCGTCGGGTTCTCCGAAGCGTGCATCATCAGGTACCGGTGAGGCGTGTCGGCGACGAACGGCGGCGCCCCGCTCAGCATCTCGTACATCACCGCGCCGAATGCGTAGATGTCGGCGCGCCCGTCGATCCGCTCGCCTTTCTTCAACATTCCCAGGTGCTCGGGCGAGCAGTACTTCCACTTGCCCACGAACATCCCGGTCTTGGTCTTGTCCTCGGCCGCATCGCCCGCCTGCTTCGCGATGCCGAGGTCGATGATCTTGACCCGTTCGTCGCCATCCTCGTCACGGGTGATCATGATGTTCTCGGGGCTGACGTCGCGGTGCACGATCCCGACCTTGTGGATCGCATCCAGCCCCATCAGGGCCTGCGAGGACAGGTTCGCCGCGTACCGCGGTGACAGGCACCCGCGCGCCCGGATGATTTCTGCGAGGTTCGTCCCTTCGATGAACTCCCACACCATGTAGTAGGAGCCGTCGGCGAGCGTCGAGAAGTCGAACAGTGTCGCGACGTTCGGGTGATGGATTCGCGTCGCGAGGCGCGCCTCGCGGATGAAGCGCTCGTGCGCGTTCTCCTCTCCCGCGATCGCCGGGCGCATCACCTTGATCACGCGAATCGCGTTGAGGTGGATGTGGAGGACCTTGTAGACCTCGCCCATCCCGCCGACGCCAAGGCGCGAGATGATCTGGTACTTGCCGTCGATCGGTTCCTCGAGATGGCGGCGCAGAAAGTCGGTGATCGGCTCCCCGCAGAACGGGCAGGCCTTGAAGGCGGTCTCGATCGCCGACTTGCAGTTGATGCAGAAAAACGCCACGCGCCTGCGTCCTCAGCCCAGCAATCGCCGAACCGCGGTCTCCTCCGTTCTCGAGATGTAGTTCGTCAACAGGTGCCTCAACTCCGAGTACGACAACAGGTCCGCGATCCTCGGCGTCACGCGGATCAACTGCACCTTCACGCCGAGTCTGTCGGCTTCCGAGATCATTCTGCCGAGAGACGCCAGCCCTTCCCGGTCGATTCCGACCAGGTATCCGAGGTCGACCATCAGCAGCCGGGCGGAGACGAGCTCCCGCCGGAGCTGCTCCTCGAACTTCCGAAACGTCTTGACGCCCAGAAAACCGATGACGTCGACCGCGGAGACTCGCGGATTGAAACAGCCGCGCGGCGATACCGCAAGGTCGAAGTTGGGCGAGGCCTCGCCAGGGATCGTAGTTCCCGAGGTTTGCTGATGGGTCGCCGGGCAGAGGAACACGACTTCCTCGTCGCAGATACGGATCACGTCGCCATCGCGAAGCATGATGCTGTCGCCGAATGCGATCTCCTGCTCGTTGACCTCGAGCGGGTTCTTCTTCGAGAGGCGCCGGACCATGTACCCGGTCGCTCCCGCCACGATCAACGCGTGCTGGCGTGAAATGTCGGGCGCAGAAAGCCGAAGGTCGCATTCCGGCGCGCGGCCCACCAGGGCACGGCCGCGAAACACGAGCGCGCGGAGCTCGCCCCCCTCCGAGATGGCGCGCAACTCGGCTGCCGGAAGCTCCGCGACCGTCGCCGGGCGCCCCTGATGCTCCGCCGTCTCGTGCGACGGATCCTCCGCCGAGAGCGGAAGCTGCTGATCGACCGAAGTCCTGGCGAACAGGTCGATCGAAGGCGACGGCATCTGCTCGGTCCCCGTGCGAAGCACCGGGATCAGAGTGACGTGATAGCCCGCAAGTCGCAGCACCGTCTCCCGTTCGAAGCGAAGCGTCGAGATGCGCCCCCCCTCCCAGAACGTGCCGTGCGAGCTCTGGTCGAAGACCCTGACCCCCTCTCCCGCGTCGTTCCTGACGACGATGTGCTTCGCCGAAACCTGCGCGTCATCGATCACGATCTCGTTCTCGGGAAGGCGGCCGATCGAGAGCATCGTCTTCGAAAACAGACGGTCTTCCAGCACGATGCCGTCGCGCTCGACGACGACGCGGAGCATCGGAACTTCGATTCTCGAGGAAGCACCCATCACGGATTCTTTCAAGGATTCTAACCCGCCGTCGCTCCCCGAACGGAAGCCGCGGTTCGTTGGGGCCCATCGGGATTGGTCCCCATCCCGTGGCGAGGGTCCCTGCCGGGTCACCCCGAGTCGAATCGATCGATTCCGACGAGCACGGGAGAATCGGGCTCCGGGCGCCTCCCGCCTGCGATCTAATCTCAACTCGCGCGGCATATTTTCGCTGCCCTCGCAGTTTTGCGCGGGAGAACGAGGAGGATCACCCCTATGTACGATGAACGTCTTGTCGCCCCGATGCGAGCCGAGCTCTCCACCATCGGTGTCGAAGAAACCCGCACCGCCGCCGACGTCGACGCCGTCCTCGGCGAGAAGAAGGGCACGGTGCTCGTGGTCGTCAACTCGGTGTGCGGCTGCGCCGCAGGAAACGCCCGCCCGGCCGTTCGCATGGCGGTCGAGCACTCCGTCCAGCCCGACCGAAAAATTACCGTCTTTGCCGGCAACGACAAGGACGCTACGACAAGGGCGCGCGAGTACTTCACGGGCTACCGGCCCTCGTCTCCGTCGATGGCGCTTCTCCGCGACGGCGAGGTCGTCAAGATGTGGGAGCGCCACCAGATCGAGGGACGCGAGGCGCACGACATCGCCCGCGAAATGGTCGAGGCATTCGACAAGTACTGCGTGAAGGTCGCGCAGTAGTCAGCAGCATCCCGCAAAACGGAAATTGCGCACGGCCTCGGGGGCAACCCCGAGGCCGTGCAGTTTCTGCACGGTACACTTCCGGGGTGCGAGTCCTCGAGACCGAACGCCTGGCACTCCGGTGGCTCTCCATCGAGGATGCCGCCTTCATCCTCGAGCTTCTCAACGAGCCGTCGTGGCTGCGCTTCATCGGCGATCGCGGCGTGAGGACACTGGACGACGCGGCCGCCTACATTCGCAATGGCCCGATCGCGATGTACGAAGGGCACGGGGTCGGACTCTACCTCGTGGAGTCGAAGAGCGAAGCGACTCCTCTCGGAATCTGCGGGCTCATCCGGCGAGAGGCGCTGGAGAACGTCGACATCGGATTCGCGTTTCTTCCGCGCCACTGGGGAAAAGGCTACGCCCTCGAGGCGGCTGCTGCCGTGCTGGCTCACGGGCGAGATGCTCTGGGGCAGAGGCGAATCGTCGCGATCACGACTCCCGACAACGACAGCTCGGTCCGCCTGCTCGAGAAACTGGGGATGAATTTCGAGCGGACGATACGGATGCCGGGAGACACGGAGGATGTGAAGCTGTTCCGGATCGATTTCGCGTAGCCAGCTCAGCTAGTTCGATGCTTCGCCGCGCACGACCCCCACGGACGCTCGCGCGGTGATTCGATTCCCCAGAGCGTCGGTGCCTTCGATCAGGAGCTCGGCCTTCACCGCCTCGAGAAGCCGGTCGTCGGGGACATCGTGTTTCTGACTGAATGCATACCGGATGGAGCGACCCGCCTCGACGCGCGTGGCGTATCCGCGACGAGCGATCTCGGCCGCGTCCATTTTCCGGCTCGCGATCTTCAGGCCGCCGAACGCCACGACGTCGGCCGACACGCGATCGATCGCCACGGCGCTCCCACCCTCTTCCCGGATCTCCAGTTCGAAGTCGAACTGGTAGCGGTCGCCGTCGAGCGGCGTGGCGACGATCGGGTTAGGCGTGATGCGCAGCGTCAGGCGCGCCGGCTGCGCGACAGGAGGCGGAATCGTCGCGCAGGCCACAGGGAGCAGGGCGGCGACGAGCGCGAGCGCGCCCGCCGCAACCATTCCTGCCCGACCTCGAATCGTCACTTCCCGCCGCCTGCGAGGGTGATGACTCCGCAGGCGATGCGTCCGCCGGCGTCTCCCGTCGGCTGCGTCGTGAGATCGTCGCGCTTCGCGTGCAGGATCAGGCCGCGACCGAGCGCGGAGTCGGCCGCTCCCTGCTTCAGCGAAATGCCGCTCATGACGATCTCGCTCTTCACCACACCGCTCTTGGGCGCGACGACGTTGCCGAGGTCGCCGGCGTGCCGCTCGACGTCCATCGGGCCGCCGTGCTGCATGGCGTGCGGATTGAAGTGCGGACCAGCCGACGATCCGTCGGGTGCGCTGCAGTCACCCTTCTCGTGGACATGAAATCCGTGAATCCCCTCGGGGACACCGGCGAGGTCGAGTTTCACGGCGACACCGCCTCCCTCGATTTCGGTGAATGTCACCGTGCCGCGGACCTGCGAGTCGCTTCGTGGCTCCATCATCGCCACGGCGGTGACCGGCGTCCACGTCGCGCATCCCGTCGCTCCTAGAAAAAGCAGTGCAAGTGCGAATTTCTTCATGATGCCTCCAGTCTGGGTCTGAGGATGATCGTGACCTCGGTGCCGTTCGGCGGCAGCGCCTTCGGCTTCGAGAAGTAGATCACGCCATCCTTCTCGTAATCTCGAATCGTATGCGAGCGGCTCGACACCGCGCCACCGGGGCAGGAGTAGAGACAGACAATGCAGCCCGATTTGAAGGTCGGCTGCCACTTCTCATGCCCGCCGTAGCGAAACTCGAAAACGGGAGAGGGCGCGCCTTCCTGCCGGATGACCGATGCGAGTGGCACCGGCGCGCGGCCGTCCCACGAGACAAAAACGTCGATCGGCGTCCCCTCGACCCGCTTGTCCGGCTCGGGGCTCGTCGGGTTGGAGCGCTCCGTCCAGGTTTCGACCGTCAGATTCTCGCCCGGCGTCGCGCCGAGAGAATCGAGCGCGACACGAACGTCGTGGTCGCTCGCAAATGCCCGGAAGAGTGCCCAGCGCGATGCGTTCCCTCCGTCCCACACGACCGCGTGGTGCCCCTGCACTCCGAACCAGCGTTGCATCGCGCCCGGCTGGACGATCGCGCGGATGCGAACTTCGCCCTTCGCGCGGTCGACGACCAGCGGCTCGGCCGCACCGGCGTGAGTTGCCAGGAGCATCAGGGCGATTGCAGGAATGTAGCGCACGACAGGAGGAACGCTGCGAGGGGCGCGTGGGATTTCGCCCTGCGCGGCGAAGCAACGGCGCAACGTCCTCGTCTTGCGTCGGTAGCGTCGAGGCGGGACCGCGATACAATCGCCGGCCGCGGAGGCGACTGTGCGCAATCTATATCCGACCATCGAACCGTTCGACAGCGGCTTTCTCCAGGTGTCGCCGCTTCACAGGATCTACTACGAGCAGGTCGGCAACCCGGCCGGGAAGAAGGTCGTCTTCTTTCACGGGGGACCCGGAGGCGGAATCGAGACCGACTACCGCCGCTACTTCGATCCCGCGAAGTGGCACGTGATCCTGTTCGACCAGCGAGGGTGCGGTAAGAGCACGCCGCACGCGGAGTTGCGCGAGAACACGACGTGGGACCTGGTCGCCGATACGGAACTGATTCGCGAGAAGCTCGGAATCGACAAGTGGTTCGTCTTCGGCGGGAGCTGGGGCTCGACGCTCGCCCTCGCCTACGCAGAGACCCATCCCGACCGTTGTCTCGGCCTCATTCTCCGCGGCATCTTCCTGCTCAGACGCAAGGAACTGCTCTGGTTCTACCAGGACGGCGCCAGCGCTATCTTCCCCGAGATGTGGGACGAGTACCTCCGGCCGATTCCGGAAGTCGAGCGCGGCGACATGATGAGCGCGTACCACCGGAGACTCACGTCACCCGACGCCGCGGTGCGGGGCGAGGCGGCGAAGGCATGGTCGATGTGGGAGGGGGCAACGAGCAAGCTGTACCCCGACGCAGGACTCGTCGAAAAGTTCAGCGGCGACGACTTCGCTCTCGCCTTCGCGCGCATCGAATGCCATTACTTCGTGAACGGAGCGTTTTTCAGGACCGACACGCAGCTTCTCGACGACGTCACGAAGATCTCCCATCTCCCGGTCGTGATCGTCCAGGGGCGCTATGACGTCGTCTGCCCTGCGATGAGCGCGTGGGCGCTCCACAAGGCGTGGCCCGGCTCGAAGCTCGTCATCGTTCCCGACTCCGGTCACAGCATGAAGGAGCCGGGAATCCTGAGCGCGCTGGTCGAGGCGACCGACGAATTCGCGAAAATCTAGTGGTAACGGCCTCTGGTCGTTACGTGCCGCGAAGCGGCATCGATGATGGGGGCGGAGCGGCGCTCGCGCGCCGCCGCAGAGGCGAGACGCCTCTGCCACCAGCGGCGGGCCTCGGGGTCATCCGTTCCCGGTTCGTGTGATGCGCGTCCTGTACAGTCCCGTTCGTCGCAGCTAGACTTCCGGCCGATTTTTGCAGGCGGCTCGAGCCGCCGCCGGTCCCACCGCAACAGACCAATGGAGACGACATCGATGCGTCAATTCACCACCATCATCGCGGGCGCGCTTTGTGGCGCCGCTCTTCTCTCGTGTTCGTCGACGACCTCGCAGAGTCCCGTGGCGGCTACTCCCGCAGCGCCGGCCCCTGTGGTCGAGGCGAAGCCTTCCAATCCGCTCGTCGCTCCCTGGGCGGGCCCGTACGGCGGCGTCCCCGCCTGGGACAAAGTCGTCGTCGCAGATTTCAAGCCCGCGCTCGAAATCGCGATGAAGGAGAACCTCGACGCGGTGGAGGCGATCGCGAAGAATCCCGCGGCGCCGACGTTCGAGAACACGATCGCCGCCCTCGAGAAGTCGGCCCGGACGTTCGATCGCGTCCAGACGTATTTCGGAGTCTGGAGCAACAACATGAACAGCCCCGAGTTCCAGGCCGTCGACACGGAGATGGCGCCGGTCCTCGCCGCGTTCGGAGACAGGATCACGCAGAACAGCGCGCTGTTCGCCCGGATCGAAGCGGTCTACAACTCGCCCGAGAAGGTAAAGCTCACGCCCGAAGAGCAGAGGCTCACCTGGCTCTACTACACGAACTTCGTGCGCTCCGGCGCAAAGCTCGACGGGAAGGCGAAGGCGCGGATGTCGGAGATCAACCAGGCGCTCGCCAGCCTCTACACGAGCTTCGGTCAGAACGTGCTCGCCGACGAGCAGGGCCAGTTCCTCACGCTGGGGAGCGAGGCCGATCTCGACGGGCTGCCGCAGCCGCTCCGCGACGCCGCCGCCGCCGCGGCGAAGCGCAAGAACGCGCCGGGCAAGTGGGTCATCACGAACACGCGCTCGTCGGTCGATCCGTTCCTCACCTACGCGAACCGGCGCGACCTTCGCGAGAAGGCGTGGCGGATGTTCGTCATGCGCGGTGACATGGGAGGCGAGCACGACAACAACGCGATCATCCCGAAGATCCTCTCGCTCCGCGCCGAGCGCGCAAAACTCCTCGGCTACGAAACGCACGCGCACTGGCGTCTCGAAAACTCGATGGCGAAGACTCCCGAGCGCGCGATGCAGCTGCTCGAGCAGGTCTGGACGCCCGCCATCGCCCGCGTCGCCGAGGAAGTCGCCGACATGCAGAAGGTCGCCGACGCCGAAGGGGCGAAGATCACGATCGAGCCGTGGGACTATCGCCACTACGCGGAGAAGGTCCGCAAGGCGAAGTACGACCTCGACCAGAACGAAGTGAAGCAGTACATGCAGATCGACCAGATGCGCGACGGAATGTTCTGGGTTGCCGGTGAGCTCTTCGGCTTCCAGTTCACGCCGATCTCCAACGTGCCGGTCTACCACCCCGACATCCGCGTCTGGGAAGTGACCGATCGCGCGACGGGGCGTCACATCGGCCTGTGGTATTTCGACCCGTTCGCGCGCGAGGGGAAACGTTCCGGCGCCTGGATGAACGCCTACCGGAACCAGGAGCGCTTCGACGGCGCCGTCACGACGATCGTCTCGAACAACTCGAACTTCGTGAAGGGCAACCCGGGCGAGCCGGTGCTCATCTCCTGGGACGACGCTTCTACACTCTTCCACGAGTTCGGCCACGCGCTCCACGGCCTCTCGTCGAACGTCTCGTACCCGTCGGTTTCCGGCACCGCCGTCGCGCGCGACTACGTCGAGTTTCCCTCGCAGATCCTCGAGCACTGGCTGCCGACTCCGGAAGTGCTGAAGAAGTTCGC
>JBPPMG010000305.1:0-22412 GCA_051305935.1 Thermoanaerobaculia bacterium
GTTGTCGTTCGTCACCGTGAACGTGAGCGTCTGGCCCGACTCGTTCGCCGGTCCCGCGCTCACTCCGGTCGCCCACGGGCTCGCCGAGAAGACTCCCGAGTCCTCGAGGACCGTCGCGTCGCCGCCGCCCGCGAACACCGGCACGTCGTTGACGCACGTCACGGTAATCGTGACCGTAGCCGTCGACCCGCCGTTGAGCGTATAGGTGAAGCTGTCGGACCCGCACGCGTCCGCGTTAGGCTGATACGTGAGGCCCGTGCCGCCGCCGGTGATGACCACCGCGCCAATCGTCCCCTGGGTGACCGAGGCAATCGTCAGCGGGCCGCCGTCGATGTCGGTGTCGTTCGCGAGAACGGCGATCGCCGTCGCCGCGGCATCCTCGAGCAGCGTGGCCGAGTCGGCGACCGCGAGCGGGACGTCGTCCACGCCGGTCACCGTGACCGTCACCGTCGCCGTCGCCGTCTCGCCGCGCGAATCGCTGATCGTGTAGGTGAACGTGTCGTCGAGTGTCGCGCCCGCCGCGAGCGCCTGCAGAACCGCACTGCCGGTCGGGTTGTAGTTGATGATCCCGCCCGCTCCGATCGTCACCGCCCCGAGCGTTCCCGCGGTATTCACCGACTGGATCGTCAGCGTCACGTCGTCCGGATCCGAGTCGTTCGCGAGCACCGCGATCCCGATCGCCACATCCTCGGTCGTCGCCGCGAAGTCCGCGACCGCGACCGGCGGCAGGTTCGTGGAGTTGACGATGATCGACACGCGCGCCACGTTCGACACGCTCCCGCCATCCGACGCCGTGTACTGGAAGAAGTCCGCTCCGAAGTAGCCGACTCGCGGACGGTAGGTGAACGAGCCGTCCGCGTTGAGCGAGAACGTCACCGCTCCCACGGGCCCCTGAACGAGCTGCGCAACCAGCGCGTTGCCTTCGGGGTCGGTGTCGTTCGCGAGCACGCCCGGCGCGGACACGGTGAGCGTAGTGCCTTCGTCCATCGTGTAGCGATCGTTCACCGCGGTCGGGGCGTCACCCGTCTGGGTGCCCACGTTGATGACGATTTCCGCGAACGTACGTCCGTTCACGTCGTCCGAAACGAGCAGCGTGAACATGTCGGGGCCCTGGTAGTCGGTCGAAGGCGTGTATACGAGCGACGCCTCGACCATGGGCACAGTCTTCGTGCCGACAGTGATGTCCGAGAGCGTCCCGTGCGACGGCCCGGAAACGATGGCCCACGTCATCGGATCGTCGTCCGGATCGGTCGCCGAGATGTCGATCGTCACCGGATTGTTCTTGTCGGTGGTCACGGTCGCGTCCGCGACGAGCGGAGGCCGGTTCACCGGACGGTCGAGCTGCAGCGCGCCGTCGTTGGTCTGGTTGTCGACGGTGGTCGCGTAGACGAACGCGGAGCCGCTCTGGGCCTCGAACGAATACGTGTGCCCTGCGACGGGCTCGCGTCCGAGGAGCATCTGGGCGGGCTGCTGCCGGAACGTCTCGCCGGCGTATTCGAGCATGATCGGCTCGCCGACCGACGTGCCCGCAGCGTCGCGCTCGACGACGCGGAACGTCGTGTTGTCCTCACCGAGCGTGCGGACGCCGATGTTGAAGCGATAGCGCGCCATGTTTGCGGGCGCAACCAGCACGAACCGATAGCCGATCACCGGGGCATCGGATTCTTCGAGCACCGGGATCATGAGCCCGCGCGTCCCGAAGTTGCCCTGGTCGTCGAAGGCGCGCACGACGACACGAGGCCGTCCGCCCTCGAACGGAAGGATGTCGAGAGAGCCGAGGCCGGTCGCGCCCATCGTCGCGAGCACGTCGGCGTAGCGGATCGTCTGCTTCGGCCCAATCTCGTAGTCGAGCGTCGCGAGCTCGGCTGCCTCAGGCGCCGCCGACTGCGGGAGGAACATCAGCGAGCCGCGCATCACCCCCGTACCCGGGTTGTGCAGCTGCATCTCCGTCCGGAAGTTCGCGCCGTTCACTCCGGCTGTCGAACCGACGACCGGGACGATCATGCGCCCGTCCGCCTCCGCGATTCCCGTGATTGCAACGATCAGGATCAGAGCTGCGAACAGTGCGCGTGACTGGCTCATTGATGCTCCCGGTGATGGATTGTCGTCCACGAATCTGTTCGACCCGTAGACGCGACAACATGTATGCGTAATCGGAACGAAACGTTTCCAGAACTGCCGGTTCGGCATCAGCGACAAAAAAACGGGAGGCAGATCCACCTCCCGTACGAACCCACGTAAACGAAGCGGCGAGATCCTACCATCTCTGCTTCGTGAACGAGACCACCGATCGGTTACGCCGGCAGTAGCAATGCTCACGCGCTTCAGGTTCAAAAAAACCGGACGCGGGCATCGCTGCCCGCGTCCGGTTCTCGAATCGAATTGCGCGGCGTCACTTCACGGCGACGGCGCGGATCTGCTTGAAGTCGGCTACGCCCTTGAACATCTTCAGCAGACCGTCCTGCAGCAGCGTGGTCATGCCGCCTTCGAGCGCCAGCGTGCGAAGCTCGTCGATCGGCGCGCGTCGCTGCACGGCCCGCTTGACGTCGTCGCTGCCGACGAGGAGCTCGTGGATGCCCATGCGCCCCTTGAAGCCCGAGTTGTTGCAGTCCCTGCAGCCTTTCGGCTTGTAGAGCGTCAGCTCCGGCGTGTAGGTGATCCCGGTGCGCGCGAACCACCGCTCGCCGTAAATCTGCACGATCTCGTCGAACTCTTCCTGCGCCGGGTGGTACGCCTCCTTGCACTTGGTGCAAAGCGTCCGGATAAGGCGCTGCGCCATGATGCCGAGCAGCGCGTCGGCGAAGTTGAACGGATCGATGTTCATGTCGAGAAGACGCGTGATCGTCTCCGGCGCGGAGTTCGTGTGAAGCGTCGAGAAAACGAGGTGGCCCGTGAGCGACGCCTCGATGCCGATCGCCGCCGTCTCGTGGTCGCGCATCTCACCGACCATGATCACGTCGGGGTCGGCGCGCAGGAACGAGCGCATGGCCACGGCGAAGGTGAAGTCGATCTTCGGATGGACCTGCACCTGGCGCAGACCCTTCTGCGTGATTTCGACCGGATCCTCGGCGGTCCAGATCTTCATGTCGACGGTGTTGATGAAGCCGAGCGCCGAGTGGAGCGTCGTCGTCTTTCCGGAGCCGGTCGGGCCGACCACGAGGCAGATGCCATAGGGCTTCTGCAGGATCGCCTTGAACCGCTCGAGATTCGAGTCGGAGAATCCCATCTTCTCGATCGGCAACGGCTTCGACGCGGCGAGGATACGCATGACGACGTCTTCGTTGCCGTTCGCCGTCGGGATCGTCGCGACGCGGAGCTCGATCGTCCCCTTCGCGTACTTGAACCTGATCTTTCCGTCCTGCGGCTTCCGCTTCTCGGAGATGTCGAGCTTCGCCATGATCTTCAGGCGCTGCACGACCGCGTTCCGGTGCGCGCCCGGAATCTCGAGGTACTTCTCGCAGTCGCCGTCGACCCGGAGCCGGATCAGGCACGGGTTCTTCGCGCCGTCGGGCTCGACGTGGATGTCCGACGCGCCGCGCGCATACGACTCGATGATGAGCTGGTTCACGAACTTGACGATGCCGGAGTCGGTCTCGTCGATCTCGGGGATATCGGGGTTCTTCTCTTCTTCGATCTCGGCCTCACCTTCGCCGAGCTCAGTGATGATCCGCGCGAGATCGCCGGCGGCCGTCGACTCTCCAGGCGCCGCCTCCCCGTAGGAGTTCGCGATGTACGCCATGATGTCGCCCTTGAGGCCGATCATGAAGTCGAACCGAGGCGAGAGGTTCATCGCGCGCACGCCATCGAGGCGCATCATGTCGTGCGGATCGTCGATGACCATGATGAGCACGCCCGCCTTCCGCTCCACCGGGGCGCAGGCGTACTTCTTCCACATGTCCGACCCGACGCGGCCGCGGAGGTCGGTCGGGATCATCTGCACCCCGTCGTAGACGAACGGATCCGCGTTGTAGAAGGAGGCGAGCGACTTGAGGATCTCGTCCTTCGGGACGTTGAACTCCTCGACCATCGCCTCCGTCACGTCGATGTTGTTCACGCGCGCATGCGAGACCGCCGCGTCGAGGTCCTTTTCCGAGATGATGCCCTTGTCGATCAGCCCGCCGAACTTCGTCGGCTTGGTCGAACGCGTCGCCTTGTGCTGGTTGTAGAAGGCGATTCCCAGGATCCGCGCGATCTCCTCGGCGGCCGCGGCGTCCTGCGGCGAGAACTCGCCCCCACCCTTCTTGTTGATGAGCTGCACCACGCCGAGCAGGTACTTCTCGAACATGATCGGCGTGGCGAGCACGGAGCGTGTGCGATAGCCCGTCTGCTTGTCCCAGCGCTGGTCGAACTTCAGGTTCGGGTGCAGCTTCCCGAGCTCCGCGCCGTCGTAGGCGTCCTTGATGTTGATCGTCCGCCGCGAGAGCGCCGTGAACCCGGAGATCGAGGCGAACGACTTCGCCACGCGGATCTCCTTCGGCGTGTCACCGACCTTCTGGAGCGAGTAGAGCTCCTGGTTCTTCGTGTCGATCGCGTAGATCGTCAGCCGCTCGCACTCGAGCAACTCGATGATTCTGCCCACGAGAGTCGTCAGGATCTGAGAGATCGACTCCGCCGCGTTGATCTGATTCGTGATCCCCGTCAGCTTCTTCCGGTATTCGAGCTCACGCTCGAGGTGCGATGGAGGCGTCTGGACAGCCATCTGGGAGCTCCCCCTCTACGGTTTGGGATAGAGGCTAAGAATAGCGCAGATCCGGGATTGCGCGATTTCTCGATTGCGCGAATGCGCGATTTCGAACCTGGGGCTCCCTCATTCGCGCAATCGCGCATTCGAAGAATCGCGCAATCCCCTCAAATCCCCGTCACTCTCACCACTTCCTCGAACGTCGTCGTTCCCTCGGCCAGCCGGCGGAGGGCCGACTGGCGGAGAGTGCGCATCCCGCGCTTGATCGCGGTGTCCTTGATCGTCAGAAAGTCTTTCCCCTGGTCGATCAGGTCGCGCATCGTCGCGTCGATCGTCAGGACCTCGAAGATCCCGGTCCGGCCGTAGTAGCCGGTTCCTCGACAGCGGTTGCAGCCCGCTCCCTCTTTCACGATGATCCGCTTTCCCGCCGGAGCCTGGAGATTCAACATCGCCGCCTCTTCGGCCATCAGCGGACGGTTCTGCTTGCAGTCGGTACAGATCGTGCGCATGAGGCGCTGCGCCATCGTGCCGATCAGCGTCGACGAGATCAGGAACGGCTCGATGCCGAGATCGACCAGGCGCGTGATCGACGACGACGCGTCGTTCGTGTGGAGCGTCGAGAGGACGAGATGCCCGGTGAGCGCCGCCTGCACCGCGTTCTGCGCCGTCTCGGCGTCGCGGATCTCGCCCACCATGATGATGTCGGGGTCCTGACGGAGAATCGTCCGCAGCGCCGTCGCGAACGTGAGCCCGATCTTGTTGTGCACCGCCGTCTGGTTGAACTCGTCGTACACCATCTCGATCGGGTCTTCGATCGTCGTGATGTTGATGTCGGGCGCGTACAGGTGCCTGAGCGTCGAGTACAACGTAACCGTCTTGCCCGACCCGGTCGGACCGGTCACGAGGATGATCCCGTGCGGCCGTCGGATCCACTCGTCGAAGGCCGAGAGCTCGTCCTCGTAGAATCCGAGCGCGGTGAGGTCGCGCAACATGACCTCGGGGTCGAAGATGCGCATCACGACCTTCTCGCCGAAGGCGGTCGGCAGCGTCGAGACGCGCAGCTCGATCTCCTGTCCCTGGCGGTCGGTCTTGATGCGCCCGTCCTGCGGGCGCCGCTTCTCGGAGATGTCCATCCGGCACATCGTCTTCAACCGCGAGGTCACGGCGAGGTTCACGAGCTTCGGCATCCGGTAGATCTCGTGCAGGACGCCATCGATGCGAAACCGGATCTGCGCGTGCTCTCGCTTCGGCTCGATGTGGATGTCCGAGGCGCGGGAGTCGTAGGCGTGCTGGAGCAGGTAGTCGACCGCGTTGACGATGTGCTGGTCGCTCGACTCCATCTCGAGATTCGACTTCAGCTTCACGTACTGCTCGAGATTGCCGAGGTCGAAGCCGCCCTTCATGTCGCGCTCGGCCTTCGTCACCGCCGAGCGGAATCCGTAGTACTCGTTGATCACGCGGCGGATGTCCGACTCGCACGCGACCACGATGTCGAGCTCGTGCCGGACCATCTCGCGGTAGAGCTCGATCGCCTGCACATCCCACGGGTTCACCATCGCGACCACGAGCCGGCCGTCGCGTATCTGCAGCGGCACCATCTGGTGGCGCCGCGCAAACGGTCGGGAGATCTTCGACTCGATGAACTCGATGTCGAGCTTGAGCGGGTCGAGCTTCACGAACGGAGCCTTCGCCTCGTCGGCGACGAGACGCGCGAAGAGAAAATCGTCGATCCGCGTCCCCTGCCCCGTCGCGTCGGTCAGGTTCAGACCGGCGACGACCCGGAACGCGCTCGTCGGATCGTCCTCGCTTCGCGAGCGCGAGCGGGCCTGAATGCGGACCTGCTTGTCGAGCGGCTCGAGGTCGGCGCGCTGCTTCTGGTCGATGAATCCCCCGGCAAGCAGAAGGTCACCGAGGTGCCCCACCGTGATCTCGACCGATTTGCGAGCCGTAGTTGTCGAATTGGTCGAGGTCGAAGACATGGGTGAATTCTACGGGAATTGAGAATTGAGGGGGCTTCAATCTCCATTCACAGCATCACTCCTGGTGTCGATCTCAGAAACCAAAATGTCGAATGTCGAATGAGGAATGGAGAATGAAGATGTGGAGGCGCGCAGCAGGCAGCTAGTTCTTCATTCCTCATTCTGCATTCGACATTCTTCATTTCGGTTTCTGGTCAACAACGAGAACCGAAATGTCGAGTGCAGCATGAAGAAGCATGGCGTCTCCCGCGAAGCCATCACTGCTCTCGATCAGTTCCTCTCGCCCACCCGAAGCACCAGCCCCTTCAAGTACTCTCCTTCGGGGCAGTAGATCGAAACGGGATGGTCCTCGCCGGCACCGAGCCTGCGGAGGATCGAGGCATCGCGCCGCGCGTCGGCAGCGGCCGAGAAAACGATCTTCTGGAACAGGTCGCTCGAGACGTGTCCGGAGCAAGAGAAGGTCACGAGCGTGCCGCCCGGCGCGACGAGGAAGAACGCCTGCATGTTGATGTCCTTGTAGCCGCGCGCGGCGCGATCGACGTCGCCTCTCGACTTCGCGAACGCGGGAGGATCGACGACGACCAGGTCGTAGACCGCTCCCTCCGCGCGCCGTTTGCGGAGATGCTCGAAGGCGTCGGCGACGACGAGCTGGAGGGCGGCGCTCGACCGGTTCAGCTCGTGGCTGCGGGCCGCCATCGCGATCGCCGGCGCGGAAGAGTCGATTTCCTCGACGCTCGCCGCGCCGCCTGCCGCCGCGCTCACGCCGAACCCGCCGGTGTACGAGAACACGTTCAGCACGCGCTTCCCGCGGGACATCGCGCGCACCGTCGCGCGGTTCTCACGCTGGTCGATGAAGAAGCCGGTCTTCTGTCCTTTCCCAGGCTGGACGATGAATCGGAGCCCGTTCTCGACGATCGTCGTCTCGTTCTCGATGTCCCCGCCCTCGATGCCGATCCATTCGTCGGCAAGCGGCAGACCCTCGAGACGGCGTGATCCGAGATCGTTCTTCATCATCAGCGGCCCGACGCGCGTCAGCTTGCCCGCCTCGTCCCTCAGGATCGCGAGAACCTGGTCACGGAGCTTCTCGAGCCCCGCCGACGTGATCTCGACGACGAGCGTGCCGGCGTAGAGATCGGCGACGAGCCCGCTCAGCCCGTCCCCCTCCGAGTGAACGAGCCGCACGGCGTCGGTCGTTTCACCGACGAGATGCGCGCGCGCCCGGACCGCGGTGGCGATCCTCTCGCGTAGCAGCTCCGGGGTGAGCGGCTGGCCGAACGTGATCGCGCGACAGCGGATCTGCGACTTCGCCGAGTAGAACCCCGAGGCGATCCGCGAGCCGTCGGCGGCAAAGACGTCGGCGATCGCCGCGTCGCCGTCCCCCTCCTCGCGCGCGATTCCTCCGTCGAACACCCACGGGTGGCGGTTCCGCAGCGCCTTGTCGCGGCCGGGTTTGAGGTGGATGCGGCGGCGGTGCTCTGGAGCGAATCGATCGATCGAGCTCATCCGCACATGATAGTCGGGGTATTCGTCAACTTCCGAGTACCGGCGCCACTCGCTCTCAATCGGCCTATAATCGAGCCATGACGCCTCGCAGGAAAACGACGTTCCACAGCTCGTGCCAGGAACAGGTGTACCGCAAAGTCGAAGAGATCCTCGACGAGCTCGTCGACGAGCACTACGACGACGTCGAGCACTGCGACTTCTACATCAAGTACGGATCGACCCTCCTCGAGATCGGCGTCGATCCCATCCTCGACGACAACGCCGTGATCAAGATCCGGGCCTTCTGCGTCCAGGGAGTCGATCCGACCCGCGACCTGATGGGCGAGCTTCTCCGCCTCAACTCGACGATCCCGCTCGGGGCCTTCAGCGTCGTCGACGACAACATCTACTTCTCGCACGCGTTCCTCGGGCGCGACCTCGTGGCCGAGCAGTTGATCGCCTCGCTCAACTCGGTCGCCTCGATTGCCGACGAATACGACGAATGGATCGTCGAGCGCTACGGGGGCTCCACTGCGCTCGATCGAATGCGCGGGACGGCCCCGCAAAAGACGCATTAGCCCCTGTGCCACGGCGCATGGGGGCGCCGGCGGGCCAGTTTCGGACCGGGAGGGAGGGAGTGATGGAACAGTTCGGACACCGCCGGGATGGAATAGCGGCAGGCGCCCGGTTTCTTCTATCCTCAGTGCGCGGCCTCAGGCTTTCTGCAATCTACCTCTGCGCGGCAGGTGCCGTGGCCCTCGGTCTGTCCGGTTGCACCGGCGGCCAGCGCTCCGAGGCGGGCGAGGTCCCGAGGATCCGCGCGGCAACCGCCAGTGCGGCGAGCATCCCGCAGCCGAAGCAGCCGAGCGTTCGCGAATCACTCGATACCATAGACCCCGCGATCCCCGTCTACGCCGGGGCCGAGTTCCGCGCCGATCTCACCCTTCACGACGCGGCAGGGATCCGAGACCAGTTCGGGGCTCCCGCGGAGGTCTACACCCTCACCTCCACCGACCCGTTCCCGATGGTCTGGCACTACTACGTCACCTACCTCGGGCAATATCGCGGCTTCGAGCCGCCGAAACCCTATCCGCCCGCGAACCAGCAGTGGCGGACCATGCAGATCAACCTCGCCTCCGCGATGCAGGACCCGTTCATCCCCGAAGAGGGACGCCGGCTCGGGCGAAACGTCCTCCTGCAGATCAGCGAGATCGAGTCGGGCCAGGCAACCGTGATCCGCTACGTCATCACCCCCCGCGCGGTCGACGCGCCGCAGGTGGTCGTGCAGTAAGGCAGGCGAGAGGCCCGGGGGGCCAAAGGCCAGAGGCCAAAGGCCAAAGCAGGCGAGCATCGGCGGCGTCTGCACATCCCAATCCAGGGACCTCCCAGGGCGCGGCCCGACCCCTGTCAGCATTGGTTGCTTCTTCGGGCCGTTTACGCTGAAATGCGAGAAAGCCGTCTGCTCTGGCCTGTGGCCTCTGGCCTCTGGCCTGCACCTTGCGGGCTTAGCTCAGTTGGTTAGAGCGTCTGCCTTACACGCAGAATGTCGGGGGTTCGAGTCCCTCAGCCCGCACCACTTCCTCCCGATTAGCGGGAGCCGATCGGTCATGGAGGCGAGACCCGGACGACAGCCACCTGCCCGCCGCGTTGTGGTCGCCAAAGCCGACCGGGCATATACTCGGCCCTGAGTTTGCTTTTCAGGTCAAGGTGTGATGATGGAACAAGGATCGACATTTCGCGTCAGCATTCTCGGATACCGCGAAGACGACACGTGGGTCGCGATCGCGCTCGAGATGGATATCCGCGGGTACGGAGACACTCCGGAGGCGGCGCGTAAGGATCTCCTGGAAATGCTCGCCGCGCAGGTGAGCTACGCCGTGCAATCCGGCCACCCGGAAAGCGTCTGGAAGCGGGCGGCCAACGAGTATTGGCGGATGTTCGAAGATGCCCGCCGAAGTGAGTTTGTAGCCCAGGTGTCCGGCATGCTCCGGCCGCTGGATCGGACCGCGGAGATGATTCCGCTTCCGGAGATTCCTCAGCGGCAGTGGGCGGGAGCCGGTGCCTAAACCGCTGCGCTGTCGCGAGCTACTCAAGCGGGTTCGCCAGGTCGATCGACGATTCGTCATCGCCGTCAACCGTGGGAAAGGCAGCCACCGGATGCTGATCCTCGAGACCGAAACCGGAAAGCGCCATTACCCTTTTCCATGCCACAACGACGGCGCGGAGATCGGGAAGCACTACCTGAAAGACATCATCGCGTACTTCGAGCTTCCCGCCGACATTTTCGACTAGTGCCGCGCGATCGCCTCCCGGAGCAGCAGCGCCCGCCGCCCCTACCTCGCCTGCGATTCGATGAACTCGGCAGGAGAAAGAACTCGAGCGCGCCGCCGGGAACGGCGAAGCGCCGCGTCACCCGTTACGAGCAAGGCTCCGGGCACGGCGTCGAGCAAATCCCACAGATGTTGATCCCCCTGATCGGGCGCCACTTCCGACGATGCGTCTGGAACCACGAAACGTGCGTTCAACACGATTGCCCGAATAATGCTATCGACTTCGCGGCTGCTCAATCGATGAAGGCGCGCAACGGCGGGACGACCCAGCACCGCCACGTACTCTGCGACGAGCTCGTCCGATACGACGAATCTGAGGGAACCATCGAGCATCGAGTCGAGAATCGATGCCGGTGGGCTATCCGGATCGCGGGTAAGCAGCCCACTGACGACGACGTTCGTGTCGACGATGACGACGACCTGACTCATCGCCCCCTGTGCGCCCTGGTCTCGCTCAACGCGACAGCGTTTGCACGGCTCGCGCTCAGCTTCGCCGCGCGCCTTGCCCGAGCGACGATCGCACCGGCCTGTTCGTCCGACTTGATTCCGTACTGCACGAGGCTGTCGGCGATGATCTCACCGATGGTTCGCTTCCTTTTCGCGGCAGCCTCCTTCAGCGCCGCGTGCACCTCGTCCGGGAGCGTGATCGTCAGCCTTGTCGTCATGATTGCACCAACGCACCAAAGCACCAACGTATTTCTCGAAGAAGAGGCCGACGGAGGCAGGCCCACGGTCAGGGTCCCTGGGAGCTCCGGGGTCAGTGGGGCCAGAGCTTCGTCCTCAAGGAATCACGTTGATAAGGGAAATCGGGCCGGTTCAGTCTACGAGAGGTAGAGCGGGCAAGCGGGTGAACGGTTTGACAGAGGTCCGAAGCGCTGGCCCCTTCTGTGGTGTCAGGCACCTCACCGAACTCAGAATCCTTCGTACGATTGCGTCGTCCTCTGCCACGTACAAGGAACGGCCATCCTCATAGACGTTTCGAACCTCGACTTCCGCAAACACGACCTCGTCGTCGACACACCGAAGATCATGTCGGTAGTGCGTGAGTCCGCCCTCATCGTATCGGTCTATCGTCTCATGCCTAGCGACGTACCATCGTCGATACCTTTCAGCGCTGGGCAAAGCATCGAGCCGGGACTCGTAATGGAGTTCGAAATCTGCCTTACTCATGCGTTTCAGTCGAATCGTAATAAGAAATGTCGTGTCATCTAAAACGCCGACGGGAGGTGCCGTTGGGTGCAGTGAAATCGCCAGCCACCCCTTAGCCCAGCCTGGCAGAGCCAGCGCGGAATCGGCCGCGCGATCTTCGCTAAACTGAAGGTCGCTCAGACCAGTGGGTACCTCCACCTTGACGCCACTCGTATGAGAGGCCCGTGTTTCCCACTTGCTAGTGTCAGTACGACGTAATTCGCCACCTGAGCAAGAGAGCAACCCGATGAAGATGCAAGTCGTCAGAGCGACTGCACACCACTCCCCGTTCAGCAAACCGCGGAACATCACCACGGGATACCGTCTCCCGACCGGCTCATGATCTCCTGCTCTGCCTCACGATTCCAATCTTCCCATTGCGTCGCGGATGGGGGCACAGCGAAAATATACGCTTTAGCCCGTCGGCCGAGGTAGCCTGGCAGAGGCGAGATCAGTTCAGCAGATTCCTCGCTTCGCTGGGAATGACGATCGCGCGGCAGAATCACTTGACTCAAGGTCCCTGGATTCAGACCTGGCCGCTCCAGTCGGGATGCGCGACCTGCTTCCAGCGCCGTCGGATGGAGTCTCTCACCTCGGGGGTCAGCGGGCCCGCTTCGACGACACGCGCGTTCTCCTGCCAACGGCCCGGCGTCTTCGTTCCGACGATCGCCGTCGAGACACCCTCGACGCCTAACGTGAAGCGGAGCGCGATTCCCGCGGCGGTCGAGACGTCGCCTTCGAGCTCGGGGTAGCGCAGTTCGCGGAGCCGGTTCCAGTAGGCGTGGTGATACGAGTCGGGCGGAGCCGAATCCCACCTCCACGCCACGTTCGCGAGCGGGCGCTTCGCGATGATCGCCATCCCCCGCTCGCGCGCTTTCGGGATCGTCAGCTCGATCGACTCCTGATCGGCAACCGACAGCGACGTTTGGAGCGAATCGAATACGCCGCACTCGATCGCGAACAGCGCGTCGTCGCCGTCTCCGCTGTAGCCGATGAAGCGAGTCCAGCCTTTCTCCCTCGCACGACGGAGCGCTTCGATCGCGTCTCCCCCGCGAAGCACCTCTCTGTCGCAACTGTGCAACTGCACGAGGTCGAGATGATCGGTCCGCAGCATCCGCAGGCTCTGCTCGATCTGGCCGAGGATGCCTTCGAGGCTCCAGTCGGATCGCGCAAACCCGTCCGTCGCGCCGCACTTCGTGAACAGCAGCACGTCGCGACGACGCTCCCCGAGCACGCGCCCGATCAGCTCCTCACTCTCGAGGTAGGCCGACGCGGTGTCGATGACGTTCAGCCCCGCGTCGATCGCCCCCGCCAGAAGCCGCTCGACGTCACCTGCGTCAGCGTGCTCGAGCCCGATCTCCGCGCCGCCGAAACCGAGCACGGATACGGAGAGTCCGGTGTTGCCGAAGGGACGTCGCTGCATCGCTCAGAACGCGACCCAGCGGTTTCCGGCAAAGTCGTACTTCAGCGTCCTCGTGTCACCCGTTGGCTGCGGCTCGGCTCCCGCCTCGGCGGCGGGCACGAAGAGTGGGAACTGGCGGATGATCGTGCCGTCCTTCGTCGTGAAGGTGTCGCGTCCCGCGTAGCCCTGTGCCTCCGGGCCGCGGAGAGGCACGACGTCTTTCTCGACGTACTTCCCGTCCACCGATTCGAAGAGCGAGATCGTGCCGTACGCGGCGACTCCGTCGCCCTTCGCAACGACGACGATCTCGATGGGCGCCTTGCCGGTGAGCTCGACGGTGAACGCGTCGATCAGCATCCCGTCGCGATTCGCCTTGAGCGTCTGGGGATCGCCCGTTCTCGGCAGGATCGTCATGAAGAACGTGCCGAGGCCGCAGGGCTCGCCCGCCGGAATGTCGATGGAGATCTCGGCGCCTCCCTGCTTGATCGTCTTCTGGAACTTGCAGGGATCGGCGGGAGCCTTCGCGCCGAGGGCCGCGCCGGCAACGAGCGTCGTGGCGAGCGCCGCCGCGGCAACCTTCGAGATCATTGTGGACGTCGTCTTCATGGCGTTCCTCCGCAATATTTTGCGCGGGATTCTAGCGCGATCCCGTCGGGAAGGCTCGTGGCGGCCATCACCGAGCTCGATGAGGGGGCCTGAACCGTCGCCGGAGCGGCCTCAGGGTCCGAGGCGAAGCCGCTGGACGTGACCATACGTCAGCGAGCGCCAGAGCCATTCGCACGGTCCGAAGCGGAATCGCCTCAGCCACCACACACTCAGCACCGGCTGGCCCGCGTAGATCACCACGGTCGGAATCAGCAGCAGCGCCGGTCCCATCGTTCCAAACAGGCCCAGCCCGTAGCTGTAGAAAAGCATCGTGCCGATCACCGATTGGAGAAGATAGTTGCTCAGCGCCATTCGCCCGACGGCGCCGAACGGCGCTAGCCTGCGACGCCAGACGGGACTCGCGCAAAGCACGATCACGCCGCACACGTAGCCGAGGCTCAGCATCGGAACCGCGATCATCTGGATCAGGTGTACGACGATCGTCGTACCGGTCGGCGGAAACGTCGGCGCGTGCCAGACCCAGCGAATCGCGGTGGCGGCGGCATTGCCCGTCACGCCGCTCGCGAGCCCGATCCACATCCACTTTCGGTAACGCGGCAGCGCCTCCGGTGCCGGCTGGAAGAAGCGGTGCCGCCACGCGAGCGAACCGGCGAGAAAGAGGCCGAGGAGCAACGGGAAGAAGAACGGGAGCGTCCCCCAGTTCATCGAGACCGCCTCGGTCGCGCGCAGTTCCTGGATCTGGCCCCACGCGCCGTTCGCGAAGACGTCGATGCTTCTGGCCAGATCCTCGGCGGTCGGCGTTCTCGGCCCCTGGATGGGCTCGGTCGACACGCGGCTCGCGATCAGCGCGAGCGTGAGCAACACGACCGGCACGACCTGGCCGATCACGACCCACGCGACGAGCGTCGAGTCGCGCCGGCGACGGAAGAGCAGAAGCAGGAAGCCGACGAGCGCGTACGACAGGAGAATGTCGCCGAACCAGATCATCAGCCCGTGCACGACGCCGAACGCCGCGAGAATCCCGAGGCGGCGCGCGTAGACCCGGCCGATCTTCAGCCCTTTCGCTTCTCCCCGCTCGAGTTGCACCGCGAAGCCGACGCCGAAGAGAAACGCGAAGATCGTGATGAACTTGCCCTGGATGAACGTGTCGATGAACGCCTGCGCGATGCGGTCGGGCATCGAGCCCCAGAGGATCGCCGGGTCGAAGTAGGCGCCCGCCGGCCCGGCGAAGCCGCGCATGTTTGCCGCGAGAATGCCGAAGAGAGCCAGCCCGCGCACGATGTCGATCAGCTCGACGCGCTCCGCGGCCGCGATCGGGCCGATCTCCGCGACCGCGGGAGCTTCCGTCCCGACGAGCGCCGAGCCGGGCGCCGCATCCGGCACGGGCGCAGTGTCGTCCACTGATGGCGATCCGACCGCCGGGTCTTCCTCCTGATTCATGAGTGCAACATTCTATGGGGAACCGCGACTGGGCGTTCTTTCGCTCTTCCACGAGCAAGTTCTCCGTGACAGAATCCCCCGTCGTCTTACCGACCGCGGAAACGGAGAACTCCATGGACGCTCCCTCGAGCAAGTCGCTGCCAGAGAACGCCTACATCCCTCTCAAGCCGGGCGAGACCTACACCCCTCTCGTCACGCACGACCAAGCAATTCCGGAAGGAACGTGGCGTGCGATCGGCTGGGGCACGCTGCTCTGCGTGATCTTCACGGTCGCGTCGGCCTACTCGGGCCTCAAGGTCGGGCAGGTGATGGAGGCGGCGATTCCGATCTCGATCCTGGCGATCGGCCTCGCCCGCATCTACGCGCGCCGCTCCACGCTGCTCGAGAACGTCATCATCACCGGCATCGGCGGCGTCTCCGGCTCCGTCGTCGCCGGCGCGATCTTCACCCTTCCCGCTCTCTACACCCTGCAGCTCAACCCGCACCCTGTACAGACGATCTTCATCTGCCTGGCGGGCGGCTGCCTCGGTGTCCTCTTCCTCATCCCGCTGCGGCGCTACTTCGTCCGCGAGATGCACGGCCAGTTTCCTTACCCCGAGGCGACCGCGATAACCGAGGTCCTGGTCACGGGCGAGAAGGGCGGGTCGCAGGCGAAGCTGCTGCTGCAGGCGACGGGAATCGCCGCGGTGTACGACTTTTTCGTGACGACGTTTCAGGTCTGGAAAGAGTTCCTCGACTTCCGGTTCATCGGGGTGATGGACACGCTCGCGGAGAAAGCGAAGATCGTCGTGAAGTTCGACGCGGTCGCCTTCATCCTGGGGCTCGGCTACGTCATGGGACTCCGCTCGTCGATGATCCTGGTCGCAGGAGGCGTTCTCGCGAACTTCGTGGCCGTGCCGCTGATCTGGATGATCGGGCAGCAGGTTGACGGGCCGGTCTATCCAGCGACGATCCCGATCGCGCAGATGTCGGCCGAGCAGATCTTCCGCGGCTACGTTCGCTACATGGGCGTCGGAGCGATTGCCACCGCGGGCATCTTCGGCATCATCAAGTCGCTCAAAATCATCGTCGGCTCGTTCAGCGTCGCCGCGCAGGCGTTCAAGCAGGGAGAGTCGCACACGACCGAACGAACCGACCGCGACATGTCGATCGTGACGATCATGATCGGAGTCGTGGTATCCGCCCTCTGCATCGGCATCTTCTTCGGCACGCTCAGCTCGAGCCCGACGATCTTCATCGCCGGCCTCGTCCTCACGCTTCTCTTCTCCTTCTTCTTCACCTCGGTCGCGGCCAACGCGATCGCGACGACCGCGCGCAACCCCGTCTCCGGCATGACGATGCTGACGATCATCATCTCGTCGGTCGTGCTCCTCAACTTCGGCCTGTCAGGAACGACCGGCATGTTCTTCGTCATGGCGATCGCCGGCATGGTCTGCACGGCGCTCTCGGTCTCGGGCCAGACGATCACCGATCTGAAGGCCGGCTACTGGTGCGGCTCGACGCCGCGGCAGCAGGAGCGGATGAAGTTCATCGGCGTCGTCGCGTCGGCGATCGCGGTCGGCCTGACGATCGTGATGCTGGCGAAAGTCTTCCAGTTCGGCGAAGCGGCGCCGGGCGACACGCGCGTCGTGCTCGCCGCCCCGCAGGCGTCGATCATGCAGGCGCTGGTGCAGGGCTTCATGAACGAGCAGCCGATCGCCTACATCCTCTTCGGCGCCGGCGCGATGGTCGCGGTGCTCATGGAGATGCTCGGCGTCCCCGCGCTCGTCTTCGCTCTGGGCATGTACCTCCCGCTCGAGCTCAACACCCCGGCACTCGTCGGCGGGTACCTCTCGCACCTGGTTACCCGCAAGTCCGAACGGGTGGGCGGATCGCGCGGGCGCACGATGCGCGAACGCGGCGTCATCATCGCCTCGGGGCTCATGGCCGGCGGCGCGTTAGGCGGAGTCTTCGGCGCGGCGCTGAGACTCTTCCCGTGGTACGCCGAGGACAACATCAAGACACCGTTCTTCGACAACGACACGATTTCGCAGATGGTTTCGCTTTCGCTCTTCGTCGCCCTCTGCCTCTACGTCTGGTTCGATTCGATCAAGGCGCAGAAGCAGGATGAGGAGGAGGAGACGGCCGCGTAGGCGAGGCGTCCCGCCTCGCCCGCACCGCAAGCCACCTTGTCGCCCTGAGCGAAGCGAAGGGCCTCTCAGGGTTCTACCAACATGCAACGGGCCGCAAGTCCCCGGGCCGGGTTCATGTTGGTAGAACCCTGAGAGGCCCTTCGCTTCGCTCAGGGCGGCACGTTGCGCGCACGTTGCGCGCACGCATGCTCCAACCTTCACCCGATCGCTACACTGCGACCACCCTCCACCCGTGACAGAATTCCGGTCGCGAAACGGAGGACCACGCGAATGAACGAGCTCGACCACAAAATCGCCACCGCGATCATCGGCATGGACACGCTCTGGGGCGGCGACGTGATGAACCCGTCGGGGACTGGCCGCTTCATCGCCGATTCCTGGTATTCGGATGAGCCGCTTCCCGAGGCGTACACGCATCCATGCGCTGCGAAGGTCCGCGCTTCGGGCGGCGTCGGCGGCAAGGACGCGAAGGCGATCGACGACTACGTGGGCGCGATCGACGTCCGCGGCGCGATTCGCGATGTCGCTGAAGGGGCGAAATCGGCCGGCGTGCTGCGCGGCGCGTATCTCGAAGGTCTGGCCCTCTGCTGCGAGGTGATGTGGGACCTCGCGATGGAAGTCCACGGCAAGGGCGACCCGGTCTCACACGAGCGCTGCCAGCGCGCGATGACGGGAGAACTACCCGAGCCGTCGGATCCGACGTCGAAGAAGCAGCGGGTCGCGGAGCTCCTCAAAGAGGCCGGCTATTCGGGAGAGCTTCTCGCAGCTGTCGATGCGTGGCGCGCCGACCGGATGGTTCCCCGAAAATCGATCAAGGCGCTCGGCGACGCGTTCATCGCCCGGTTCGACGTGCTCACCGAACGAAACGTGATGCCGTACCTTCCCGCGGAGCTCGGCGGCGTTCCGCGCGCGAACGTCGAGTTCCTCCCGATCGAGAACGCCTGGTTCTCCGGTTCGATGAACTACATCGGACGCGCGAGGAACCCCGACGGCTCGCCGCTCTACGAGTCGACCTACGAGCTCAACGCGTCGCTCGAGATCTCCATCCCCGAGTTCCAGCAGCTCGTCAGCCACGAGGTCGTCCCGGGGCACGTCACGACGTTCGCCTTCCTGCAGAAGCTCTTCGTCGCCGGCAAGCTCGGCTTCGAGGGGACGGTGCTCACGATGAACACGCGGATGGCGGTGCTCGCGGAAGGGATCGCGAACAACGCGATCCTGATGGCGTACGGCGTGAAGGACGCGAGCGAGCTTCCCGACCGCGACCTCGAGCTCGGCGTCCAGCTCGCGCTGCTCCAGGACGACGCGAAGAACCAGTCGTCGTGGCTCACGTGGAAGGAGAAGCTGGCGAAGGAGGAAGTCGCGAGAGTGCTTCGCAGCGAGTTTCTCTGCTCCGAGGAGCGAGCCGACAAGCTCTCGGGCGCGTGGGGACGGCATCCGCTTCTCGGCCGCATGTACCTGCCCGCGTATCGCTACGGCACGATGGCCGTCGCGCGCCTGCGCGAGAAGCACGCGCCCGATGCGATTCTCCCCGCCCTGTTCGGCTGCAACGGTCTCGTCGACATGTCGACGGTGGAGCTCGCGGTCGCGTGACCAGTACTGAGCACTGAGTGCTGAGTGCTGAGTGCTGAGTGCGAACTGTCGCGGCGCCGCGAAGCGGCGTTGAGATGGTTAGCTCGGCGCTGACGCGCCGAGCTAACCATCGACCAGCCGCTTCGCGGCCTCAAACGCGGGGATGCAACGGGCGTCACAGAGAAACTCGATCTGCCTTCCAACACTTTTCAGCACTCAGCGCTCCCCCAACAACTCGCCCTAACGAATACCGGCCCGCCTTGCGGCGGGCCGGTCGTCTTCAGGAGTGTGCTGCGGGGTTACGGTTTGGTCGTGCAGAGCGAGAAGCTGCCGCTGCCCGAGTAGGAGTAGACGCGCCACCGGTAGCTGCCGGAGGTGCCGCTGTAAGTGATGTTCTCGGTCGAGGTCGAGCCTTCGGAGCTTTTCACGTTCGACCAGGTTCCGCTCGTCGACTTCTTCTGGAGGTAGAGGTCAAAGTCGGCGGCCGCGGGGCCGGTGAGCTTTCCGGTGTGCGTTCCTGAAACGCTCGAGGTGTAGCCAGTGCTCGACGGCGCGTAATAGTTGACGCCGGCGCCGGACAGTGAGCCGGTGTAGGTGGTGCAGGTGGTGGGAGGCGGAGTGGTCCCGCCCGTGTAGGTGGCGTTGAGCGAGACGCCCGAGAACGACGAGTAGGCGTAGATGCCGACGTACCAGTCGCCCGCGACCGGGTTCGTCACCGTGACCGACTCGTTGTTGCCCGAGAGGTACGGACGATAATCGTAGGTCGACGAGGTCGGCATCGCGCCGCGCTTGACGTACATGTCGCCGTCGCCCGTTCCGCCCGACATCGTGAACTTGAGCGAGGTCTGGCTCGCCGGAACGGCGATCTTGTAGTACTTCCAGTTGCCGGTGGTGGCCGACTGGCTCGAGAGGGTGACGTTGTTCGAGAGGGTCGTGACGGCGACGGCGCCGCCCGGAACGCCGACCGCATCCCACGCCTTCTGCACGGCCTCTGCCGCCGTTGCGCCGTAGAGCGCAGTGGCTGCCGAGGCCGTCGCATTGCGCGCACCCTGGAAGTTCGTCGACGAGGTCATGTAGTCGCGGTTCGCGATGTAGAAGATCTTCTCGGCCTGCGCCATGCCGATGCCGGGAACGACGACGCTCGTCTTTCCGCGCGGATGCGTTCCGCCCTGCACGAGCAGGTAGAACGCCAGGTTCGCGATGCCCGAGTTCAGGTGGACGCCGCCGTTGTCCTGCGTGCCGGTGTAGCGGGTTGGGTAGTAGTCGTACGAGCTGCCGTCGGCGACGGGATCGTTCATGTAGCGGAGCGCGTCGCCCGCGGTGTTCGGCGTGTAGATGGCCTCGCCGATCTTCCACGTGTTCGAGTTGATCGAGCCGACCTTGTAGGCCTCTGCGCCCGCAGCCATGATGTCCGACATCGCCTCGTTGAGCGCGCCCGACTCGTTGGAGTAGGTGAGATTCGATTCGCTCGACGTGACCGCGTGCGTCAGCTCGTGTGCGACGACGTCGAATCCGTTCGCCAGCGGCGTGAAGGTGGTGCCGTCGCCGTCGCCGTACACCATCTGCGAGCCGTTCCAGTAGGCGTTGTTGTAGTTCGAGCCGTAGTGAACCGTCGACCTGATCTGCGCGCCCGCGGCGTTGTACGAGTCGCGCGCGAACCTCGACGAGTAGTAGTTGTAGACGACGCCAGCGCTGTCGTGCGCCGCGTTGACCACCGCATCCGTCGTCGCCGCCTGCCCTTCGCTCCGCTTGAGGGTGCCGGGGAGCGAGGTTCCGTTGTTCGCGCTGTAGGTCGCGCGGTTGAGCGCGCGGTGGATGAGCGGATGCTTCGCGACGAGATCCTTGCTCGACGCGTCGGCGAAGATGCGGTCGCGCTGCTCGCCTTCCTCATCGACGTAGTTGACGATCACGCTCCAGGCGAGGAAGGTCACTCCCTTTCCGTTGACCACGTAGACGAGCTCGGGCGAGGTTTCGAAGTCGAAGCCCTCGATGCCCGCTTCGGCGATCGCGCTGAAGAGCGCCTGGTCGGCGCCGGCCGTGGGACGTAGCGGCAGATCACGACCCGGCACGAAACGGCCGTTGATCGCGAAGACGTCGCCGCGCTCGTCGGCATGCACGACCATGTCGCCGCCGACGATCTCCATCCCCGCGTGGAACTGCTGCATGCGGACGTGCGTTCTCCCCTGCTCGTCGACTCGCGAGCCGCGAATCACGAACTCCTCGTTGCCTTCCGCCGCGAATAGCTCGCCGTTCTGCGCCAGCACACGAATCGCGGCCTCGGGTGAGCTCATACGACCGAGCTTTCCAGTCACGAACGTCGGCGCTCCGGCCTCGTCCCTGCCATGGACGCGAACTGCATCGTCGTCCTGATTCCGCGGGGCCGCAAACGCAAACGTCGTAACCAACAGGAGCATCGCTGCAATCGTCACTGCCTTCTTCATCAGTCGTTCCTCGCCTCGTCCTTCAATTTTCCGGGTGGATTCGGAGACGAGTACAGCACTGAACGTGCCACTCCGGACCGCGAGAACAAGTAACCTTTTTTCAATTACTTATAGAAGAAGGCCCAAGACATAGGATCAATATATGATCCAAAAACACACCAGAATCGGCCACGCAGGGTCGTCGGTTGATCCATTGGAATGAAATGCGACCCACGGAGGCCGGTCCGCAGCGACGCTCCTGAATCGGCTAGCGTGACCGGCGATGACACGCCCCCGCATCGAAGCCGTCTACTCCGCCAGTCCTGGGAGCGCGCCGGATCGCCCGCAGGCGTCGCGTCGCGGGGCGAAATAGCGGCTCCCTCGTTCACTCGGGAAGCGCGCGCTTCTCCAACTGCCTGTCGTGCAACTTCGCGAGCGTCAGCTGCGCGAGGATCGCCCCAACGAGAGCGAGCGCCATGTCCTTCTGCGTATCGAACGAGTCGCCCTGCGTTCCGAGGAACGACTCGGCCGCCTCCTTCGACAAAACCGCGGTAGTCCACTCGATCAATTCGTAGCAGGCGCTGAACGCGAGGCAGATCGACACGACGACCGTGAAGAGCCATCGGCTCCCGTTCACGACTCGTTTCCGCAGCAGCACCTCGCGCGCGAGGATTGCCGGCACGAAACCCTGCGCGAAGTGCCCCAGGCGATCGTAATGATTTCTCTCGATGTCGAGAGCGTCAGCCACCCACTCGCCGAGCGGAACCTCCGCATACGTGTAGTGCCCGCCCACGATCAGGATCACCGCGTGAATCGCCAGCAGCACGTACAAGAGATCGGTGAGCTGGAACCTGCGATAGGTCGGAATCAGGATCGCCGCCCCGATGATGACCGGAGCGACCTCGAGAAACCAGGTGAGGTAGTCGTGCGGCCCGATCGCCGACCAGCCGAACACGACCGCGACGACGAGCAGCAGGGCGAGGTGGAGGCGCATGACGACACATTACGGCAGGCCAGTGGCCAAAGGCCAGAGGCCGCGAAACCAGGGCCAAAGGCCAGAGGCCAGAGGCCAGAGGCCAAAGGGTATGAACCGGGCGGATAGGTAACAAAGAAACCGGGCGGATGGGTTACACGGCACCTCGACGATGAGTCGAGGGGGAATCGTGGCCTGGAAGGAGACCGA
>JBPPMG010000336.1:0-5321 GCA_051305935.1 Thermoanaerobaculia bacterium
CTGTTGGCCACCCGAAAGCTGGCGCGGATAGTGGTCCATCCGGTCGGCGAGCCCGACGACGCTGAGGGCTGCTTCGACGTGTTTCCGTCGCTGACGCTTCGGCAGTTGCGTGAGCAGAAGCGGGAGCTCCACGTTGTCGAACGCATTGAGCACCGGGATGAGGTTGTAGAGCTGGAAGATGAATCCGACGTGGCGCGCGCGCCAGGCGGCGAGCCTCGTCTCGTCGAGCTTCGTGATGTCGTGCCCGTCGACGAGGACCCGGCCGCGCGTCGGACGGTCGATCCCGGCGATCAGATTGAGGAGGGTCGTCTTCCCCGAGCCGGATGGGCCCATGAGCGCGACGTAGTCGCCTTCTTCCACGTCGACGGTGATCCCGTTGAGCACCGGGATGACGAACGCGTCGCGCCGGTACGACTTGTGGACGTCTTCGATCTCGACCAGAACTCTCGCCATCGGAGTCTTTCCGCGCGGCCTAGACGCCGGGAGGCGCGGCGCGGCGCACCTTCGCGCCGGTCGCGAGCTCGCCCGGACCGCTCTTCACGAACGCCTCGCCTTCGGTTAGGCCTCCGACGATCTCCACGAGCCCGTTGCGCGTCTCGCCTTTCTCCACTTTGCGGAGCTCGACGACGTCATCCTTGGTGACGACCGCGACTTCGCTCTTCCCAGCGCCGCCGATCGCGGATTCCGGGATCCAGAACTTTGCCGGCTCGACGAGCTCGGACTCGCTGCGTGGTTTCTCGAGGAACGACACGCTGGCGCTCATCTCCGGCAGGAGTTTGTCGGGCGGGTCGATGAACGCGATCTTGACCTGCACGATCCCTTTCGCGCGATCGGCCACCGGGACGATCTGGCGCAGCTTCCCGCGCCAGCTTCGCCCTTCGTACGCGTCCACTTCGATGACGGCGGGCTGGTCGTCGTTCAGTTTTCCGAGATTCGACTCGTTGACGTCGGCCTCGACCTCGAGCGTGCGCAGGTCGGCGATCGTGGCGATCGAGCCGGTCTCGTCGGAAGACTGCCCGTCGAGGCTCAGCGGCGCGACGACCTCGCCGAGCTCGACGTTCTTGGCGACGACGACGCCGCTGAAAGGCGCGCGCACGACCGCGTCGCGCAGAACGACTTTCAGCCGGTCGACCCGTGCCCTGCTCTGATGCGCCTCCGCCTCGGCACCGTCGAAGAGCGACCTGCTCGCGACCCCCTGCTCGGACAGCGACTTCAAACGCAGGTACTCCTTCTCGGCACGGACGCTACCGGCCTCTGCCTCGCGGAGTTGCGCCTCGAGGTCCTCGTTCTCCAGCAGCGCGAGCACTTCACCCTTCTCGACGCGGCTTCCGATGTCGAAATTGACCTTCGAGATCCGACCCGAGATCTTCGGCGCGACATTCGCCTGCAGATGCGCCACGAGATAACCCGAAGCCGAGATCACGGTCGTGTCCGAGTAGTTGCGCGACGGGCGACTCTCCATCGTCTCGACCTGCGGGTACGACATCGGCTTGATCCAGCGACGGTGCGCTTGCGCTCCGAGGAACGCGATGGCGAGCAGCGCAACGATCCACCGAATCGCCCGCCAGATCCTCGCGCGCGACTCGCCTGCGAGCTCGTCCCCCCGATCGATCCGGAGGGCCGACAACTCGGGCCTCGACGTCTTGTCGGCGTCGCTCATGATTACGATCTCTCCCTTTCGAAATTACTATCGGCGCCCGACTCGTTCTAAGAGCTGACGCGAGGCGCCTGACCGATGCCCAGCCATCTTACTAGACTGATCGTAACCGCCGCCGTGGCCATCCTGCTGCCGGCCTCGGCCTACGCCGCCTGCATGAACAAGTTCGTCGCGCGAACCGAAGGCAACAAGAAGATCTTCACGCTGCTCACGGGCTCCATCACGTTCCAGGAGGCCCAGGAGCTCGCGAAGATCGTCCAGGCCAGGAAGGCCAGCATCGATTGGCTCGACGACAAGGGAAAGGTGGTCTCCTCCGCGGCTGAATTCCAGCCGATGCGCCCGATGCCCGTCGCGTGCGGTGACAAGCCGTCCGGGGCCGTAATCAACGTAGTATTCCTGACATTCGCGAGCCCTGCGAAGATGATGACGATCAAGCTCGGTGACGTGACGACGGTAGATTTCGTGGAACAGGACAAGTAGGGCGCGAAGCCCTTGCCCTCCATGTGACTGTAGCGCCGTTCGCAGCGCGCCCCGCTTGCTGAACAGCCCATTCGGCCGCTCCGTCGATTCCGATTGCTGACCGCCGTCACGCCGAGCCCGACCCACCAGAATCGGCGACGATCTTGCGGCCTGTCGGCTACAATCGCCGGCACTTTCCCCCGGGAGGCCCGATGCATCGCTTGTTTCTCGCAACAGTTTTTCTCGTCGCGGCGATGGGAGCCACGGCACAGCAGCGCCCCCATGCGTTCGTCGGCGCCACGATCATCCCGATCGCTGGCGATCCGATCGAGAACGGCACGCTGGTCGTCGACAAAGGAAAGATCGTCGCCATCGGTGCCGGGGTCGCGATTCCCGAAGGCGCCGAACGTCACGACGTGAGCGGCAAGGTGCTGATGCCGGGACTCGTCGACACGCACTCGCACGTCGGCGAGGTTTCGGGCGCCGACTCGAGCGCGCCGATCCAGCCCGACGTGCGCGCGCTCGACTCGATCAACGCGCGCTCCGCGTCGATCCAGCGGGCCCAGGCCGGCGGCATCACGACGGTCAACATCATGCCGGGCTCTGGATTTCTCCTGAGCGGGCAGACGCTCTACGTGAAGCTGCGCGACGGCGGCTCCATCGACGACATCGCGATTCGCAATGCCGACGGCTCGTACGCCGGCGGCATGAAGATGGCGAACGGCACGAACTCGATGAAGGACGCGCCGTTCCCCGAGACGAGATCAAAGTCGGCGGCGCTCGTCCGCGAGCAGTTCGTCAAGGCGCAGGAGTACCGGAAGAAGCTGCGTGATGCGAAGACACCCGCGGACCGGCCCGCGCGCGACCTGGCGATGGAAGGGCTCGTCGAAGTGCTCGACGGAAAGCGCGTCGTCCACTACCACTCGCACCGCCACGACGACATCGTGACCGCGATGCGCCTCGCGAAGGAGTTCGGCTTCCGCCTCGTCCTGCAGCACGCGACCGAGTCGGGGAAGGTCGCCGACGAGATCGCGAAGGCGGGCGTCCCCTGTTCCATCATCTTCGTCGACAGCCCTGGCGGGAAGCTCGAGACGATGGACCTGACCTGGCGTTACGGCGCGATTCTCGAGAAGGCCGGCGTCCTCGTCGCCTTCCACACCGACGACCCGATCACCGACTCGCGCTGGCTGCTCCGCTCCGGCGGGCTCGGCGTCCGCGCCGGCATGTCGCGCAAGGCGGCGCTCGAGGCGCTGACCATCAGCGGCGCAAAGATCCTCGGGCTCGAGACGAGGATCGGTTCGCTCGAGCCGGGCAAGGACGCCGACTTCATCGTTCTCTCCGGCGATCCTCTCAGCGTCTACACGCACGTGCTCGAGACGTGGGTCGATGGCATGCGCGTATTCGACCGCAACGATCCCGCCGACCGGCTTCGAGCCACCGGCGGGCTCGGCGCGGGCAGCGACCGCGTGATGCACTCCGAGATCGCCGCCGAAGGAGCGAACTAACCATGAAAGCCATGCTGCTCGCTCTACTCCTCGCCGTCCCGGCGACTCCCGCGCTCGCGGAGTGGCTCGCGATCGAAGCCGAAGTGATCCACACGATGGCCGGGAAGACGATTCGAAACGGCGTGATCCTCGTGAACGACGGAAAAATCGAACGCGTAGGCCCCGAGGATGAGACGCCCGTCCCTGCGCGGACGCGCGCCGTTAGGGCGAAGGTCGTCACGCCGGGGCTCATCGATGCCCACACCGTCGTCGGCCTCGCAGGCTACCTCAACCAGCCGCACGATCAGGATCAACTCGAGCGCTCCTCGGCGATCCAGCCCGAGTTGCGCGCAATCGACTCGTACAACGCGCGAGAGCATCTCGTCGGCTGGCTCCGCAGCTTCGGCGTGACGACGATTCACACTGGCCACGGTCCGGGCACGCTCGTCTCGGGACAGACGATGATCGCGAAGACGCGCGGCGACACGGTCGACGAGGCAGTGCTCGTCCCGGCGGCGATGATCGCCGCGACGCTCGGCGAGTCGGCCTTCGCCGACAAGGGAAAATCGCCCGGCACGCGCGCGAAGGAGATCGCGATGCTCCGCCAGGCGCTGCTCGACGCGCAGGAGTACCAGACGAAGATGGGCTCCGCAGCCGCCGACAAGAAGCCGGCGCGCGACCTGCGCAAGGAAGCCTTTGCCGGCGTGCTGGACGGAAAGACGCCCCTGCTCATCACGGTGAACCGTGCGCACGACATCATCTCGTCGCTGCGACTCGCGAAAGAGTTCGGAATCCGCGTCGTGCTCGACGGCGCCGCCGACGCGCACCTGGTGATCGACAAGATCAAGGCAGCGGGCGTCGCGGTGATCGTGCACCCGACGATGGCCCGTCCCTTCGGCGAGCGGGAGAACCTGAGCCTCGAGACGGCGGCGCTCCTGAAGAAGGCCGGGATTCCGGTCGCACTTCAGAGCGGCTACGAGAGCTACGTGCCGAAAACCCGAGTCGTGCTGCTCGAGACCGCGATGGCCGCCGCGAACGGCCTCTCGTTCGACGACGCGCTCGCGCTCGTCACGATCGACGCCGCAACGATTCTTGGCGTAGCAGACCGCGTCGGCTCGATCGAGCGCGGAAAAGACGCCGATTTCGTCCTCTTCGACGGCGACCCGTTCGAGTACACGACCCACGTGACGGGCGTCGTGATCGACGGAGTGGTGGTGAGCGAGGAGCCGCGGTGAGCCGGGCGAGAGGCGATAGGCGATGAGCAGGCGGCGGACGGCGGCCAAGGCGGACATGATGTGGCGCAGACACTCCTGTCTGCGCGTCGCCGGAGGCGACACGGAATCACTGTAATCCGACCCGCCTCGGCGCTTCGCGCCGCGCGCAGACAGGAGTGTCTGCGCCACACAATCACCTGCCCGCCTGCTCCTCGCCTCTCGCCTCCTCGCCTCTCGCCTGCATTGACCGGTTTCGTTTTCGCCTCCTCCGTTGTCCAACCTTGCGAACTCAACGACGGAGGACATCGCAATGAACCGGATCGCCGCTCTCACTCTCGTAATCGCACTCTTCGCCGCCTGCTCGCACGAGAAAGGCGCCGAGTCACCGGACATTTCGCAGCTCCCTCCGCCCAGGCAGGAACCGACGAAACTCGCCGACGCGCCGCCGCCACCTCCTCCACCGCCTTCTGCCGCGCACCAGGCCCAGCCCCTGTCTCTTATACACAT
>JBPPMG010000385.1:0-6383 GCA_051305935.1 Thermoanaerobaculia bacterium
CCATTCCTCATTCGACATTCTTCATTTCGGTTTTTACTCCGCATTCCGCAATCCGCAATCCGCATTTCCCCTACGGCTTCTGCGCTTCTCCCGTCATCGGAACGAAGCGGACGCCGATGGTGCGGCGCTCCAGGACGCCCTTGGCGGTCTTGGTGATGACAACCATCTCCTGGTCCCACGCGCCAACTGGAATCACGAGTTTGCCGCCCACGGCGAGCTGATCGATGAGTGGCTGCGGCACGTGATCGGGCGCGGCGGTGACGATGATGGCGTCGAACGGCGCCTTGTCGGGCCAGCCCCGATAGCCGTCGCCCGCGCGAACGAACACGTTCGTGTAGCCGAGCTCCATGAGGAGGAGCTCTGCGCGACGCGCGAGCTCGGGGATGATCTCGATCGAGTAGACGTCTTTCACGAGCTCCGCGAGCACGGCCGCCTGATAGCCCGATCCGGTGCCGACTTCCAGGACGCGGTCTCCCGGCTGGAGGTCGAGCGCCTGAGTCATGTAGGCGACGATGTAGGGCTGTGAGATCGTCTGGCCCTGTCCGATCGGCAGCGGACCGTCGACGTAAGCGTAGTGCCGTTCGTTCTCGGGAACGAACAGGTGCCGCGGCACGCGCCTCATGGCGGCCAGGACCTTTGGGTCCCGGATGTCGCGCGCCGCGAGTTGCGTGTCGACCATTCGTATCCGGTCGGCGGTCCACGCAGGATCTTCCTTGACCGATGGCCGGCGCTCGTCCATGCGAGCCTCCTTCGGCTTGTCGCCGCCTGCCGAGCATCCGGCCCCGCCGAGCAGTGTTGCCAGCAGGACGGTGGTGAGTGCGGGAGCCGCGAGCTTCATCTCTCGTATCCTACGGCCAGACGAGGATCGTGGCGACACCGACCGCGATGACGATGGCGGACGCTGCCGCGACGAGCCCCAGGAGGCGCCGGCTCCCCATCACCGCGACTGCGCCGAGCTTGAACAGCGTGTTCGAGAGCACGGCGGTCAGCACGATGCGCCAGCCTTCGTCCCCGCCGAGCCTTCCGTCCGACACGAGCTGCGCGGTCGACAGGGTGATCGCGTCGACGTCAGTCAGTCCCGCGATGAGCGCCACGGCGAAGAGCCCGCGATTGCCCCAGGCCTGCTGGGCCCACGCGGCTGCCAGGAGCACCACAGCGTAGAGAAACGCGAAGAGGAGCGCCGACTTCATGTCGGAAGGATTGTCCTGCTCGGGCAAGTCGGGTGCGGTTCCGCGCTGGCGGAAGAAGGCAAAGCAGGAAATCAGGGCCGTGAGCGCCAGCATCATGCCGAACGGCCCGATCGCCCAGGGGAGGAAGCCCGGTGCGACGACGCCGATCTCCACGATCACTCGGATCCAGACGATGGTCGATGCGATGAGGATGACCGTGGCCGCAAGGCCGCTCGATTCAGGCTGTTCCTTGGAACGGCGCGAGTAGCTGACGGTCGTCGCCGTGCTCGAGACGGCCCCTCCCAGGATGCCGCCGAGAATCACGCCCGCCCCCGTACCGAAGAACTTGTAGGCGATGTAGCCGCCCAGCGAGAGGCCGACGATCAGCACGACCATCAGCCACGTGTTGTAGAGGTTCAGCACGTCGAACGGTCCGAAGTTGCGATTCGGAAGGACCGGGAGAATGACGAGGGAGATGAGCGCGAAGCGGATGATCTGCTCGATGTCTTTCTCGCCAAGCCGCTCCACCACGTGCCGCGCGCGATCCTTGAGCTGAAGCAGCACGGCGATCGCGGCGCTCAGGACGACAGCCGCGACACGCGCTCCCGTCGCGAGGTAGATGCCGATCAGGCACATCAGCACCATCGCGACTTCGGTCGTCGTGCCGGGATCGACGCTGCCTGTCCGTGCCTCGAGCAGATTGCCGAGGATTGCGAACGACGCGATCGCGACGACGGCGGCGACCGGAAGCCAGGGCCCGAGCGTCGGTGCCATGAGTCCCGCGAGCGCTCCGGTCACGGTGACGAGGCCAAACGTGCGCAGCCCGGCGATGCGGCTGTTCACGCTCTCGCGCTGCAGCCCCACGAGCATCCCGAGCCCGAGCGCCAGCGCGAGCGTCTCGAGCGAGCGGACCAGTTCCGCGTCCATCCACTCATCGTAGATGAGAATTCTGAAAATGCGGAATGCGGCATTGGCTTCCCAAAGCGGAAAGTGAAGGGCCTGCGCAGCGGGCGAGGCGACCGGGGCACCACATTCCGAATTCCGCAATCCGAATTCCGCGTTTTCCTCTAGACTCTCCCGAACTCGACTGAGGAGCCCTCAATTTGACGAGCAAGACAACCTACGACTGTGGGAAGTGCCCCGCGTACTGCTGCAGCTACCCGGGCATCGACGTGACCGAACGCGAGATCGCGAGGATCGCGAAGCACTTCGGGATCGACAAGGAATTCGCGAAGAAGCGCTTCACCAAGATTCTCGACGGTGATCGCGTGCTGCGCCACCAGAAGGACGGGGTCTACGGCACCATCTGCCGCTTCCTCGACAGCGACACGCGCCGCTGCACGATCTACGACGTGAGACCGCAGACCTGTCGCAACTACCCTGAAGAGCACCACTGCGGATACTGGGACTTTCTCAGCTGGGAGCGATACCGGCAGGACGATCCGGAGTTCGTCCCGCTATCCCGCGAATAGGAGACGCTCGTGCGCCATCTTCGAACTGCGCTCATCGCAACGCTCACTCTCGTCCTCGCCGTCTCGTGCTCCTCGGCATATGGCCCGACGAACTACAAGCCGGCCGACGACCCGCCCTTCCTGCCCGAGCGCGATTTCGACATGCAGGGGACGATTACGAAGGTCGAGCCGGGCAGTGGCGGCGCTCTCGTTCGAGTCCTCGTCGAGGAACGCCCGGGTGATGATGCGGGATCGATGAAGGACTTCGTGACGGTCACGCCCGACACGAGAATCTACCGCGAGCAGGGCGAGCGGCTGCGCAACGCGGACGCTGGAGAATTGAGGAAGGGAGCAGTCGTGGCGGCGTGGTACGACGGCTCGGTGCGAGAGTCGTATCCGCGGCAGGCGACCGCGGTCGCGATCGTGATCGCGGAGTAGGCAGCGGTGTACGACATCGTCACCTTCGACTGCTACGGCACGCTGATCGACTGGGAGCAGGGCTTCGTTCGCGCGCTGCTTGCAGCGGGCATCGGCGATCCGCTCGACCGACACCGCATCGTCGAGCTCTACCACGAGGTCGAGCCGGAGATCGAAAGCGACTACCGAAGCTACCGCGAGGTGCTGACCGAGGTTGCGAGGCGGATCGGTGCTCGGCTCGGTCGCGCCGTATCCGAAGAACGGGCGGCGATGCTGCCGGGGAGCCTCCCTTCGTGGCCGCCGTTTGCCGACACGAATCGCGCGCTCGAGCGGCTTGCGGCGGCGGGGATCCGCCTCGGAATCCTTTCGAACGTCGACGACGACCTCCTCGCGGAGACGCGGAAGCACTTCACCGTCGAATTCGAGTTGATCGTCACGGCGCAGCAGCTGCGCTCGTACAAGCCGGCTCATCCGCACTTCCTCGAGGCGCGCAAGCGGATCGGCGACGAGACACGCTGGCTTCACGCGGCGCAGAGCCACTTCCACGACGTCGTGCCCTGCCGCGAACTGGGAATCCCCGTCGCGTGGATCAACCGAAAGAACGAGAGGCCGGGATCCGACGTTCTTCCCGACCGGGAGCTGCGAACGCTCGACGGATTGGCGGAGTGGCTCGTTTAGCGAATGCGGATTGCGGAGTGCGGAATGCGGAACGCGGAATGCGGAACGCGGAATGCGGAACGCGGAATGCGGAACGCGGAATGCGGAACGCGGAATGCGGAATGCGGAACGGGGCACCTGAGGTAGCGCGCCAGCCGCAGGGCCTGTTGCCCTGAGCGAAGCGAAGGGCCTCGCAGGCCTCTACCCTCGACGCGACGGGCTCTTCGCCTGGCCTCCGGTTCCCCGTCGGTCACGCTGCGGAACCTGAGAGGCCCTACGCTGCGCTCAGGCGACAGGGTCCCGGTCGGCCCTCCTCCGGTCGGTCATGCCGCCTCTCCCATTCCGCATTCCGCACTTCACAATCCGCATTCTCGTGGTCGCGGCGCTACAATTGCCTTCACATTCCTATGGCACTCTGTACGAACTGTGGCTTCGACGGACTCGAGGAGGGCCGAGCCTGTGCGGTCTGTGGCGAGATCACCGTCTCGCACACGACGCCATTCTCGGAGCTGTCGACGGAGAAGCGGAGCTCGCCGCCCCCGTCGCCGCGCGGGGGACGCGGGAAGGTTCCCGACTACGCCGACGGCTTCGTATACGCGGAGCGTTACGAGATCGAAGGTTTCCTCGGGCGCGGGGGGATGGGGAGCGTCTACCAGGTGCGCGACCTGGAGTCGGGCGCGACGCTCGCGCTGAAGATTCTTCACGCGGCCGCGGACGACCCGGGCGGCTCCGAGCGCTTCCGGCGCGAGATCGGCGTGCTCGCGAAGATCTCCCATCCGTCGATTCCCTCGATCGCGGGGTCAGGTCTGCTGGGAGACGAGATGTACTTCGTCGCCGAGTTCGTCGATGGGAAGAATTTGCGCAGGATCGTGCGCGAGAGCGGACCGTTTGCGCCGGACGAAGCTGCAAGGGTCTGCGCCGCCGTCGCCGACGCGCTCGACGAGGCGCATCGCCATGGAGTCATCCATCGTGACGTGAAGCCGCACAACGTCATGATCGCCAGCGACGGCACGGTCCGCCTGCTCGATTTTGGCGTCGCGCGCGGCGTCGGCATCGACATGAAGACGATCACCGCCACTGGGATGATCGTCGGGACGCCGGAGTACATGTCGCCCGAGCAGTTCGAGGGACACCGCGTCGACGGGCGGAGCGACATCTACTCGCTGGGAGTCGTTCTCTTCGAGCTGCTGACGGGACGGCTTCCGTTCGTGGCCGACACGCCGGTCGCGCTCGCGCTCGCCCATACCCGCGATCCGGCTCCGCCGCCGCGCTCGATCCGGTCGGAGATTCCGGCATGGATGAACCGAGTGGTGCTCAAGTGCCTCGAGAAGAACCCGGCGGATCGATTCCCGCTGGCGGCGGATCTCGCGGCAGAGCTCAGAAAGGACCGCTCGCGCGGGCAACTGCGACGGCTCGCGGGAGGAGACTACGTCGTCGACGACGAGCTGGGCGGGTGGGCGCTCGTGCTCGCCTCGTCGCGCGCGCGCACCGACTGGTCGCCGCCGATGACGCTGATGTTCGAGGGACGGCCGTACCGGCTCGAACGCGCCGAGCTCGAGCAGGAACCGGCTCCGCGGTGGATCTACCGCTTTGCCTACTGCGCCGAAGGGGACATCTATCGTCGCGTCGTCGACTACGCCCAGGTCGTGGCGGAAGAATCGATGAGGGAGAAGAACTCGATTTCGTCGAAGCTCAAGAAGTGGCTCGGCTGAGCCAGGGGCGCAGGAGCATGGCGATCTCGATTCGCGAAGCGACACGTGGAGACCTTCCCGGTCTCGGCGCCATCTATGGCGAGCTTGCGAGTGGCGTTGCGCGCGTGAGGCCGGAACGCCTCGCCGCGGTCTTCGACAGGCTCTCGCTTTATCCCGACTATCGCGTCTGGCTCGCGTTCGACGAAGGAGAGCTGGTTGGCACGTACGCGCTCTGCATCGTCGACACGCTCGGCGACCGCTGCGCGCCGGAAGGACTGGTCGAGGATGTCGTCGTCGTTCCGCAGGCACGGGGGAAGGGAGTCGGCCGCGCGATGATGGAGCACGCGATGGCGCGATGCCGCGCCGCCGGTTGCTACAAACTCGTTCTCTCGAGCAATCTCACCCGCGAAGGGGCGCACCGCTTCTACGACGCGCTGGGATTCGAGCGGCACGGCGTGAGTTTCGTAGTGAAAATCGATTGAGAAGGAGCAGGCGAGAGGCGAGGGGCGAGAGGCGATGAGCATTCAGGCGAGAGGCGAGAGGCGGAAGGCGATGAGCTGGCCGGCGAGAAGCGAGAAGCGAAAAGAGATGAAGATTGCAGGCTGACGGTCGCCACGAGTTCAACTCTTCACACAACTCTGCAGATTCTTGCATGCTCATCGCCTTTCGCCTTTCGCCTCGGCCTTCCGTCTATCGCCTATCGCCCTCGTCCTGTTACACCTTCCAGCCGCCCGCAACATCCGCGCGCAACCTGCGTATCACCGCACAGGAGGTGCCGCGATGGGCTGGTTTCTCGGCTTGGTGATGACTCTGGTGGCTGTAGCGATCGCCCTCACGGTCGTCGTGGCGACTGTCGGGCTCGTCGCCCTGGTGTTGAAGCTCGTCTTCACTGTCGTGCTGATCCCGATCAAGATCGCGTTCGTGGTGCTCAAGGTGGTGTTCGTCGCGATCGCCGGAGTCGTGCTCGCGGCCGTGCTCACCCCTCTCCTGATCGTCCT
>JBPPMG010000391.1:0-21300 GCA_051305935.1 Thermoanaerobaculia bacterium
CCTGATCCCACCCCCCCGAGTCTCCGCAGTTCATCGCGGCGGCCCGCCCCTCGCGGAAGTCTCCGGATTTCGAATTTGAAAGGCGGGCACTCGACCGAGTCGCCCGCCTTTTTCGCTTTCCACAGGCGTCGGCGCGGGCGACGAGGTATCCAGGCTCCCCAAATTCGAAATTCGAAATACCCCCCGGTGCTCCAGCGTTCTCCCGCACGCTTCGGAAGGCTGGACAGCAGCGCTGGCATCGGTATAATCCGCGCTGCTCCGGGCCTGCCGGCAAGCATCCCACGCCGTTGTAGCTCAGTTGGTAGAGCAGCTGATTCGTAATCAGCAGGTCACCGGTTCGAGTCCGGTCAACGGCTCCAGAATACAAATGACTTACGGCCACCTGAGAGGGTGGCCGTTGCTGTTTCAGGGGGAATGGCACCCTAAGTGGCACCCGGGAGAATCCTCTCGGGAGCAGGCGCGAGGCTGGCGAAGAGCGCGAGTCGGGTGAGACGGCAACCGCATGGCACTCGAGCGACCCACCCCCGGGGTGACGGGGTGATCCTTCGATTCCGTTTGGGTCCCCTCTTGAACAAATGTCAGTCTCGCGTCTGCTTGCCTTTAACCATTCGGCCAGCTGAGATGCGGGGAGGTGCCAACTGCGCCTCCTGATCGCGAACGCCGGAAACGTTGCGGAGACGATGTCGCCTCACGGGACAGGTGTTCATGTTGGGAAACTCCTAGGGGATCCTAACTCGTGTAGGGGGTCGCACCTCGAATCTATAGTTTACGTGTCGGTCGCGGCCGTATTTTCCTGATGGTAACTATAGTTTCGGGGTGTGACCCCCCCGCAGGCTCCGCGAAGCAATCTCCCAGGCGCGCACGAAAATCTACTGTTCGTAGAAATCAGAAGGCCGAAGCTCTGACCCGATCGGTTGCGAAGTCAGGCTGCACTGCGTTACGGTCGGCGATGGAGACGCACTTGCTCGGAGTCTCGACCTGGCGTGGGGCCAAACCCTCCAGACCCGTTCACTTCGACATCCCCGCAAAGGAGGTATGATTTCCTCTCGGCTCTTCACAACTGATGGCATCCTCACTCGATCGTGGCATCACGCTTGCGCATTACCGGATTCTTTCCGCCCTCGGTGCTGGCGGAATGGGAGAGGTGTACGAAGCGCTCGATGAGCGGCTCGACCGCGCAGTCGCGCTGAAAGTGCTTCCGCCGGAGTTCGTTCAGAACGAGGAACGGGTGCGGCGATTCGTCCTCGAGGCGAAGTCGGCCTCTGGGCTGAACCATCCGCACATCGTAACGATCTACGACATCGGACACGCCGAGCCCGAGCAGAAGGACTCCGCAGATCCTTCAACGCCCAGTAAGGCCGTGCACTACATCGCGATGGAGCTCGTCCGCGGCCTGTCACTCCGCGACAAGATCCATGGCGAGAAGGCGCCTCTCAAAGAGCTCATTCGCTGGCTCGCGCAAGTGGCCGAGGGGATGGCCAAGGCTCATGCAGCGGGAATCGTCCATCGCGATCTCAAGCCTGACAACGTGATGATCAGCAACGACGGCTTCGCGAAGATTCTCGATTTCGGTCTCGCGAAACTGATTGAGGGAAAGTCGCCGGCCGAAGGCGGGGCATCGATGGCGACCGACGTGCGGGACACGCAACAGGGTGCCGTGATGGGAACGGTGGGCTACATGTCGCCCGAGCAGGTGCAGGGACGAGTCGTCGATGCCCGCTCGGACATCTTCTCGTTCGGCTGCATCCTCTACGAGGCGACCACGCGCCAACGCGCGTTCGAAGCCGACTCACAGATCGAGACGATGCACCAGATCATCAACGCGGCGCCCGCTCCGGTTGCGGAGCTGAATCCCGACGCACCCGCCGAGCTTCGGAGGTTGATCCGGCGGTGCCTGGCGAAGGATCCGGAGAAGCGCTACCAGTCGATGAGGGACATTGCGCTGGATCTCTTCGAACTGGTCGACGAATTCGACACGCTGTCGGCGAATGCAACGTCACAGTCGAGCTCGAACTCAGGCTCGGGGTCGATCGGAGTGGTCACGCGCCGGCGATCCTGGCCGTTCGTTGCCGCCGTCGTCGTGCTGATCGCAGCGCTCACAGTCCTCGGCGTTCTCTTTCTGCGACGGCAGGCGCCGGGAGCTCTGCCGCCCCTCGAGGCGACGTTCACACAACTGACCGACCTCAGCGGGCAGGAAACGCAACCGGCGATTTCTCCCGATGGCCAGTACCTCGCGTATGTTGCGCCGTCGCCCGATTCCTCAGGCAGCGACATCTTCCTGCTCCGCGTCGGCGGCAGAAATCCGATCAACCTCACCAGGAGCGCGTCTGACGGGAACCAGCAGCCTGCGTTCGCGCCTGACGGTCAGTCGATTGCATTCCGTTCCGAGCGGGGAGGGGGCGGCATCTACGTGATGGGAGCGACAGGTGAGTCGGTACGACGAATCGCCGACTTCGGGTTCAACCCATCCTTTTCGCCGGACGGCAAGAGAATTGTCGTCTCGACCGAAACCGGGAACACGCCTTCGAACCGCCCTTCCGACGCGCAACTCTGGGCGATCGAAGTGCAGACCGGGGAGAACAGGAAGATCTACGACGGAGATGCGGTCATGCCGCGCTGGTCGCCAAACGGCCACCGCATCGCGTTCTGGGGCCTGCCGTATCCGGGCCAGGGCCAGCGCGACATCCTGACCATTCCCGCGGATGGCGGCGAGGCGGTACCGGTCACCGACGATCCCCCGCTCGACTGGAGTCCGGCATGGGCCCCCGACGGCGAGTCGCTCTACTTCGCGAGCGACCGCGGCGGCAGCATGAATCTCTGGCGCGCGCCGATCGACGAATCCACCGGCGAGCTGACTGGGCCACTGCAGGCACTCACGACACCGTCCGCTTGGAGTGGAGAGCTCGACATGGCGCGGACGGCCGCCCGGATCGTCTACGCCGCCTCGAGCACTGAGATCAATGTGCACCGGATCACGATCGACCCGCGGACGATGAAGGTCGTGGGAGGCGATGTCCCCGTCACGAGTGGTTCGACGCCGTTCGTCGATCCGGACATCTCTCCCGACGGATCGACCGTGGTCATGCGAAGTTGGTCGGTGCAGGAAGACCTCTATCTCGTGAACTCCGACGGCAGCGATCTCCGCAAGATCACTGACGATGCGGCCAAGGATCGGGCCCCGCGGTGGTCTCGCGACGGAAAACGGATCGCGTTCTACTCGGACCGCACCGGACGGTACGAGATATGGACGATCGACGCAGAAGGAAGCAACCTGCAGCAGGTTACGAAGACGACCGGTCCCATTCTCTGGTCTCCGTCCTGGTCGCCGGATGGACAGCGAATTCTGACATCCAACGTGGAGGGCACCCAGATATTGAGCCTCACCGGGGCACTGCCGGTATCCACAATTGAGAAACTGCCGCCGATCGAAGAAGGACTGACGTTCCTGGGGACGGGCTGGTCGGCCGACGGAAACTGGCTGGCTGGACGCGGTCTCCGCGATGGGTCGTCGGTCCGCGAGGGGATCTGGGCGTACTCCCTCGAGGACAAGAAGTACTCGAAACTCTCCAGCCTGGCAACTGAGGCGCCACCTGTAAGCTGGATGCCGGACAGTCGTCACGTCGTCTTCGCATCCGGAAACAGACTCATCATCGCCGTCGATCGCGTCACACTCGCGACGACAGAGGTTTTCAAATCGGAGAGCCACGGGGTCCGTTTTCCCAGTCTGACGGCAGACGGTTCAATGATCTACTTTAATGCGATACGCCGGGAGAGCGACATCTGGATGGCTACGGTCGAGTGACCGAGGAATGGGGTCAGACCTCGAAAGTTTCCGTTCCAACCGTCTCGTAGGAAACTTTCGAGGCTTGACCCCATTCCCCTCACTGTCCCTTTCCCAGTTGCGCCGAAGGTGCCGGGTCAGGGTGTCGGATCGGCGCGGATTGAAACAATGGAACCGGCCAGTGTTCCGACATAGAGCTCTCCGGCCGGCCCGGCGGCGAACGAGCGGGGAACGCCAGGAACGGCATCGCACGAGAGAAGCCGGCCGGACGCTGCGTCGATCCTGCAGAACTGCTTCGTATCGAGCCCGACGAGAATGGTGCCGCCGAGGACGAAGGGACGGAAGGCCGACCACTCCCCGTCGCGCTCGAGCTCCCAGGCCACGGACGTGAGATCCGGCGAATGGCAGACGAGACTGGCGGGCTTTCCGGTGGTCAGCGCGACGACGCCGCGCGTTGTCAGGGTCAGCGCACCGAACGGCGTGCCCCCCGGAGCCGACGTCGCGACGAGCGATCCGTCCTTCAGCGCGAAGCGTCGAATCCTCCCGTCCGCCGATCCGACCCACACTGTCTCGCCGTCCGAGACGACGCCCGTCGAGAAGGCGACCCCGAGGTCGTTGACCCACGCATCCTTCCCCGTCTCGGGCTCGAGCGCGCGAATCGAGCCGTCGACTCCGGGAACGATGAGCAGGCCGCCCGCGAGCACAGGTGATTGCGGGCGCCACCGCGTCTGCCGCGCCTCGATCGTGCGCGACCAGGCGACGACCCCGTCGGAGACGCGTATGGCCGCAACGTTTCCATTAGGCTCGATCCCCACGACGAGCCCGCTCCCGCCGTCGAGAACCAGGTCGGTGACGAGCCTTTCGTCAAACGGCGTGCTCCACGCCACGTCTCCGCCATCCACGAGGATCGCGACTGTCGCAGCTCCCTTCGCCGAGTCCCCTGCGACGATGAGCATCTTGCCTGCGACGACGCCGCGACCGTGGAACTGCGTTCCTCGCACGGTTTCGCGCGCGTCGTGCGTCCATTCGATCGCCCCGGTTTCGGGGTCGAGCCCCAAAATGGAGCCCGAGCAGGAGGCGACGACGACCCGATTGCCCGCGACCGCGGGCGGAGAGAAGACTCAGCCTCCGGTTTCCGTCTTCCAGGCGACGGTCGAGGACGCCAAGGCTGCACCGGATACAGCGAGCAACAGGGCGAGTGAGGCCAGAGTCTTGGTCATGTCTGATTTTACGCGCCAGCATTGCCGAGGGTAACGCCCCGGGCACATCGAATGCGGGATCGGAGCCGAACTATGTGGAGAGGGTCGCACCTCGAATCTATAGTTTACGCGTCGGTCGCGGCCGTCTTCGCCTGTTGGTAACTATTGTTTCGAGGTGTGACCCCCACCCCTGACTGAGTATCTGGGGTGGGTGGGAGTGTCCGGTTCGATTGAGGGAGAATGGCACACGGGCGGAGGAGCGCGCTCCGGCGCGCAGCGGCGATTGTGACCCCACTGCTCACTTTCCGTGTGGCCCCGGGTGCGGGTGGTAGACTCCCTCTCGCCGGCCGCCCGCGAGCGTTTCGCGTCAGCCGGCCGTGAATCGCGCAATGCCTGCGACGTTCGAACAGACGGCCTGCATTCTCTGCTCGCGAAACTGCGGGCTTCGCGTCACGACCGACGGCGGCCGTATCACGAGCGTGCGCGGCGACGAGTCTCATCCGGTCTCCAAGGGCTACCTCTGCCAGAAGGCGGCGCGCCTTCAGCACTACCAGGAGCACGCGGACCGGCTGGAGCATCCGCTGCGACGCGAGCCCGACGGCAGCTTCGTGCGCGTCGGCTGGGACGAGGCTCTCGCCGACATCGCGAAACGCCTGGTCGCGATCCGCGAGCGGCACGGGGGCCGCGCGTTCGCCTTCTACGGCGGCGGAGGCCAGGGCAATCACCTCGGTGGCGCCTACAGCCGGCAGCTGCTGAAGGCAATGAAGAGCCGGTTCGTCTACAGCGCTCTCGCACAGGAGAAGACGGGTGACTTCTGGGTGAACGGCCGCCTCTTCGGCGACCAGCGCTGCCACATCACCGAAGACATCGAGCACGCCGACGTCGCACTGGTCATCGGCGCGAACCCGTTCCAGGCGCACGGCATCCCGAATGCGCGCGACACGCTGCGCGAGTTGAAGAACGACGGGGAGCGCATGCTGGTCGTCGTCGACCCGCGGCGAACGGAGACGGCGCGCGGGGCCGACGTGCACCTGCAGCTGCGTCCCGGGACCGACGCGTTCCTGATCGCGGCGATGCTCGCGATCATCGTGCGCGACGGGCTGCACGATCGCGCGTTTCTCGCCGAGCGCTGCGTCGGATTCGAGGCGCTCGAGGCCGAGCTTCGCGCGATCCCCGTCGAGGAGTTCGTGCGCCGGGCCGACGTTCCGCTCGGCGACGTCGAGCGCGTCGCGCGCGCGTTCGCGAAGGCGCGCGCCGCGTGCGTTCGCGTCGACCTCGGGTTGCAGCAGAGCCTTCACAGCACATTGAACTCGTACCTCGAGAAGCTTCTCTTCCTCGTCACCGGCCACTTCGGCAGGCAGGGCTGCAACAACTTCCACGCGTACCTCCTCCCGATCCTCGGCAACACCGACGAGCGCGACCCGCGCCACCCTCGCACCGCGAGGCACGGCATGCACCCGATCGGCGGGCTGTACCCGCCTAATATCCTGCCGGACGAGATCGAGTACGACGGCGACGACCGGATCCGCGCGATGTTCGTCGACAGCGCGAACCCGGTGCTGACCGGCGCGAACACGACGGCGTACGAGCGCGCCTTCGCGAAGCTCGAGTTGCTCGTCGTCGTCGACGTCGCGATGAGCGAGACGGCGCGGCTGGCGCACTACGTGCTCCCCGCGGCGACGCAGTTCGAGAAGTGGGAGTGCACCGGATTCAACCTCGAGTTCCCGGAGAACGCGTTCCACTTGCGCCATCCCATCTTCCCGCCGCGCGCGGAGGCGTTGCCGGAACCGGAGATTTACACGCGCCTGCTCGAGGCGATGGGAGAGATCCCGCGCTCGTTTCCGATACTCGCGCGAATCGCGGCGATGGAGCCGGAATTCACGAGCCACGGCGTGTTTCTCGCGGCGCTCGGCGCGAAGCTCGGCGCGCACGCGCGACTCCGGCCGTACGCAGCGTCGATCGCGTACCGCACATTTGGCCGCGCGCTCCGTGCCGCGCGCGCGAATCCGGCGCGCGTGTCGCCCGCCGCCGCCGCCCCGCTGCTCGGCCTGGCGATCGACCTCGCGCGCCGGGAGCCCGCGGCGGTGCGTCGGGCCGGCCATCGGGGCAAAGGCCTGGCGTTAGGCGTGGCGCTGTTCCGCGCGATCCTCGATCGCGCCGAGGGGACGGTCGTCACGAGACATGAGTTCGACGACACCTGGTCGATGCTCCGGCACCGCGACGCGCGCGTCCATCTCGACATTTCCGAGATGCTCGCGGCTCTGCGCGCGCTGCGTGACGAGCCGGAGCCACGGAGCGGGCTCGTGCTGCTCGCTGGCGAGCGCAGAACCTACAACGCCAACCAGATCTATCGCGATCCGGCGTGGAGGAAGACCGATCCGGACGGAGCGATGCGCATGCATCCCGACGACGCGCGCGCACGCGGACTGGCGAAAGGCGCGCGGGCGCTCTGCGCATCGGACACCGCTGCGATCGAAGTCGTCGTCGACGTCGACGACTCGGTACGGCCCGGCATGGTCACGCTGCCTCACGGATACGGCATGCGGTACCGCGGCGGGGAGCCGCAAGGCCCGCAGATCAACCGCCTCACCGCGAGCGACCACTGCGACCCGCTCGCTCGCACGCCGTATCACAAGCACGTGCCGGTCACCGTGCGCGCGGTGGAGGCGTCAACGCCGGAGCGAGGAGCCGGCTCGAGCTCCTGAAGGACTCCGCCCGACATGAACCCTACCGAGAGAATCGCGATCGGCGCCGAAGGCGAGGCGACGACCACCGTCGGGCCGGAGGTAACGGTGCGTCACTCCGAGGGCGACAGCGTAAGCTGAGTTGTTTTTGACACCCTCTCTTGACCTTCCCACCATGGGAAGGCCCATCGTGTATCCCGTGGAGAGGAACACGATGCTCGCAACCGGCTCAGTCACCCGTTCGGCGCCGTGGCGCGCTGCCGCCTCTCGCCCCGCCACCCCGTCTCGCCGGCCGCCTCGGGCGGCCTTTGCCCACCGACCGAGCCGCCCGCTGGTGACGCGGGCGGTGGCCCGCCTTTCCGAGCAGTTCCGGAATGTGGAGATGGTGGCGATTGACCTTACTACCGTGGGAAGCCTCACCGTGAGGTTCGACCGGCTGCCGGTCGAGAACAACTGACCTGGAGGATTCGATTGTGAAACAGACAACTCCAACTCCGACCAACCTGGTGACCGATCCCGTCTGCGGGATGCTGATCGATCCCGCCGCCGCCGCCGGCAGCTCGCATTACGATGGGACGACGCACTATTTCTGCGCTATCTCCTGCAAGACCGAGTTCGACGCCGGACACGGAGCGTTCGTTGAGTTGCCTCCCGTCGCCTCGTCGTGCTGCGGCGGGGGTGGTTGCTCTCGAGGATGAAGAAACAACGCCATTGAGTCATCATTGGAGGAATCATGAACATCCACGACCGTCACGACCACGAACAACCGGACAGCCACGTCGTCGATCCGGTATGCGGCATGAAGATCGATCCTGCGAAGGCCGCGGGCTCCTCTCGCGCCGGCGACGCCACCGTCTATTTCTGCTCACCGCGCTGCAAGGAGAAGTTCGACGCGGATCCCGCCGCGTACGGCGCCGCTGCCGCGCCGAAGGCCGAGAAGGTGAAGGACGTGGTTTGCGGCATGACGATCGACCCTGCGAAGGCCGCCGGGTCGTCGGTCGTCGACGGCACGACGTATTTCTTCTGCTCGAAGGGCTGCAAGGAGAAGTTCGATGCTGATCCCGCGGCGTACGGCGCCACCACCGCGCCGACGATCGAAACGGTGAAGGACCCGGTTTGCGGGATGATGATCGATCCGGCGAAGGCCGCCGGGTCGTCGGTGCTCGACGGAAAGAGTTACTTCTTCTGCGCGACGAACTGCAAGGCGCTCTTTGACGCCAACCCGGCGCCTTACCTGCGCGGGGAGAAGAAGCTCGCGATGCCGGGATCGGATCTCTCGAAGGCGACCCACGTCTGCCCGATGGATCCGGAAGTCCGGAAGGAAGGACCGGGCGCGTGCCCGAAGTGCGGCATGGCGCTCGAGCCGGAGATCGTCGCGGCTCCTGCGACGAAGACCGAGTGGACGTGCCCGATGCACCCCGAGATCGTGCGCGACGCGCCGGGCGCCTGCCCGATCTGCGGGATGGCGCTCGAGCCGCGGACGGTGACGCTCGAGGAGGCGAATCCGGAGCTCGACGACATGACGCGACGCTTCTGGTGGAGCACGATCTTCACCGTCCCGCTCGTCGTCTTCGCGATGATTCGCCACCTGCCGGGCGCGCATGACATCCTCGGCCACACGCTGAGCGTCTGGGCGCCCTGGATCGAGCTCGCGCTCGCGACGCCGGTGGTGCTCTGGGCGGGATGGCCGCTGATGGAGCGCGCATGGGCGTCACTCGTCACACGCCACCTCAACATGTTCACGCTGATCGGCGTCGGCGTTTCGGTGGCCTACGGCTACTCGCTCGTCGCGACGAGCGCGCCGCGCTGGTTCCCTCCGGCGCTTCGCGACGGGATGGGACAGGTCGGCGTCTACTTCGAGGCCGCGGCGGCGATCGTGACCCTCGTGCTGTTAGGCCAGGTGATGGAGCTCCGCGCGCGAAGCCGCACCGGCGCCGCAATCCGCGCGCTTCTCGGGCTCGCGCCGAAGACGGCGCGCCGCGTCGGAGCCGACGGCAGCGAGTCGGACGTCCCGCTCGAATCGGTTCAGGCGGGTGACACTCTCCGCGTTCGCCCGGGCGAGAAGATCCCGGTCGACGGCGTGGCAGTCAGCGGCTCGAGCAATGTCGACGAGTCGATGGTCACCGGCGAGCCGCTTCCCGTCGAGAAGCAGGCGGGCGACCCGCTGATCGGCGCGACCGTGAACGGAACGGGGACGCTCCTGATGCGCGCCGAGCGCGTCGGCGCCGACACGTTGCTCTCGCAGATCGTCAACATGGTCGCCCAGGCGCAGCGAAGCCGCGCGCCGATCCAGAAGCTCGCGGACACGGTCGCCTCCTGGTTCGTCCCGGCGGTGATGGCAGCCTCGGCGATCACGTTCGCGGTCTGGGCGATGGTCGGACCCGAGCCGCGCCTCGCGTTCGCCCTCGTCAACGCGGTCGCCGTCCTCATCATCGCCTGCCCTTGCGCCCTGGGGCTCGCCACGCCGATGTCGGTGATGGTCGCCGCGGGGAAGGGAGCGACGGCCGGAGTGCTCTTCCGCAACGCGGAGGCCATCGAAGTTCTGCGCACGGTCGACACGCTCGTCGTCGACAAGACCGGGACGCTCACGCTCGGCAAGCCGAAGCTCGCCGCGGTCGTGGCGCACGGAATCGAAGAGAGCGACCTGCTGCGCCTCGCCGCGAGCGTCGAGGCGGTGAGTGAGCATCCCCTGGCGGCGGCGATCATCGACGGCGCGCTCGAGCGCGGCGCGATCGTCCGTCCGGTCGACGACTTCTCGTCGATCACCGGGAAGGGCGTGCGCGGAGTCGTCGACGGAAAATCCGTCGCGCTCGGGAACAAGGCGATGCTCGACGAGCTCCGCATCGACGCGGGCGATCTCGAAGCGCGCGCGGAGACGATGCGAACCGAAGGCCAGACCGTCATGTTCGTCGCGGTCGACGGCAAGGCGGTTGGTCTCGTCGGCGTGGCCGATCCCGTGAAGGAAACCACGGCCGAAGCGATCCGTCTGCTGCACGCCGAAGGGCTGCGCATCGTGATGCTCACGGGGGACAGTCGCACGACCGCGGACGCGGTGGCGACGACGCTCGGTATCGACGAGGTGATCGCCGGGGTCCTGCCGGATCAGAAGGCCGCCGCGATCAAGCGGCTGCAGGCCGAGGGGCGCGTGGTGGCGATGGCGGGCGACGGCATCAACGACGCGCCGGCGCTCGCGCAGGCGCAGGTCGGGATCGCGATGGGGACGGGAACGGATGTGGCGATGGAGAGTGCGGGGGTGACGCTGGTGAAGGGCGACCTGCGCGGCATCGTGCGCGCGCGGCGCCTGAGCGACGCGACGATGAGGAACATCCGGCAGAACCTCTTCTTCGCGTTCGTCTACAACGCGTTAGGCGTTCCCCTGGCGGCGGGAGTTCTCTACCCCGTGTTCGGCCTCCTGCTCAGCCCGATGATCGCTGCCGCCGCGATGAGCTTCAGCTCGGTCAGCGTGATCACGAATGCGCTCCGGCTTCGAAACACGAAGATCTGATGGCGAGACGAAGGCCCCGGGCGACCCGGGGCCTTTTCGTTGTGAGGCGGGACGAGGACCGTGGTCGCTCATCTGCTTCCACTGCCGAGATCCTCTTTCTTGTCAGGCTGGATAGACACGGTAGACGCGGTCGCGCAGGCGAATCGCGACCCGCGTACCGACCGAAGGAGCGTCGAGTGGACGCATCTGAAGCGCCAGGTCGGGAACGCCCGCGGCGCGGAGCTCGCACGACACGTCGGCTCCCCGGAAACGGTGACACACGACCTCGCACGACACGCCATTCCCATCGTTCGCCAGGAGCACGTCCTCCGGGCGTACGAGGAGAGTACCCCGTCCGGCGGGAGCATCGGTCTCGACCGTCCCGAGCGCAGTCGTCGCCCGCCCTTGCGAGACGCTACAGTCGATGAGAAATGCGGCACCTGTGATCAGGGAAACCTCGCGCGACAGCGGCTCCTCGTAGATCTGCTTTGCGCCTCCCGACTGGAGCAGTCTGCCGTGGTCCATCACCGCGATCTCGTCTGCGATCGCGAAGGCTTCCTCTCGATCGTGGGTGACGAGAATCGAAGTCATTCCCGTGCTCGCGAGAATCGCGGCGACCTCGTCGCGCAACCTGACACGAAGCGCCGCATCGAGGCTCGCGAAGGGCTCGTCGAGAAGAATCACGTGAGGCTGCGGCGCGAGCGCCCGCGCCAGCGCCACGCGCTGCTGCTGGCCGCCCGACAACTCGTCCGGGTGACGGTGACGCATGTCCGCGAGGCCGACGAGCACGAGGGCCTCTTCGGCGCGCCCGGCCGACCCGCGCGCGAGGCCGTACGAGACGTTCTCGAGCACTGTCATGTGCGGGAACAGCGCGCCCTGCTGGAAGACCATGCCGACGTGGCGCCGTTCCGGCTCCAGCCACGCCGACGGCCCCGAGGCCTCGGCGCCGCCGATGCGGATCGTCCCGCCAACCGGACGCTCGAAGCCGGCGATCGCGCGAAGCAGCGTCGTCTTGCCGCAACCGCTCGGCCCGATCAGCGCGAGATGGCGGCCTCGCTCGACCGTGAGCGAGACGCCGTTCACGGCGACGACGTCGCCGTAACGAACCACGACGTCGGAGATCTCGACCGCGCTTGGTCTCGTCTCGCTCATCGCTCGTCTCCCAGGACGTTTCGAATCAAAATGAAGTACAGCGGCACTCCCGACGCCACCAGAAGAAGCGCCGCCGGCACCGCCGCTTCGGAGTACGCCGCCTCGGCGGTCGCCCGCCAGATCGTCGTTGCAAGCGTCTCGAAACCAACGGGCCGCAGGATCAGCGTCGCCGGCAGCTCTTTGATCGTCGTCAGAAAGACCAGCGCGCCACCGGTGAGAATTCCCGGGCGAAGGAGCGGGAAGACGATCGTTCTGATGACCGCTGCAGGCCCGCGCCCGAGGGATCGCGCCGCTTCCTCGTAGACGGGAGGGATCACGGCGAGCCTAGAACGCACGCTGGCGAGCGCCTCGGGGAGAAATCGAACCACGTACGCGGCGACGAGAAGAGCGAGGGTCTGGTAGAGCGGCCCCGCGAATCGCGTCGCGAAGAAGACGAGCGCGAGCGCGATGACGATTCCGGGCAGCGCGTGGCCCGACCACGACATTCGCTCGACGATGCGGCTGGGAACCGACGGGTAGCGCACGCTCCACCACGCGATCGGAATCGCGACGAGCGCCGCGATGACCGCCGCGCTGCCGGATACGGCGACCGACTGCGCGAGGACCGACGGCATCAGATCGATCGGCTGTCGCAGGGCGAACGCGCGACCGAGCCAGATCGCGATCATCGTCACGGGAATGAACAGCGACACTGTCGTCACGCCGCCGAGAAAGACCAGTGAGGCGGAGCGCCAGCGGCCAGGATGCAGCAGCGTGGCAGGTCGAGCGGCCGCGCCCCCGGCCGCGTGCCGGCTCGCGCCGAGGCGGTATTCGACGAAAAGCAACAGAAGCGTGAGCGCGACGAGGATGGAGGAAAGGGCCGCCGCCACCGTGCGGTCGAAGAGAGCGCGATAGGCGTCGTAGATGCCGACCGTGTACGTGTTGAAGCGGACGATCGAGACCGCGCCGAAATCGGAGAGAACGTAGAGGGTGACGAGCAGCAGCCCCGAGGCGATCGATCCGCGAAGCTGCGGAAGCACGACCCGGAAGAACGTCGTCCACGGCCCCTTCCCGAGAACGCGTGAGCTCTCCTCGAGCGCGGGATCGAGGCCGCGCAGCGCGCCGACGAGCGGCAGGAAGAGGTAAGGGTAGGAGAAGAACGCGATCGCGATCAGCGCGCCGCTGTATCCGTACGCGACGTCGGGAAGGCTCTCGACGCCGAGCGCGGAGGCAACGAGACCGTTAGGCCCGAGGAGCGAGACGAGCGTGAAGGCGGAGATGTACGACGGAAAGACGAGCGGAAGCGCGAGAATCACCGCCCAGGTCCGTCGTCCGGGAATCTTCACACGAGTAACGAGCCAGGCGGAAGGAACTGCGATCAGCGTCACGGTCACCAGGACTCCCGCAAGGAGCAGGAGCGTGTTCGCGAGCAGCCGCATCGACTGATCGGAGAACGCGGCGCTCAGGAACGCGGACGCACCGTTGCCGAACGCGCGTACGAACACGTAAACGAGGGGGATGTTCACGACGACGGCGACCGCGATCGCAATGATTACCGCGGGCAGAGGCTGATGGCGGAAGCGGCTCCTCCCTCTCTGCGCGACCGCGGGGCCGCCGCCGATGTACGCGGGATCGGTCACCGCCCCGTCACCACGGCGGGAATCATCGAATGAGGCCACTCTCGTGAATCAATCCGAGTGTCGACGGAAGGACCTTCGAGACCTCGCCGAAATCGACCGTAGGCGTTTCGATCGCGTCGAGCGGCAGCAGGTCGACTGGAGGCGCGATCCCCGCGACGAGAGGATATTCGTACGTTTCCTGCGCGAAGTAGGTCTGCGCCTCGTCCGACACGAGAAAGCGCGCAAGCGCGAGTACAGCGGCGCTGTCATCGAGGAGACCGATGCCCGCGAGATTCACGAAGCTCGAGGCTTTTCCGGAGGTCATGAAATAGTTCTCTGCCGGCGCGTCGGGACGTTCCTTCCGCGCCTGCCACAGGTAGTAGTGGTTGACGAGGCCGAAGTCGATCTCGCCGGCGATTACCGCGTCGACGATCGAGCTGTTGTTAGGGTAGCGGCGTGGCTCGTTCGCGACGAGGCTCGCGAGGAGGGCTCGCGTCGCGGCTTCGCCCTTGACCGCCTGGTAGACCGCGAGATGCGCCTGAAGCGAGGAGTTCGTCGGCGCGATGCCGAAGCGACCCTTGTAGCGGGCGTCGCCGACCTTCTCGAGCGAGTCGGGCAGCGTCTTCGGGTCGCGCTTCGAAGGGTCGTAGACGACGGTGCGCGCGCGGCCGGAGAGACCGACCCACACTCCGTCGGGCGATCTCCAGACGGGCGCGACGCGCTCCAGCACGTCAGCCGGGATCGGTTGCAGTACACCGGCGCTCGCGAGCGCGCCGAGGGCCGCCGCATCCTGGGAGATGAAGAGCTGCGCACGCGTGTTCGCGCCTTCCTCGAGGATCGTCGCCGCGAGCTCGGCCGTGTCGCCGTAGCGGACGGAGACGTCGATTCCCGATTGCGCCTTGAATCGCTCGAGCAGCGGCGCGATCAGCTTCTCGTTGCGACCAGAGTAGATAGTGATCGTCTGCTGCGGCGCGGAGGTCGTGGTGGTCGTCTGCTCGGACGGCTTGCAGGCGGTGAACGCGATTGCAAACGCGCAGACGGAGAGGATGTGGAGTGGATGCCGTGTCATGGGATGAATTGCCTCGTATGGGGAAAGGCCGGCGACGCGGGGTCGCCGGCCGAACGTGTCGAGTCGAGAAATCTCAGATCAGAAATCCCAGGAGATGCCGACCATTGCCGTTCGCGGCAGGCCGGGTCGCAGGCCCGCGGGACGCCGCGCGACGATGTAGTCTTCGTCGGTCACGTTGCGAACCTGTACGAAGAACCGTGCGTCGTCGCGAACGCGATAGCCTGCCGAGAGGTCGAAGATCAGGGCCTCGTCCGTGCCGGTTCCGGCCGGAATCGCTCCCTGCCCCGGCGCCGTACGCATGGGGTCGGTGTAGTTCAGGCTCGCAAAGACATCCCAGCGGTTTGCCGTCACGCCCGCGCCGAGCGTCCACTGATTCTCGGGCAGGTAGGGGAGCTCGTCTCCCGCATCCACGGACGGAGTCCAGTCGGGGAAGCCGGTGGTGAAGCTCGACTGGAACTCCGAGGACGTGTACGTGTAGGCGAGCTGCAGCGGGATGTCGATACCCCATCGCCGAGCTGCTGCGATGTCGTACGCGATCGAGACCTCGGCGCCGTACACGTCGATCTCGCCTCCGTTGAAGAGGTCGCCGCTGCCGGTGCCACCGCCTGACAACGTGTCGCGTCCGAGAAGGTTCTCGTAGTCGTTGAAGAACCCGATGACTTTCGCCTGGAACTGCGAGACGGCGTAGCGTGCGCCGAGCTCGTAGTTGATGCTGCTTTCCGGTTGTGTCTCCTCGTTTGCGCCCGGTCCAGGCGGTGCGAACCCCTTGTGCACGCCTCCGAAGACGTTGACCGAGGCGTTGACGTCGTAGCTCACGCCGAGGCCCGGCAGAAGCTCGTCGACGTCATTTTCGGCGATCGAGAGCGAGGTCCCCGTGCGATCGGGGTCCGCGCGGCCGAAGTCCTCGGAGAGGAAGTCGATCGTCTCGAAGCGCAGCCCGGGAGTGACGGTCCAGCGACCGAAGCGGATCTGATCTTCGACGAAGAAGGCGAGGGCTTCCGCGCTCACGACCCGGTTCGCGTTCGAGCCGGGCGCGCCGGCAGCGACGAGGAACATCGTTCCGTTCTCGATGCCGTAGCGATCGTCTTCCTGGAATCGATCCTCGGAGTCGCGGTGGAAGCGTGCACCGATGCGGACGTCGTGGCGGACATTCGTTCCCTTCTCGAGCCAGAGAACCGTCTGGACGCCTTCCGACTCGTAGCTGCGGCGGTTCGCGCGTATGCGAAGGGCACCGGTGGAGTCATCGGTCTCGCCGCGCAGGATCGCGAAGGCGCCCGCGTTCGCTTGCGGGTCGTCGAGGACCGACGAGATCGAGACGCCCGACACGGAGTCGAGCTTGTACCAGTTGCGGAAGAAGTCGTTGCGGTAGACGGTGGTCGTCACGCTCCAGTCGGGGGCAGGAGCGACGAGATGGCTGAGCTGGACCTGCTCGTGATCCGTGTCGATGACGTCGAGCTGCGATCCTGCGTAGCGGCGGTAGGGATTCACGAGGAAGTCGTTCTCGGTGAGGCCGACGTAGGTCTCGTCACCTTCCTGCGTCGTCTTGCCGAGCTTGAGCTCGAGCGACTGCTGGATCGGGGAGTCGCTCGCGCTGTTGATGCGGAACTTGCCCATGTAGTCCTGAAGCGTGACGCCGGTGTCGCCGCCGTTGTCGAGCTCCTTGAAGCCGTCGGTGGTCAGCTGGTAGGTCTCGAGCAGCCAGGCGAAGCGCTCCCGGGAGTCGCCGAACGTCGCGTGCAGGCGGGCCGTGGAGTCGGTACCGCCCGCGAGATTGACGCGCCCGCCGAGCTGGCCGGGAATGCTGGTCGAGACGAAGTTGAGCGCGCCGCCGGTGGTGAACGGCCCCTGACGAATGGCGCTGGAGCCTTTGCGGACCTCGAAGCTCTCCATGCGTCCTGCGGTCGGGGTGTAGTACGCGGCCGGCGCGGCGTAGGGTGCGGGGGCGATCAGCACGCCATCCTCGAGCATCGTGATTTTCTGGCTTCGCTCGACGCCCGTGCCGCGCATGCCGATGTTAGGCCGGAGGCCGTAGCCGTCCTCGTCCTGAATGTTGATGCCGGGCACCTGGCGGAGGATGCGATGGATGTCGCCGTAGTCCTGTCGCTCGAGCTGCTCGGAATCGATGAAATCCGCCGAGCCGGGCACGTCGTGAGCGGCCGCAGCCGATCCGATGACCATCATGTTCTCGAAGATGGCAGGAGGCTGGGCAGTCGGGGCGGCGCTGGCCAGCTGTACCGGAGTCGTGGCACTCTCGGCTTCCGTGCCGTCCGCCAGAGTTGCGTCACTGATGGCGGAGTCCGCCGAGGATTTGCGAGCTTCGGGCTCGGCCGCGACGGAGAGCGTGGTGACGACGAGGAAGAAAGCCGCGAGCGTCGTGAGAAGCGAGCGAAGCAGTTGGGGGATTCGCATGAGGAGGCTCCTGATCATTCAATATTGAGTCTTTGTCTCAAAATCGAATCGCAGTATGCGGTCTGGACGCCCTGACGTCAAGTGACGTTCATCACGTGACGATGTTCACCGGAGGGCTGAGTGGCAGGTCAAAGTCGCAGGTCAAAGGTCATAGGTCATAGCAAACGAAATTGCGATCTGGCGCGGACGCGTCCGCACTCGGAGCGACGGGAAGGAGTCGCCGCCCCGGATCCACGCTGCCTGCTTTGACCTATGACCTTTGACCTACGATCTCTGACCTCTGACCTCCGCTCTGCCTTTCGTGGTGGGCGAGGTCGTCGAGGATCGGACACTCGGGGCGGTCGTCCCCGTGGCAATGCGATGCAAGCGTTTCGAGCGTACGCTTCATCGCCTCCATCTCGCGGATCTTGGTCTCGAGCTCGGCGACGTGCGAGAGGGCGACCTTTCTCACGTCGCGGCTGCTCCGCCGCTGCTGCCAGAGGCCCAGCAGCTCCTGGATCTGTTTCATCGAAAAACCGAGGTCGCGAGCGCGCCTGACGAACTGCAGAGTGTGTACGTCGCTCTGCGAATAGACGCGGTAGTTGGAGAAGGTGCGGTCGGCCGCCGGGATCACTCCGATCTTCTCGTAGTGTCGGATCATCTTCGCGCTCACGCCCGAAGCGTCCGATGCCTGGCCGATATTGAAGAGCCCCTGCTCTCGCGCCTCACTCATCTCGAGCGTCGGTCGTGTCGTTCTGCGCATTGGGTCCTCCCCGCCTTCACTGCGGAATGATGCGCCTTCCTACAATGGGAATGTCAATCGGGCGCCACGTTCAGCGCAGCCGCGACCCCGGCTGCCTTCTGACATCCCTTAAGGGATGTTGAGTCGAGATGGGCGTCGATCGCGCTAAGATCGCCTCCGTGCCGAAATTCGTCGCCGACGCAAAGACGGACCTTCTCTCCGCGCTCGCGATTCGATTTCCCGAATCGAGCAAGACGACGCTGCGGCAGATGCTCCAGCAGGCGCGGGTGAGCGTCAACGGCGTGCTCGAGAAGAACGCGCGGCGCGCGATCGTCCCGGGAGACGAGATCGACCTCGCCAGACGCTCCCAGCTCCAGGGCCTTTCGGGGGCGCTCTCGATTCTCTTCGAGGACGACGACGTCATCGTCGTCGTGAAAGCCTCGGGGCTCCTCTCCGTCGCGTCGAAGGACGAGACCGAGCAGACGGCGGAGGCATTCCTCAACGAGTACCTTCGATCGGGAACCCGCGAACGGGTCCACGTCGTTCACCGGCTCGACCGCGATACCTCTGGAGTGCTGCTCTTCGCGAAGAGCCCCCTCGCGCGCGACGCGCTCAAGGAGACGTTCGCGGAGCACGAGATCGATCGGGTCTACGTCGCGATCGTGGAAGGGGGACCTCCGACAGATGACGGAACCGTCCGCTCGTACCTTCGCGAGGAACCGCGGACTTTGATGGTGCGAGTCGTGGGGGAACGTGACAACGGGAAGCTCGCGATCACGCACTACCGCGTGGTCGAGAGGGGAAAGCTCTACTCCATGCTCGAGGTGACGCTCGAGACAGGAAGGCGAAACCAGATCCGCGCACAGTTCGCCGATCAGGGCTTTCCCGTCGCCGGCGACGCACGCTTCGGCGCGCAGAGCGACCCATTCGGACGCCTCGCGCTCCATGCGCGGACTCTCGGCTTCACGCATCCCCGCACGGGCAAGAAGCTGCTCTTCAACGCGCCGCTTCCTTCCGAGTTTCAGCCGCTGCCCGCGCGCTTCGCGCGTTGGCCGAAGTAGCGGGATCGATTCGGGCGCGGTGGCCAGTCGAGCACGCAGCTGTGCCTGCGGGACGCTCCTGCCGCCGGCCACTTCGGTCTCCCTCCCGTAACAGTTTCTTTACCAGGGCACTGAAACCGAATCGGGCGGGATCACGTTTGACACGTCGTCCGATCGGCGCCCCGGCGCGGCGTCCGTTACCCGACCGCGGCAGCCGTCAGTCGTGGGGGCCAGGAGCGCCGATTGACCTTCCCACGGTAGGAAAGCTCAGACTTCATCTGGTACGAGGAGATCAACGCATGAGAAACATCATCGCTGTGCTGCTGCTGTCGACCGCCGCGCTGAGCGCGTCGGCCAAGAACATGTACGTCCCGGTCGCAGGAAGGGTGGCCGGGGCAAACAACACCTTCTTCCGGACCGACGTACGAATCTTCAACCCGTCGACGACGGACGACATCTCCGTGTCGATTCACTACCTGCCGCAGGGGATCGAGGGGACGAACATCCCCGGGCGGCTCGTGAGCGTGCCGAAGCGGCAGATGGTGGTGCTCGACGACATCGTCGGGAACTTCTTCGAACTGACGGAGAGCACGATCGGCGCGCTGCGGCTGGACTCCGACACCGACGCCAGCTACGAGTTCGTCGCCGATTCGCGCATCTACACGAACTCGCCGAATCCGGCGACGCTGCGGGGCACGTATGGGCAGTACGTTCCCGCGATGGAGCTCGACGCCGCGAAGCTCAAGACGGTCGTGCTTCAGTTGAAGAGCCCGTTCGACACAGGCCTGCCGGGGGGCCCTGGCTCGTATCGTTCCAACGTCGGCGTGATGAACCCGGGAAGCGAGCCGGCGACGGTGACTCCGGCGCTCTTCGGCGCGGACGGTACTCCGCTCGGAACGGCCCAGATGCTGACGATTCCGCCGAAGAGCATGCGCCAGCTGTCGGTCACCGACCTGTTCGGCGGCGTCTTCTTCAACGACGGCTTCGTGACCTTCGACTCGACGCAGCCTGTCTACACATGGGGCTCGGTCGTCGACAACGACTCCGGCGACCAGGTCTTCGTCCGCGGGATCGAGGACAAGGCGGAGAAAAAGCCGTTAGGCGAGGAGTAGGCGACGAGGAAGGTCAAAGGTCAGAGCAGGCATGTGGAGAGCAAAAGCGGAGCTTTCGCTCTCGCTCGCGGAAGCGAAGCTTCAGCGTGCGAGCCCGCGGTGGGAATGCGAATGCAATCAATGAACGCTCTTCGCTTTTCCTGGCGCGTGGACATCGGCCTGTCTCGTGCGGCGCTACGCGCTGTCGCGAAAGCTCCGCTTTCGCACTCCACATTCGACTGCTGATAGCCTCTCGCCTCGCGCCTAACTTCGATAATCCGCGTTCAGCGACACGTAGTCATGCCCGAGGTCGCTCGACATGATCACGGCGCGGCCGGGGCCGGTGCCGAGGGTGACGAGGACGGGGACGCGTTCGCGGGAAACGACGCGGGCGGCATCCTTCTCTTTGTAGGTGCAGGGCTGACCGTTCGCTACGAGCGCGATCGGACCGAGCTTGAGCGAAACGTGCTTCGGATTGAAGCGAGCGCCGCTGCGGCCGACGGCGGCGAGGATGCGGCCCCAGTTCGGGTCGCCGCCGTGAAGCGCGGTCTTGACGAGAGGCGACGTCGCGATCGCGTGCGCGGCGAGCTTCGCCTCGCGGTCGCTCTTAGCGCCGTCGATCTCGATCTCCATCACGCGCGTGGCCCCCTCGCCGTCGCGCACGATCATCCAGGCGAGCTCGCGGCAGACCTTCCCGAGCGCTTCGAGGAAGGCGGCGCTCTCGGCTCCGCCCTTCATCGCCGTGCCGCCGGTGGCGCCGGAGGCCATGAGCAGCACCGTGTCGTTCGTCGACGTGTCGCCGTCGACCGAGATCGCGTTGAAGCTCGTCGTGGACGCTGCGACGAGCGCAGACTTCAGAAACGCCGGAGTCGCGGGAGCGTCGGTCATGACGAAGGCGAGCATCGTCGCCATGTTGGGATGAATCATCCCGGCGCCTTTCGCGACACCGACGACACGCGCGCGGCCGCCGTTCCAAGCGAAGCTCGCCTGCGCGACCTTCGGCCCGACGTCGGTGGTGAGAATCGCGTGCGACGCGGCGTCGATCCCGCCTGACGAGAGACGGGAGACCGCG
>JBPPMG010000429.1:0-3268 GCA_051305935.1 Thermoanaerobaculia bacterium
CGTCCCTCTCTTTTTCTACATGGGTGCCGATGACACGAACGACGCGGTCGAGTTCGACGACGGCTACTCCGACGAGGAGAAGGTGGCGGTGCACGCAGCGCTCGGCAGGGGGATGAAGGAGCGGTGGGAGCCTCTACGCGAGCTCATCATTTGGGTCTCCTTGGTCGTTTCGGGGACGAGAACGAACCGAGGGAAGGCCCCCGCCGCGCAAGCAGTGTACACGGTCGAAAGTTGAGGTCCGGTCCGGAAAACCCTCTACGGACTCGAGATCCGCCTCATAGCATCGTCAATAATCGCGTCACCACCGACACCCCGATACCACGCCCCTGGTGCCGTCCGTCCAGGCGAGCGGGAGCGCGTACATCGTGGCCACCGCCGGCGCGACCATCACCGCCTGAGCTCGGCACGACCGCGGCCAGCAAAAGTTGCGTATCAGGTCCGGAAAAACAACCGTTCTCCACCTCCTGTGGATCTCGAGTGTGGCCGCGGTTTGGTTTCATCAACCGCGGGCGACGAGGCGTCACCAACGAACCACCTCACTGCTCCATCACGAGCACTGCTTCGTGGCTCGCCCCGCCACGGCTGATGAAACCAAGCCGTGGCCACTCCCCCCGGGCGTGAGCCACGGCTTTCGGTGCTCCCACCCTCAGGGGCTGTGAAAGCCTCTCAGGGGTCGACGATCACGTGCGGATCCAGCACGATATCGCCCGCGATCACGCTGTACTTGTAGGTGTTCGCCCCCTCCTCGCGATGACAGAACGCGGCCGATTCGCAAATCCACTTGTTGTTCGCAGCCTGGGCGCAGACCGGAGTCTCGACCGCCTCGTCGTCGAACGCGATCTCGAACGGCCCCTGGGTCGACATCCACCGGACATACTGCGACTTCTGCTTCAGATGGACCGCCTGGTCCGCCGGCGGGTTGAGGGTGATCCCTCCGTCGCGCACGATCACCACGACCGGGACGGGCTTCTGTTTCGACTTTGGCTCGATGGCGCAGTCGGCCGACGCCGCCGGTCCGAGACCGACGACGGCCGCAAGGATGAACAGCACGATCTTCGTCTTCATCAATTCCTCTCTTTCTTCCTTCCGAATCATTTCAGCAGACCCCGGTTCACCAGGCCGGCGAACTCGGGATCATTGGTGATCTGGTTGCGATCCCATCCGGCCGCGACGATCTCGGTGAGAGTCGCGGCGGCACGCGTCTCCTCCCCGTTCAGAGTGGCGACCAGCGCCGCATTTTTTCGAACTCCCAGATCATCCGGCAGGAGCTCGAGGGCACGCGACGACTGCACCAGTGCCTCGCTCACACGGCCGCGCTTCGCGAGACAAACGGCGAGCGTGCTCCGGACCTCGCCGTCCCTCGGATTGAGGACGAGCTCCCGCTCCGCGAGCTCGATCGCGCGGTCGAACGCTCGTCCTGCCTCCCCTCCGCGGCCCGGCGCCCACCGGAGCGCGTCCCCGAGAAACGCCCAGAGGACGTAACGGTCCGGAGTCAGAGCGACGGCCTGCTCGTACGCCTCGGCCGCATCGGAGTAGCGCCCCTTGAAGTAATAAACGGTCCCGAGGTTCGCGAAGCCGGACGCGCTCGGTGCGATTGCGAGCGAGGCCTCGAATGCGTCGATCGCCTCGTCCCAGCGCTCCATCTGCATCGAGGCCGCGCCGAGGTTCGAGAGGCCGCGGGCGTTGTCGGGCGTCAAACGCCGCACCTCGCGAAACCGCGCCGCGGCTTCCTCGTAACGGCCCCGCGCCATGTAGAACGCACCCAGCTGGTTGTGAGCCCCCCAGAAGGACGGCTGCAGTTCGACGCCCCGCCGGTACTCCCGCTCCGCGGCGTCGAACTTCTGCTGCCGGGAGAGCGCTTCCGCGAGCGCGAGCACGGCGCCCGGGTCGTTGGGCCTCGCCACCAGGGCGCGCTCGAACTGCGATGCGGCTTCCTCGAACCGTCCCTGAAGCAGCGCGACCTGTCCTGCGGTCACGCGGACGTCCGCCGAGTCGGGGTCGAGCGCTACGGCGCGCTCGCATGCGCGGATCGCCGCATCGGCCCACTGCGGATCGCGCGTCAGCTTGAACTTGAAAAGGTACGCATTGCCGAGCGCGGCGGTCACGGCAGCAGAGTCCACGGGCAGCGCCTCGAGATGATGAATCGCGCCGTCGACCGACGCTTAGTTCTCGTATCGCTGGAGGTAGCCGAGAGCCTGGAGGTAACGCGTCTGAAGTGCCGGATCGTGCATCCGCGGCGAAGACGACGGACGCGCCGTCCGGTCCGCATCGAGCGCGCGCCCGATCTTGGCCGAGAGCTGGTCCTGCAGCCCGAACAGATCCCCGGCGACCGAGGTCAGTGTGTCAGCAGCGATCTGTTTGCCGTCGTGGGTATCCACGATCGCGTAGGTGACGCGGATCTGGTCTCCCGATCGCTGGAGGGTGCCGGTCAGGACGAGCCGCGCCCCGAGCTCGCGCGCGGCCACGGCGGCGGAGCGCGCGAGCTCCGGGGCGGGCGTGGCGGTCAACACCTGAAGGTTCTCGATCCTGCCCAGCTGCGCCGCGACGGTCGCCGAAAGGCCCGCCGCGAGCAGAGCATCGTTCTCGTCCCCCGTCAGGTCGGCGAACGGAAACACCGCGACGCTCCGGAGCTCGGCCACCGCGCTCTCCGCGGCGAGGAGCGACTCTCCGCGCGCCGCGTTCCCCCGCACTCGCCACGCAGTCACGCCGACGGTCGTGATGAGGAGCGCCACGCCGATCGCGGCCGCCCAGCGGAGCCGGCGTGCGCGTGTCAGCGGCATGAGCGCCGGCGGCGATCCAGCGGCGAACTCGCCCCCCGACCCGCGCTCGCGAATGTCGCGAAGCTCGTGCTCGAGGTCGCGCGTCGATCCGTACCGCAGGTCGGGAGCTTTCTCCAGACAGCGCTCGACGAGGCGCGCCAGCGGAGCGGGGACGCGCGGGTTCAACTGCCCGACCGGGACCGGCTCTTCCGCGATGATTGCAGCGAGGGTTTCCGGCCACGAGTCGCGCTGGAACGGACGCACGCCGGTGAGGATCTCGTAGAGGAGCGTCCCGAACGCGAACTGATCGGAACGGAAATCGACAGGGCGTCCGCGAGCCTGCTCCGGCGACATGTAGCCGACCGTTCCCATCACCGCGCCCGGCGTCGTCGGATTCGACTCGCGGCGCGCCGTCAGCTCGTCGGCCTCCGCCTCGAACGCCTGCTTCGCCAGTCCGAAGTCCAGGAGCTTCACGAACCGCTCCTCCGACACCATGACATTCTCCGGCT
>JBPPMG010000470.1:0-13331 GCA_051305935.1 Thermoanaerobaculia bacterium
TGTATAAGAGACAGGTTTTTAGTTGTTAGACAGGCAGCGCAAGCCCTTAGGAGCTGTGGGGCCGCCTGTAGTCCGATGTTCGAGCAAAAAAAGGCGGACCAAAATCGGTCCGCCTTCCCCAATCGTGCGACCTGCCGAGACTGTCTAACAACTAACAACTAACAACTAACAACTAACAACTGACAACTGACAACTGACAACTAACAACTCCCTCCGCTACTCCAGCCACTTCCCCAGCCACGCGTGCACTTCCTCGTAAAACCGGCGGCTGTTCTCGCCTTTGAGGATCCAGTGGTTCTCGTCGGACCAGACGAGCAGGCGGCTCGGCACCTGCTGGCGCTGCAGCACGTTCCACATCTCGATCGAGTTGTTGAGTGGCACGCGAAAGTCGTTCTCGCCAACGGAGACGAGCATCGGGGTCTTGAACTGCTTCGCGTACGTCGTCGGGCTCTGGTCGAGCCAGGCCTCCGGCTTCTCCCAGAACGCGCCCCCCATCATCAGCTCGCGGTGATAGATGCTGTCGCTCGTCGCCCACTGCTGGTAGAGGCTCGCAAGGCCGGCGTGACTGATGATGCACTTGTAGCGTTCGGTCGTCGCTTCCATCCAGTTCGCCAGGTGGCCGCCGTAGCTTGCCCCCGCGGCAGCCTGGCGCGTCGCGTCGATGAACGGGTAGAGGCGGATCGCCTCGTCGGCTGCCTCGTTGATGTCGTTGGCGGGGCCGCGCAGCGGATCGCCGAGGATGTCGAGCGTGAACTGCTCACCGTATCCGGTCGAGCCTCGGTAGTCGGTGCCGAGGACGACGTAGCCCGGCTTTGCAAGGAGATGATAGTTCCAGCGCTTGGAGATCGAGTCGCGCCACATGTTCGCGTGGCCGCCGTGCATGAGAACGAGCAGCGGATATTTCTTCGTCTCGTCGAAGCCCGGAGGCAACGCGATGAAGTTGTGGATCTTCCTCCCGCTCTTCGCGGTGAACCAGAACTCGCGGAGCGGAAGCCAGTCGATGCCCGCGGCCTTCTCCGCGTTGAACGACGTGAGGGTCGTCCTCTTCTTCGTCGTCAGATCGATCCTCACGTTTTCCGCGGGGCTCACCGCGCTCTCCCAGTTGGCGAAGAGCGCAGGGGGATTCGACTTCTCCGGAATCGTTAGGCCGCCATAAACCCCCTGAGGCGTGTCGATTGCGAGTTTCGCCTCGCCGCCCGCGACAGGCACCGACCAGATGCGGATGTGCCCGCCATCCTCCGCGTCGAAGTAGATCGTGCGGCTGTCGGGGGTGAACGAGATCGACGAGACGGAGCGATCGAACGCGGGCGCAAGCTGGCGCACGGCGCCCTTCCACGGCCACGCGGCGCAGGAGAGGCGATCGTGCGCGTAGAGGACGTTCTTCCCCGCCGTCGAGGTGAAGCAGAGGGTCTTTCCGTCGGGGCTGAACGACGCGCCGGAGTACGAAACGTCGCCCGAGGTGAGGGCCTTCGGTTCGCCGCCGGCCACGGAGACTTCGTAGAGATGAAGCGACGGTTCCGCGTACGCGGCGACGTCCATGTTCGTCATTGCATTGATGACGATCGATTTCGAATCGGGAGCCCACTCGGGACTGAGACTGTCGCCCGAGCTTTCGCCGCCTCCGCCGCGGTAGCCCTTAGCCTCGACGAGCTTCGTTCCGACGAGCAGGTTCTTCGGTGCGGCCGAACCGTCTGCGGGAACGACGAACAGGTGTGTCTGCTTCTCGTCGAGCCACCTGTCCCACTGCCGGACCGGGAATCCGTCGTAGGCGCGCACTTTCGACTTGGCGTTTTTTCGCTCTTCGTTCAGCTTCTTGTTCGTCTCTTCGTCGACGGCCCCGCGCCAGACGGCACTCTGGAAGCTGATCGACTTGCCGTCGGGGCTCCACTTCGGCCCGCGCGCTCCTAGCGTGAGCTTCGTGATCCGTTGCGCCTCGCCGCCCGCGAGGTCGAGGACGTAGAGTTGGTTCGCCTCGTCGCCGTCACGTTTCGCGGTGAAGGCGATCTTCTTTCCGTCGGGGCTCCACGAAGCGCCGCTCTCGCCCCCCTTGCCCGCAGTCAGGCGGCGCGGCTTCGCGCTGCCGTCGGCCGGGACGATCCAGATGTCCGCGATCTCGTCCTTCTCGTCGTACGCGGGCTCGCTCACGGAGGTGAGCACCCACTTGCCGTCGGGAGACGGGACGGGAGCGCCGACCGACTTGAACAGGAAGAGCGTCTCGTGGTCGATCGGCTTCTTCTCTGCGGCGAGGAGGCTGGTCGTCGCCAGCAGGGCGACAACGAGGACGGAAGCGTAGCGGGCGATGCGCATGGGGTTCCTCCGGGAAGGCGGTTGGTACCCGCGGACCTGCGCGGGCCGGGGCGATTCTACATCGTTGGATCTCAGAGACCGAGCAGGTATCCAGCGTAGAGGAGGACCATCACGGAGTCCGCGATGGCGATGAAGAGCGCCGATGGATGCTTCTTCAGCGGTCCGGCGAGGACGAAGCCGATGAGGCCAAGCTTCTCGACCCCCGCGGCGATCATCACCGGAGCGCGGATCGCCTCGTCGCGCGCCGCCAGGATCAGGAGCGCGCCGATGCAGAAGACGAGCAGCCCCCAGTGCCGCGCGATGAAGATCGCGACGTCGTCCTTCAACTCCACGCCGAAGTTCCGACGCACCATCGTCACCGGCGCGAAAAACTGCAGCAGCATGCTCGCGGTGAGCACGCCGGTGACCAGCAGGATCATCTCGATGTAAGAGGCGAGCATTCAGTGGCCCTTCCGTCAGGTCTCGACTGGTCGTGGGGTGGATGGTAAGGACCAATTGTAGGGTAAGGATTCGGCGGCCGTAAGGGTTCGCAGGGGCGACCCGCCAGGTCGCCCGTTTCGACCCCGTTGAGAACGAAAGCCCGCGAGGCGGACCTATGCCTTCGACACGACCCGTCTTCGCTCGGTGCGGCCGCGGAGCTGGCCGCAGGCCGCGGCGATCTCGTGGCCTTTCGAGCGGCGAACGGTCACCGGCACACCGTTGCGGTTGAGGGCCTCGGCGAAGCGGTCGATCGCCCCGTCGGTGGGGCGCTTCATCCAGTCGGGAAGCGACGGGTCGGGGTTGAACGGGATCGCGTTCACTTTGAAGCGCCCTCCGCGGAGGAGCTTCGCGAGCATCGCGGCGTCGCGAGGCGCGTCGTTCCATCCGGCGAGCAGGACGTATTCGGCGGTGATCTCGCGGCCGTGCTCGAGCGGAAAGCGCTCGAGCAGGGCGATCAACTCGCCGAGCGGGTACTTCTTCGTGATTGGCATGATCTCTTCGCGCCGCTCGCGATCGGGCGCGTTGATCGACACCGCGAGGTTAGGCCGGCGCTCGAGTTTTGCGAGATCCTCGATGCCGGGGATGATCCCCGCCGTCGAGAGCGTCACGCGCCGCGGCGAGATCGCCTGTTCCATGATCTCGAGCGACGTCACGACGTGCTCGAAGTTCAGCAGCGGCTCTCCCATCCCCATGAAGACGACGTTCAGAGCCTCGGTCGGGATTCCCTGATCGAGGCGGACGCGGTGCATCTGGCCGACGATCTCCGCCGGCGTGAGATTTCTTCCGGCGCCGAAGAAGCCGGTGACGCAGAAGGTGCAGCCCACCGCGCATCCCGCCTGCGAAGAGAGGCAAAGCGTCGTCCGCGAGCCCATCGGCATGTAGACCGCCTCGATGAGCGCGCCGTCCTCGAGCGTGAAGAGGTACTTGATGCTGCCGTCGGGAGCAGGCTCCGTGCGCTCGCGTGCTACGGGGAAGGCGAGCGAGAAGCGCTCCGCGAGATCGGCGCGAAGCCGCTTGGAGAGATTCGACATCGAATCGAACGAGTCGACGCCGTGCGCGTAGATCCACTCCTGGACCTGGCGGACACGAAACGCGGGGGTGACCACGGGAGCGAGTGCCGCCGCCGCGGCATCAGGCGTCAGGTCGTAGAGGTTAGCCCGCACTTCTCACGTCCCTTCTGCTGCGGAGCCGGATAGCGGCCTGTCTGCTTCGTTGCGCTCGCTCGGGCTCCTCGACATACCGAGAAGTATGCCTTCGTCGCCCTCACGTCGCGCGCCTCGCATCCAGGCCACTCTCCGACTCCTCGCGACGAACTGGCGTGAGAAATGCGGGCTAGCCTTCGGGCTCGTCGCTTGTGGTCTTTCCATTGAGGCGCTTCGGAGCCTTCACTTTCCGCGTCGGGTCGATGCCTACGGAGCGGAGGAAGCGGAGGTCGTTCAGATTGATCCGAAACTGCGCACCACCCGAAAGATTCCCCTGCGACTTGGCGACCGTCTGGCCCTGCGTGACCGTCTCGGCCTCGCCGTCGCGGCCGACTCCGATCGTCGCATCGAGGAATACGTACAGGTCGTACCCCTCGTCGCGCATCTTCTGGATGTGCGCGTTCACTGTCTCGGAGCTCGAAATCGATTCGTTGATCGCATCTCCCAGTTCCTTGATCAGCTGTTTCAGTCGGTCGTCCACGGGTTTTCTCTCCTGCATGTTTATCGCATCGACCCGCGGAACAAACAAGATTTCGCGCCGCGTCCCAACCGAGTACACTATTGGCGCTTCTCTTCGTTCTTCTCCACCTTGCGGCTCAGATCGAGCCAGAGCTCCGACCAGTAGCCCATGTACCTCCATTTTCCCCAGCGTTCATAGACGGCGAGCATGTCGGCGTCGCTCGTCTCTACGCCGCGGAAGTGACGCCGACGCACGAAGCTGCGGAACTCGGTGTCGACGGCGATGTAGTCGTGGCGGCCATCCATGGCGAGCAGGTGCGCCGCGCCGTACGGTCCGATTCCCGGCAGGCGCCGATACGACTTGAAGAGCTCCTCGGTCGTGAGCGCCGGGTTCGCGATCTCGCGGAGGTCGAGCGTGCCGCTCGCGACGCCATCGGCGAGCGCGTGGACGTACGGGGCGCGATAGCCGAGACGACAGCGCTGGCGCAGCGCGGCGTCGCCGAGCGCGGCGATCTGCGCGGGCGTCGGGAACGCGCGCGATCCTGAGTCCGTCTGCCCGCCGCAGGCGTCGACGATCTGCGTCACCATGCGCACGGTCTGCCCCCACGCCGTGTTCGTTGTCGCGATGATCTTCACGGCATCCTCGAAGAGCGTGCTGCCGCATAGGAGGCGACCGAACTTCGCGTCGGCGACGGGACGATGCGATTTGCGCTTCTGACAGAGCGCGTGGAAGCTCCCGAGCTCGAGCTCGAGCTGGAACATTCGGCGCAGTCTCGCGCGAAGCTCGTCGCGCACCGGCGAGAGATCGGGCTTCGACTCGACGACGAGCCGTCCGTCGTGGCGGATCGTCAGCTCGAATGCTCCCGCGCCGTCGAACCATTCGACCCGATGCAGGCGGCCTGACCTCGCATCCCATCGAAACGGTGGGAGCACGTACCATCCGTGCGAAACGACCGTCGCTTCGAGCGAAAAGTCAGGCGGAGTTGCGATGGTCAGGCGGGTCATCTGATGAAATGCGGAATGCGGAATGCGGAATGAAATGCGGAGTGGAGTTTGGAACGCGGAATGCGGAACGCGGAATTGCGAGAGGCTTGCGGATTCCGGGTTGCTGGATGCAGTGGCGAAGCGACGTGGTCGTCACCGCGCACCTCCATTCCGCATTCCGCATTCCGCAATCCGCATTCGTCACGCTCGTGTTGTCTAGCGAAGCTCGATGATCACGACCTCCGGCGACATGCCGAAGCGCATCGGGACGAGCCAGTAGCCGGCGCCGGTCGAGACGAACATCTGCGTCGAGCCGGAGCGAAACAGCCCCATGTCGTAGGGGATGAACACGCCCGCGAGCGACCACCCGAGCGCGCGGATGCCGAACTGGCCGCCGTGCGAGTGTCCCGCGAGAACCAGGGGCAGCTTTCGCTCGACCGCTTCCGGGAAGACGCGCGGCTGATGAGAAATGACGATGACCGGAGCGTTCGCAGGCCTTCCGCGCAACGCGGCGTCGAGGTCGGGCGCAAGCTCGTCGTGCGCCGCATAGTCGGAGATTCCTGCGAGCCAGAGCACCGCGTCGCCGCGCAGCACGCCGGTGCCTTCGTTGACGAGCGGGCGCACGCGGCTTCCGTGCAGTTGCCGGATCACGTCTCGCGGCTCACCGTAGATCTCGTGGTTGCCGAGCACGGCGGTGATCGGCGTTTCGCCGCCGATCGGCTCGAGCCCGCGAAGGAACTTCGGGACGAACCAGGGGTCGTCGTCGATGAAGTCTCCCGCGATGACGACGTGGTCGGGCCTCTGCGCCATGATTGCCCGGCTGATCTTCGCGAGCCTGTCGGGACGGCTGAAGAGCCCCACGTGAAGGTCGGAGATGAGCGCGATGCGCATGCCGCGCAGTTCGGGGGGCAGGCCGGGGATCGTGATCGGAACCCGCTCGACCCGCAGGGGAACGAGCGCCTGAACCACGCCGACCACCGTGATGACGGCGAAGGCGAGGAAGAAGATCTCCGAGTAGATCCTGCCGAACGACGAGAGCGGCTCGCGCCGTCGCGCCAGGAAGAACCAGAGGATCGCGACGAGCACGACGACCGAGACGTGCACCAGCGAAAACAGAACCCAGTAGAACCATGGCGGCCCCAGGACGCTCCGCGCGACGCGGAATGCGGCGGAGAGGCGCTCGGACGCGATGAAAGGGAGGACGAGCCAGAAGAGACTCGAGGCGATCGCGATCGTGGCGAAGATGCGCCGGCCTCCGCGGTGGAAGAGGCAGTACGACTTCCAGCTCGCCCAGCTGATCCCGAGAAAGAAGAGCGCCACCAGGGCGAAGATCGCGATTCCTGTGGCGCTCATCTGGAGTTCTTACGTGCGGTCGAGGATTCGGGTTCCGTGGGGGAGGGCCGCCGCGGCGTGGGCCGGAGAGCAGCGCCTGGAGGCGACGGTCGGGATCGAACCGACGAATGAGGGTTTTGCAGACCCTTGCCTTACCACTTGGCTACGTCGCCCCTCCGGCACAGGGGGAGCAAGTTTAGTGAACCGGGTGCGGGGGGTCAATATTTTGCGAGAGGCAGGCCAAAGGCCAGAGGCCACAGGCCAAAGGCCAGAGGCCACAGGCCAAAGCAGGCGTAGAGCGAGAGGCGAAGGGCGGAAGGTATTGAGGCGTCGCGTAGCGACGGCCGAATTTAGCCCCCGGTCCCGCGAAGCGGGACCGGGGGACGGCGGCAGATCATCTTTTCGCGCCGCGTAGCGGCGCCTGGAAGCGGCGAGCGCCGGAGCGAGTGTGGTTTTCAATCACGCAATCGCGCAATCGCGCAATCCCCGCCTCACCCCGTGTTCTTCAGCCCCGCGGCGATGCCGTGGATCGTCACGCTGATGATGTCGCGGAGCTCCTCGGCGTCGGCCTTCGGGCCTTCGCGCAGGCGGCGCAGCAGCGCGACCTGGATCGCGTTCATCGGGTCGATGTACGGGTTGCGAACCTCGATCGCCCTCTGCAGCCACGGTTCCCGCTCGAGCAGGCGCTCCTGCCCGGTGACGCGCAGGACCGACCGCGTGGTCCGCTCGTACTCGGCCTCCAGTCTAGGAAAGACGGCCTCGCGCGCCTCCGGCTCGGCGAGGCCGGCATAGAGCCCCGCGACGCGAAGGTCGGCCTTGCAGAGCGCGAGCTGAACGTTGTCGATCGCGGTGCGGAAGAAGAGCCATTCGCGGTACATCGTCGCGAGGATCTCCCACGTGCCTTCGCGCTCGGCCCATTGCTCCATGGCGGTGCCGACGCCGTACCAGCCCGGGAGGCCGACGCGGCTCTGCGTCCAGGCGAAGACCCAGGGGATCGCGCGAAGGTCCTCGATCCCGCGCGCCGCCGAGCGTTTCGTCGGACGGCTGCCGATGTTGAGCAGGCTGATCTCGCCGATCGGCGTTGCTCCTTCGAGATAGGCGACGAGCTGCGGCGTCGCGAAGACGAGCTCCCGATACGCGCGCTCGGCGCGCACCGCGAGCGCCTCCATCGTGCCGTCCCACTTCGTGCCGTGGCTCTCGTCCTTCAGCAGGCCGCGACCTCTCGCGGTGGCGAGGATCGTCGCGTGAAGCAGCTGCTCGAGGTGGCGCCGCGCGAGGCGCGGGTTCGAGTAACGCTCGTTGATCGCCTCTCCCTGCTCGGTGATCTTCATCGCCCCGCCGACGCTCTCGGGAGGCTGCGCGAGAATCGCGCGATTCGTCGGGCCTCCGCCGCGCCCGATCGACCCGCCGCGACCATGAAAGAGCACGAGGCGAACTCCGCGGCTCTCGCAGAGAGACGCGATCGTCCTCTGCGCGAGATGGAGCCGCCATGCCGAGGTCAGCAGGCCGCCATCCTTGTTCGAGTCGCTGTAGCCGATCATCACCTGCTGCGCATTGCCACGCGCCGCGAGGTGCTCCCGATACGCGGGCTGCGCAAAGAGTCGCTCGAGAATCGAGGGTGCCGCACCGAGGTCCGCGATCGTCTCGAACAGGGGGACGATGTCGATGCTCCCCGAGACTCCCGCATCGCGCGCGAGCAACAGCACTTCGAGCACGTCACTCGCGCCGCGCGTCATGCTGATCACGTAGCTGTCGATGGCGGCCGGACCAAGCTCCTCCTGCGCGCGCCGGACGAGACGCAGGAGCTCGACCGTCTCGCTGGTCTCGATCGAGAACCGGAGCCGCTCAGGCGTGAGCGGCCGTCGCGACGTGAGCTCGCGCGCAAGGAGCGCGACGCGCTCTTCCTCGCCAAGCGCAGCGTAGTCGGGCACGTCGCCCCACGTCGCCAGAATCTCCGCGATCGCCGCCTCGTGCCGCGCGGAATGCTGCCTGACGTCGAGCGTGGCGAGATGGAATCCGAACGTCCGCACCTGCGCGATCAACGCCCCGAGCGTGCCGTCGGCCAGTCGCGCACCCCGATGGGCGCGAAGGCTGTCGCGCACGAGAAGAAGCTCGCAAAGCAGTTCCTCCGGCTTCGCGAACACGCCGCGCACGGTCTGCGCCTCGCCGCCGCCGGAGCCCGCCTTCATGCTCTCGAGAGTCCTGCCGAGCCGCTTGTAGACGATCAGCATCTTCCGTCGATACGGCTCCTCCGGGAATCGCTCGCGTGCGCTCTCGACTTCGCGCGGAAGCAGCACCGCGTCTTCGCGCATGCTCGCCTCGAGGTTCGCGCTGATGCCGTACCTTTCCGCGCTGCTCAGGTGCCCGTGCATGCGCTCGATGGCGCGGCGATACAGCTTGAGAACCGCGCGCTTCTGCTCGACGAGCGCCGCCCGCGTGATCTCCGGCGTGACGTAGGGGTTCCCGTCGCGGTCGCCACCAATCCAGCTTCCGAATCGCAACGGAAGCGGCAACTCGGCGTGCGACGCGGAGGCAGTCTGCCCGCCCGACGCGCGCGCAAGCTCCCTCGCGATCCTCGGAACGAGATCGAAGAGTACTTCCTCGAAGAAGTAGAGCCCCGTGCGGACTTCGTCGAGCACCTCGGGGCGGCGCGACCGCGACTCGTCGGTCTGCCAGAGCGACGCGATCTCTTCGCGGATCGCCTCGATCGTCTCTCGCTTCTCGCTCGGCGCGCAGTCGTCCGCGTCGAGGCGCTCGAGGGCGGAGCGCAGCCTCTCGAGCTTGCCGAGGACCGTGCGGCGCCGCGCCTCGGTCGGGTGCGCGGTGAGGACCGGAACGACGCGAAGGCTCTCGACGATCTCTCCGATCTTCGCAGGAGTCGCGCCGCCGTCCCGCAGCGTCGCGAACGCCGCGGCGAGCGTCTCGGCCATCGGCCGCGTCTCCGCCTCCGCGTCCGTCTCCCGTTCGCACAAGACACGCACTCGCTGCTGATCCTCGGCGAGGTTGATGAGCTGGAAGTATGTTGCGAACGCCTTGGCGACGATGCGCGCCTTGCCGAGAGGAAGCGCCCGGATCGCGGCGAGCATCTCGGTTCCCGCGCTCTCGTCACCAGCACGATGGCGCTTCGCGAGGGCACGGATCTCTTCGACGAGATCGAGCAGCTCGCGGCCTTCCTGTTCGGCGATCGTCTCGCCAAGGAGGTCGCCGAGGAGGTGAATTTCGTCGCTGAGCCGGTTGCGAGGCTCGTCGCCGGAGGCGGTCATGATGGTGCGTGGGTATGGTACCTGAATGTGGCGCAGGCACTCCTGCCTGCGCGCCGTCGAAGGCGGCCGGTAATTCCTGAAACTAACCGGTGCACGGCACGCAGTACATTGGATTCGTGTCGACTGATGTGGCGCTTCGCGCCGCGCGCAGGCAAGAGTGCCTGCGCCACACTACCCGCGAGTCTTCTCAAAATCGATGAAACCACGCTCCACGTCGACGGAGGCCAGCCGCACGCGGATCAACTGGCCGACATCGAGATTCCTGAAGCCGCGGGTGAGACGTCCTTCGACGGGCGGATGAAGGGCGCGAACCCACGTCCCTTTGTTCGACGCGCCCGTGACGAGGGCGTCGAAGCTGCGGCCGACCTGCGGAAGCAGCAGTTGCGCGGCCGCCGACTTGTAGACGCGGCGCTCGACCTTGTTCGCGGCATTCTCCTGCTCCGAGCAATGCGCGGCGAGCGCGTTGAGCTCCTGGTTCCCGTAGGGCGACGGACTGCCGTCGATTGCGGCCTTCAGCAGTCGTTGCGTGATGACGTCGGGATAGCGGCGGTTCGGGGCCGTCGAATGCGAGTAGTCCTTCACGGCGAGTCCGAAGTGGCCGAGCCCGGCCTCTCCCGGCAACTGCACCGCGTACTCACCGCGGCCCATCAGCTTGACGATGGAGAGTGAGAGGTCGGGGAAGCGCAGCGGGTCGGCGGCGCGGCGGCGGATGAGGAACGCCTCGAGCGCTTTCGAGTCGGGAAACTCCGGAAGTCGCTCCTTCAGGTCGCGTGCGAGCGCCACGATGCGCAGCCAGCGCTCCGGCTCGCGCACGATGCGGCGGAAGGTGGGAAAGCCTTTGGAGGTAAGGAAGCGCGCCGCCGAGCCATTCGTGGCGATCATGAAGTCTTCGATGATTTCGTGTGCGCGGGTCTTGCGGGATGCTTCAAGGTCGACGACACGGCCGTTGGCCAGGACGGCACGCGCCTCGATCGTCTGGAGAGCGAGCGCCCCTTCCTCTTCGCGTCGCGCACGCAGCTTCTGCGCCACCTTGTCCTGAATTTGCAGCTGCTCTTCGAGGCCCGCGGCGACGGCCTTCTCCGGCACCGGCCCGCGTCCCTCGAGCCACGCGCCGACGCCCGAGTAGGTCAGCTTCGCCTTGTTTCGCACGCGCGCACGGTAGTGCGACGACGCGCGGACCACGCCGCCGCGACCGATCTCCATGTCGGTCACCATCGCGAGCCGGTCCTCGCCCTCGTTCAGCGAGGTGAGCCCGTAGGAAAGTTTCTCGGGCAGCATGTTGAAGATCACCGTCGGGCAGTAGACGCTCGTCGTGTTGTGCTTCGCGCGGCCGTCGACTTTGCTTCCCTTGCGGACGTGCGAGTCGACGTCGGCGATCGCGATGAGGATGCGCGTCACGTCCTTGGACACCGGCTGCGAGACGCTGAGCTGGTCGAGGTCGCGGCTGTCGTCGTTGTCGATGGAGCACCAGGCGAGGTCGCGCAGATCGCGGATGTCGCTGTCTTTCGCGTCGAGCGGGCCGTTGATCTGGTTCAGCTCGCGGACCATGTCCGCGGGAAACGCGTAAAGGAGCCCGTACTCGGTCATCGCCTGCTTCGCGATCGCGGTGAGCTGCGCTTCGGGCGACTGGTACGAGGGCTTCGGCATCTTCGGCATTACGGGCCTCCCTGCGTCCTGGCGGGTTGGCTTCCTGGACGCGTCCGTGAGTCATGATACCGGACGGAAGACGATCCCTCGCCTAAGATGATCGGGTGCGCGGACCGGAATTCCTGCCCTCGGCCGACGACGGGCTGCTCGTCTCGTTCGACACGATCGGCTTCGATGAGCTCCATGGGCTTGCGGATGCGGCGCGCGCGATCGACGGTGTCGCGGCGACGATTACCGGTCATGCGTCGCTGCTGATGCTGGCTCGCGCGAACCGCGACGTCGTCCCGATTCGGGCGGCGATCGAATCGCTCCTCGCGCGCGGCATCGCTCGGCGCGAAGCGGCGGCCGTCGGCGAACACGAGCTCGAGGTCGATTTCTCCGCGGAGTACGCCCCCGAGCTTTCGCTGCTGCTAGAGCGGGCGTACCTCACTCGCGACCAGCTGCTCAGGCGCATCGTCGCGCTCGAGCTTCGCGCGCGTTATCTAGGGTTTCTTCCCGGATTCGCATACCTCGAGGGCTGGCCCGGCGAGTGGTCGCTGCCACGGCTGTCCGTGGCGCGGCCACGCGTTCCCGCTGGGTCGTTCGGTATCGCTGGCGCAATGGCGGGCTTCTACCCCGGCGAGAGCCCAGGAGGGTGGAACCTCCTCGGGCGCACCGGCGCGTCGCTTTGGGACCCGCATGCAGCGCGGCCGAATCTCATCGCCGCGGGAGACATCGTCCGAATTCGAGACGGCAGGTTCGCAGTCGAGCCGGTCCGAACGCAAGGTCGCGGAGCAGACGAAGCGGAGCCGATCGCCGAGGTGTTGGCGCCGGGTCTGGTCACGCTGATCACAGGGGATGCCGACGAGGAGCGCCTCGTCTACGGGCTCGCGCCCGGAGGCGCATTCGACGCGCCGGCGATGCGGCTCGCGAATCGCCTCGTCGCGAATCGCGATGGCGCGACGCTGCTCGAATGTGCGGGGACGGGACCGCGCCTTCGCTTCATGCAAGGGACGGCGATCGCCATCGCCGGCGCAGAGGCGGCTGCGACGCTCGACGGTGCGCGGGTGCCGATGCGGACGATGATCGACGTCACGCGCGGGGCCGTGCTCGATGTCGGCGTGATCCGAGGCGGGATGCGAGTCGTCGTCGCCGTGAGGGGAGGCGTCTTCGACTCGTCGCCGCGATGGAGCGCGCGCCCGCGTCGCGCCGATCGAGGCGATCTGCTGGCGTGCGCGGGAGAAGAAGCGATGCGGCGCCCTCTCTCGCCGCCGCAGTCTGGCAATCGCGTCCAGCTCGCCGCGTTCCCGGGACCGCACCCGATCGACGCGGGGCTCCTCGAGCATCTCTTCGATCGGGAGTGGACCGTAACCCCTTCGCTCGATCGCGCTGGAGTTAGGCTGGAGTCAGGCGCGCCACCCGCAACGCTGCCCGCGCTGCTGCCGTCGTGCGGAATGCGTTTCGGATCGGTGCAGTGGCATCCGGGAGGCGAGCTCGTCGTGATGGGCCCGGATCATCCGATCACCGGCGGATACCTTCAACCTCTGACGCTGCCGCGCCGCGAGCTCTGGAAGCTCGCGCAACTCGTGCCGGGAGAGCGCGTGCGATTCGTGCGGCTGCGAGGATGAATGTGGCGCAGGCACTCCTGCCTGCGCGTCGCCGAAGGCGACCAGTGGCC
>JBPPMG010000481.1:0-3648 GCA_051305935.1 Thermoanaerobaculia bacterium
CGCTCGGCCCAGATCTGCACCGGATTGCTGTGCAGGTGCGGAATCCGGAACCGCGGCGCGTCGGGAAGGCGGTACAGGGGGTAGGTCTCCTTGATATTGCCCGGACCGATGCCGAAGAGCGGGTGATCGGCGATGATCTCCACCCCCGCCTGAGCCATTCGGATCCGGTCGAGGTTCGACGACTTCTGCGGATCGAAGCTCGACACGAGCCGGCCGAAGAACGCCATCGGGCTGAGCGTGATCGCGACGATGGCGAGCGCCGCCAGCGCCGGAACCCAGCGCCTCCTCCGGACGAGCACGATCGCCGCGGCGCCGGCCGCGTAGCCGAGCCACGCGCTGCGCGTGAAGGTCAGCCCGATCGCGGCGAACGTCACCACCGCCATCGCGATCTGCCACCAGCGCCTTCGATCGACCGCGAGCGCGAGCGTCACCAGCGCGATCGGCAGCAGGATCCCCGAGTAGGTCATCACGTGCGTCGTTCCGCCGGTGATCCGGTGCTCGAGCCCTTCGTGCCCGATCGTCGCGTACTGCACGAATCCCTGCGCGGAGCGGAACGCGGCCATCGCGCAGAGCGCGCCGAATCCCCAGTTCACGAGGCGCGGCTCACGCGCGTAGAGCGAAAGCCCGAGCGCCAGCGTCGCGAACGCGAGCGGCTCGCCGAGCTCCACGAGCGACGCGAGCGGCTCGGGCGCGAGGAGCGCGGAGGCGAGCGATCCCGCGACGTAGATCAGCAGCGCCGGGTAGAGCGGGCTCCAGGCGAGCGTGATCTGCCGGCGCGCGAGCGCGTAGAAAAACGCGATGAGCGCAAGACTGAGCGCGATCTGCGACGCCGCGATCTTCGGCTGGAAGAAGAGATGGAGAAGATAGAAGACCACGGCCGCGCGAACGGCCGGCGGCAGCCCAGCGAAGAGAGTCCGGGCCTCGGCGAACACGGCGGATCAGGCCTCTTCGAAGGCCTCGTCCACCAGCATCACCGGAATGTCGCTGACGACCGGGTAGATGCGGCCGCACTTGCGGCAGCGGAGCCCCTCGTCGACCACCGGCTCCTCGCCGCGAAACTTCTCGCGGTACTTGTCGCGCACTTCGGTGCGGCGCCCGTCGGAGAGAGCGATCGTATCGACCGGCTCCTTGCAGATGGGGCAGGCGAGAATCTCGAGCAGTTCCTTGTCGACGGCCATAGCGAGCGCAGTGTAACGGATCGCGAGGGACGCTGTCATCGGCGCAATCGGCGGGTGCTGGCGCGCCGCTTCCGGGCACGAAATCTCGAACCGACCAGTTTTCGCCTCACCGAGGCGCCGGGGATGACGCGCCGGGCCGTGTCCTGCCTCGAGATTGCTTTCGGGCGAACTCCCTTCGCGCGACTTCCGACGAGTTGCTCGGCATCAAACGCGTCAAACCCGACTCGCGCACCGAGGACCCCGAGACCCGCCGGCTCTGGAAGAAGTTTCAGCAGGTCACCGAGCTCCCCGAGAAAGATCAGCGCGCCGTCATCCGGCTCATCAACTCGCTCGCCGGAGTACGCGACTAACGACGAAGGCAGCAAAGGCGCCGTCGTTATTCGTCGTTGAGCGTTTCGCTCTTCAAGGTCGCGAACGGGCGCTCGAGGTAGACGAGCTTAGGAAGCTGAGGCGCAGAAACGACCGCCATTGAGTTGTATGCCTCGGTCGTACGCTTGATGACCGACGACGACTCATGTCGGAGATCGGACGCTAACTGAAACGAGATCATCACGGGTGCTCTATCAGGCTCGAACCGGAGCAGGGTTGCCACCGGGTACTGCAGCGTGACTTGGATTTCGTTCGGTTTCGCGGGGTCAGGTACACGTTGGTATTGAAAGACGGCTTCGTGATTCAAGGACAGAATTAGAAGAGCCAAGCAGTGTCCGAGAGGTTCGAGAACGAGTTGCGGCTGAATGCTTGGGAGTTCTGCGTGCGGGTGGAAACCATCAGGATCATGATGTGCACTTCGCTTGTCCCGATGCTTCTTCAGGGGACCCTTGACCATCTTCTTAAGCTCACGCCGCAACACGACGAAGAGCCTCTGATCTGTAGGCGGCCAATTGGAACGATAGAGTTGCCCAAGCAAGGCATGAAGCCGGAGAGTGTGTTCAGCAAGACTGAAAACGGGAGTAGCAAGTAACGTATACACACGCGAGCATTCCTTGTCAGGAACAACCAGTCCTGATAGCTCGAGAACCTGCTTGCACGCTTCGAGCGCTGCGCTCAGTTCCGCCGCTTCCTCGTTTGCAGGACTCCAACAAAGGGGGTCGGGGGCATCGATCGGATCGTACAACCCGATCTTCAGTATCGGGCCGTAGATCGGGATGTCTTTCTCTTCGTCGCTCATCGAGCCATCCGTGGGCAAGTTGAGTTTCCGAACCCGACACGAATTTCGGTTCCACGGACGAAGTCAATATCCGCGATCGATTTTGAGACCTGGCCGAATGAGCTCACGAGCATGTTTGCTGTACCACTTCCGGAGCGATACGCCACACCAGGGACAGAACTGTAGCCCAGCCTCGATTACGAGACTCATTGGCACGGAAATATTGATGACCGGCTCATGGTCACGATCGAAAGCTCTTGCTTGAAGTAGGAACTCAGGCTGCTTCTCAGAGTTCTCGTCAATAAGAACAGCAATACTTCGCTCCCCGGCCATCTGATAGTGATTCTCGAATGCTGCGCAACACCACTTCATAGATGCCTCAGTGCTCCCGCAGAGCTACTTGTCGGTGATATCTCGAAAGAACCTCACGACGTACACTGATGCTGCTGGTGCAAAGCGATACTCTGTCCCTGTAGCTCCGTTCATCATCGTCTTGCGAACTTCGAGTAGACCAGCCTGCTGAAGGCCATTCAGCAGGGCTTGCGGTATATTTGCTGCGAACGTCCGCGCGCCTTCGCCACCCCGTGCAGCATTCGTAAGCGCTGTTGCTCCTTCGCCCGCTGCGGCAGACAATGCGCGACCCTCCTGCGGGGCGCGTGTAAGGTTAGTCACGATCTGAACGGTGGGCCCACCACCTTCTGCGGCACGTCTCAACCCATCCGCCGTGACCGCGGCGCCTCCACCTACTGACGCCTTCCAAAGCTCGAATCTGACCAACTGTCGTAACGTGAACTGGCCAGCCGCCTCGAAAGCCAGGGGGAGTGCGTACGGCGCTGCTCCAAGTACGGCCGCACCGGCGCGCCCCTCATTGTTTTGTCGGTACTGGTCTGACGTCATCCCCCCTTGACGGACGGCGAGCTGCTCCTCCATTAGCCGTCGCTCGTAGGCATATTCGTCGACCTTCCCGTCGCGATCCACGGAACTCAGTGGGTTGTTTCTGACGTACGCATAGCGATTCCAGCCCTGAGGGTCGGCCATCGCCCGCTTGATCTGCAGGACCGGATCCACGCTGAGAAACCGACCCAAATTGGGGTTGTAGTACCGGGCATGCATGTAGTCGAGGTCCGCCCAGTCCGCGGCTCCCTGGTCGCGCTCGTGCCCCGTAAACTTCAGTCGTTCATCCCCGGCCTCCGAGAGCTCTTCACCGAACGGCAGGTAGTCGTGCTCGGCGATCCGGTCGCCCGATCCGTCCGTCAGAAGGCGCGGCGTCCCGAGGTGATCCGCGTGGTAGTGAATCGCTCCGTCCGGCGTCACCGCCTCGAG
>JBPPMG010000541.1:0-24671 GCA_051305935.1 Thermoanaerobaculia bacterium
ATCCAGATCATCACCGGCCCGAACATGGGCGGAAAGTCGACCTACCTTCGGCAGGTCGCGCTGCTCGTTCTCCTCAACCAGGCGGGGAGCTTCGTGCCCGCGACGCGCGCGCGCCTCGGTGTCTTCGATCGCGTCTTCACCCGTGTCGGTGCGTCGGACAACCTTGCGCGCGGCGAGTCGACTTTCATGGTGGAGATGCACGAGACCGCGAACATCCTGAACAACGCGACCGACCGCTCGCTCGTGATCCTCGACGAAGTGGGACGCGGCACCGCGACCTTCGACGGCCTCTCACTGGCCTGGGCGATCGTCGAATTTCTGCACGACACGGGCCGCGGCGCGGTGACGCTGTTCGCGACGCACTATCACGAGCTCACCGACCTCGCCGACTCCAACGCGCGCGTCTGCAACTACAACGTTGCGGTCAAGGAGTGGAACGACCAGATTATCTTCCTCAGGAAGGTCGTCGAGGGCGCCGCGGACAAGAGCTACGGAATCCATGTCGCAAAGCTGGCGGGAATCCCCGGCTCGGTCGTGCACCGGGCCGAGGAGATCCTGAAGACGCTGGAAGCGAAGGAAGTCGACGTGGTCGAGGCGACGAGGAAAGGCGACGCGCCATCGCCCGGCACCGGACTGCAGCTCACACTTTTCGGGCCCGACGATCGCGGTGTCCTTGGCGAGCTACGAGGGCTCTCCGTCGACACCCTGACGCCGGTGGAGGCGCTGAACAAGATCCATGAGTGGAAGAGGCGATTCCAGTCGTAGGGCCGCAGGCGCGGTCCTCGGCATCGGCCTAACGGGAACGCGGCTGACGGACGTCGAGCGCCGCGTGCTCGAGGAGTGCGCGCCTTTCGCCGTCGTCCTGTTCGCGCGTAACGTGGAGAGCGCCCCACAGCTTCACGATCTCATTGGCGCGGTACGGGCTGCCGCGCCGAGGCCGCCGCTCTTCATGATCGACGAGGAGGGAGGGCGCGTCGACAGGCTTCGCGCGCTCGTGCCGGGGATTCCGGGCGCATCCGATTTCATGGCGTGCGGAGACCCGGAAATTCTGCGCGCCTTCGGTGTGGCGATCGGACGGCTGCTCGATCACTTTTCGATCGAGGTGAACCTCGCGCCGGTCGTCGATCTCTGGCGCGACGGCCTTTCTCCGAGCCTGGCACGACGCTGCTTCGGGAACGATCCGGAGATGGTCGCACTGCGCTCCGCGCAATTCATCGAAGGGATGGCGGAGGCGGGAGTCGCATCGTGCATCAAACACTTCCCGGGACTCGGGCTTTCGGGGACTGATCCGCATTACGGCGCCTCGGTGGTCGACATGACGCTGGCGGATCTCGAAGCGCTCGATCTGATGCCCTATCGCCGCCTTGCCTCGCTCGCTCCGTCGGTGATGGTGAGTCACGGCGTCTACCCGCGCATCGATCCGAGTGGGCTCCCGGGAACGCTCAGCGTGGCGATCTCGACGACTCTGCTGAGGCAGAGCATCGGCTACGAAGGGCTGGCAATCACCGACGACATGGAGATGCACGCGGTGTCGGGGCTCGCGCCGGCAGGGGAGATCGCGGTGCGGTCGGTCGCCGCGGGGAACGACCTCGTCCTCTTCTGCAGCCGTGTCGAGGAGGCGCCAGCCATCTGCGCGGCCCTCGACCAGGCAGCGTCCGCCGACGGCGACTTCACCGCGCGCCTGGACGAGGCCGCATCGCGTGGCGAGCGGTTCGTGGCGGAATGCGCGCGGCTCCAGTCGTCGAAGACGCACGTACGAGACAGCTTCGAGCGAGTGAGCGCCGCGATGAACGAATTCGCGGGGCGGATGGCGCTCGAGGCGGACGACGACCGCGGACGCGGAGGCGGGGACGGGCGTCAGGAGTGGACGTAACAACTTCGCCGCCGCGCAATGGGTCTCATTTCTCCTTTCCTCATTCCCCATTCTTCTCTCGACGTTTCGGTCTCTCGGCGGTTCCAACACCGGAATGTCGACTGAAGAATTCGGAATGAAGAAGTGAGAGATCCTGCAAAGACGAAAAGGGGCACGGCATGCGCCGTGCCCCCGCGGGATTCCCGATCCTCGAGCTTCTAGAACGGAACGTCGTCGTCGTCGCCGCCGTCGGCGACCCGCGCGGGCTCGTTCGCGCGCTGCGGCTTGCTGTAGCTGCCGCCGCCCTCAGAGCCGCCTGACTCGCCTTCGCCGCGCGAGCCGAGCATCTTCATCTCGTTTGCAGTGATCCGGGTCTTGTAGCGCTTCTGACCGGTCTCCTTGTCGTCCCAGGAATCGGTCTGAATCCGGCCCTCGATGTAGATGAGCTTGCCCTTGCGCAGGTACTGGCCGCAGATCTCGCCGAGGCGTCCCCAGGCCTGCACGTTGTGCCACTCGGTGCGCTCCACCTTGTTGCCGCTCTTGTCGGTGTACTTCTCGTCGGTTGCCATCGTGAACTCGGCAACCGTCTGCCCCGACGGCGTCGAACGAACTTCGGGGTCTTTTCCAAGCCTGCCTACGAGAATGACTTTGTTTACCATCGCGTCTCCTTGATCGGTCACGCCCGATCCGGCCTCGCGGGCCGCCTCCGGGCTGGGTAGTATTCAGCGGCGCGGTTTGCCGTGGGGCGGCCGCGCGCGGTTGACGCCTCGGATGGAAGCGTGACCGGCGTGTGGGGCAGATTCTAAACGAACGGAACCGGATTTCCGAAGAATCTACGAGGAGTAGAACGATGCGCTGTGTGGTGCAGAGGGTGCGACGGGCGAGCGTCGAGGTGTCGGGAGCGACCGTCGCCGAGATCGGCCCGGGGATGCTCGTCCTCGCGGGGGTGGAGAAGGGTGACTCCGACGAGGCGATGTCCGCCGCGGCGAAGAAGCTTCGCGAGCTGCGGATCTTCTCGGATGCCGAAGGGAAGATGAACCTGGACGTGGCCGCTGCAGGAGGGGCGATCCTCGCGGTCTCGCAGTTCACGCTGGCCGGGTCGATCGAGCGCGGCCGGCGCCCCAGCTTCGACGGCGCGGAGGAGCCCGGAGAGGCGAAGCGGAAGTTCGAGAGCTTCGTTCGTGAGCTCGGAACAACGGGGATCCCGGTCCGGACAGGCGTCTTTCGGGAGATGATGATCGTCTCACTCGAGAACGACGGTCCGGTCACCTTCGTCTACGAGGGGTAGAGGCGCGCGTCGCAAGTCGCTCTCACTCGAGGAACGCTGGCCTCCGGCCGTCCCCCGGAGCGCTGGGCTCCGGCTGGCTGTACCGCTGGCGTTTCGCCGGCCGTTCTGGCAAAGGCCATGGAACGGCCGGCCGGGCCTAACGCCCCCGACCCTTCCGATAGCGGCGAATGAGTGCGTTCGTGGAGCTGTCGTGGGCGAGATCGGGCGCGGCAGCGCTTTCGAGCTCGGGGACGATTTTCTGCGCGAGAACCTTGCCGAGCTCGACGCCCCACTGGTCGAACGAGCCGATGTTCCAGATCGCGCCCTGCGTGAAAACGCTGTGCTCGTAGAGAGCGATCAGCGCGCCGAGCGCTTCGGGGGTCAGGCGCTCGCCCAGGATCGTGTTCGAAGGGCGGTTGCCTTCGAAGGTCTTGTGGGCGACGAGCGGTTCGGGCGTCTTTTCGGCCCGAAGTTGCTGCTCGGTCTTGCCGAACGCCAGCGCCTCTGCCTGCGCGAAGACGTTCGCGATCAGGATGTCGTGATGGCGGCCGACGTTGTTGATCGGCTCGACGAAGGCGATGAAATCGCAGGGGATCAGCTTCGTTCCCTGGTGAATCAGCTGGTAGAACGAGTGCTGGCCGTTCGTACCGGGCTCGCCCCAGAAGATCGGTCCCGTCTGGTAGTCGACGACCTTGCCATCGAGGGTGACGCGCTTGCCGTTCGACTCCATCGTCAGCTGCTGGAGGTAGGCGGGGAAGCGCTTCAGATACTGGTCGTACGGAAGCACCGCGACGGTCTGCGCGTCGAAGAAATTGTTGTACCAGACGGAGAGGAGACCCATCAGTACCGGCAGGTTCTTTCCGAACGGCGCGCTGCGGAAGTGCTCGTCCATCGCGCGGAAGCCGGCGAGCATCTTTCGGAAGTTGTCAGGCCCGACGGCGAGCATCGTCGACAGGCCGATCGCCGAGTCCATCGAGTAGCGCCCGCCGACCCAGTCCCAGAAGCCGAACATGTTCGCGATGTCGATCCCGAACTTCGTCACCTCGGTCGCATTCGTCGAAACGGCAACGAAGTGCTTCGCCACGGCGCTCTCGTCCTTGAGTGTCGCCAGGCTCCAGTCGCGCGCCGTGCGCGCATTCGTCATCGTCTCGAGGGTCGTGAACGTCTTCGACGAGACGATGAAAAGCGTCTCCGCGGGGTCGAGGTCGATCGTCGCTTCGGCGAAGTCGGTGCCGTCGACGTTCGAGACGAATCGGAGATTCAGGTCGCGCGCGCTGAAAGAGCGCATCGCTTCGTACGCCATCACCGGTCCGAGGTCCGAGCCGCCGATGCCGATGTTCACGATGTTGCGGATGCGCTTGCCGGTGTGCCCTTTCCATTCGCCACTGCGAACGCGATCGGCGAATGCCGACATCTGGTCGAGGACCTTGTGTACGTCGGGCACGACGTCGGCGCCGTCGACGACGATCTTCTCGCTCTTCGGCGCGCGCAGCGCGACGTGGAGGACGGCGCGGTTCTCGGTGACGTTGATCTTGTCGCCGCGAAACATCGCGTCGATGCTCGACTTCAGGCCGCATTCTTCCGCGAGCGCGACGAGCAGTTTTAGCGTCTCGTCCGTGATGCGATGCTTCGAGTAGTCGAGGAACAGCCCGGCCGCTTCGGCGGTGAAACGCTCTCCGCGCTTCGAATCCTCCGCAAAGAGGTCGCGGATGTGCTTTGCGCGCATCGAAGCGCTGTGGGACTCGAGTGCTTTCCAGGCGGGTCGGTTCCTGAGTGCTGCATCGCTCATCGTTCGTCTCCTGACGCGTTTCGGTCGGATGTCACGCAGCCCGGAGCAGCAGGGCGCCGCGCTCGACCTCGTTCGTTGGTTGTCTTGTGGTGACGTGGATGGTGAAGGAGTCGCGCTCGGAGGTCAACTGGTGCGGCGTAACAGGGCTGGATCGACCAGCGTACCCGCGCGCACGCAGCTCGGCAGGCTGCGATCCGGGCTGAACGCAGTGGCCGTTCGCGCAACGCCGCGATAGATGCGGGGGGGCGCGGAGATCCTTGAGCGGAGGAGAGCGCGATCAGAGGTCCGAGCCGTCGCGCCGGATCATGATTCGGAAGATGCCCTTGATGGCCAGATGTATCAGTGCGTAAACGATCAGCGCCAGGACGAACGAAAGCATCAGCTGGGAGCTTCCTACCGACGGATCGGCCACGACACTGCGGAACGGCGCGAGCAACGGCGTGGTCACGGCGCGCATGAACTGCATGAATCCCGACGAGTCGCGCGCTCCGACGAGCTCGAGGGCGATCATCAACCCGATCAGGCCATAAATCAGGAAGAACGCGTAACTGACGAACTGGTAGATACGCTTCAGCCGGCGGCCGCTGTCGAGCTCCCGTTCGGATCGCCTGATTTCGTTCACCGACTTTGCTTTCAGCTCGGTCGCCATCGACTTGACCTGCGCCCGCTCTTCGGGCGCGGTCAGATCGGTCTCGCGCTCGATCGATTTGCCCACCTTCTGATCGACTTTGTCTCGAAGATCTTCTCGCGCGGACGTCTGGCGATCGTGTTCGCGGGCAACGTCGTCGGTTCCTGCCTCATCCGGGTTCTTCATCGGCTGCTCCCTTCGGCGTCGTGACTTGTGTCCTGCCGTGGCCGTCGCCTCGACACGACAACGCGGCCTGCCGTCACTCTAGCCCTCGCCCGAAGCCGCAGACAGCGTGCTTTCCACGCACGTGGGATTGGATCTCACGTGGAAACTACGCATCCGAACGCGCTCGGGAGTCGATGACGACGAGGGCTCAAAATCGAGCCGGAATGCCTGCGTTCCTCCGCTCGCCGCGGCGTGGGCTATGCTGCCGACATCGGTCAAGGGAGGCCGGACCTGATGACACGAGTACGTACAGCGATTCTCATGAGTGGGACTGTCCTGGTGTTGCTCTCCGGCTGCGCCACGAACTTCAGCGCGCCCGCGGTGCGAGCGGAGATCGCGCGACAGACGGGTTCGGAGCCGCGGGAAGCGTTCGAGGTCTACGCGGGCCCGGTCACGATGGCCGTCGTGCGCACAGTGCTTGGCGCGCGGGCAGGCTCCGACATCTCGCTGCCGGGCTCTCGCGTGACGTCGTTCGAGATCGCGGTATACGAGCTTGCGCCGAAGACGGCGGCGGCCGCGCCCAGGCTCGACCTGACCCTCATGCCGGTCAGAGGCTGGGAACCGTCGCTTCGATATCGTGCCGAGGATCGATCAGGGATGGTTCTGATCCGCACGTCGGGCGACTCCGTCGCCGATCTGGTCGTCCTCGCGTCGGACAAGGACGGCGTGACCTACGGGCGCCTTCGAGGATCGCTCTCGAAGGAGCTGCCCGGCACGCTGGGCAGGATCATGCAGGACGGTGGGAGCGACGCGATCAAGGACAAGCTCGAAACAATGGCAGGAGAGAAGTAGCGAGGAGCGGAGCCGAATCCGATCTCGTCGCTCGCCCCGCACCCTGCGCTTTCCATCCGCTATACTTCCGGCCTCATTTTCCCCGGCGGCCGCGAGGCCGCCCGCCGAGACGATCGAATGTCCTACGAACCCAAGACGATTGAAACGAAGTGGCAGAAACGCTGGAGAGAGACGCGGGTCGCGGAGATCGACGTCTCGAAGCCGGGCGAGAAGTACTACATGCTCAACATGTTCCCGTATCCGTCGGGCGACCTTCACGTCGGCCACGGGCGGAACTACATCCTTGGTGACGCGCTATTTCGCTATCTCCGGATGAAGGGCCTGAGCGTCCTGAACCCGATGGGCTGGGACGCCTTCGGGCTTCCTGCCGAGAATGCCGCGATCAAGAACGGGATCCACCCTCGCGAGTGGACCGTCGCCAACATCGCGCGCATGAAGCGCCAGTTCGACGCGTGGGGCATCCTCTACGACTGGTCGAAGGAGCTCGCCTCGTGCGATTCGGGCTACTACCGATGGAATCAGTGGCTCTTCGTGAAGATGTTCGAGCAAGGGCTCGCGTACCGCGCGAAGTCGCCCGTGAACTGGTGCCCGTCGTGCCTCACGGTGCTCGCAAACGAGCAGGTGCGCGAAGGCCGCTGCGAGCGCTGCAAACACGAGGTCGAGCAGAAGGAGCTCGAGCAGTGGTTCCTCCGGATCACGGAGTTCGCCGATCGGCTCGACGCGGGGCTCGACCAGCTCACCGAGTGGCCGGAGCAGGTCCGGCTTCAGCAGCGCAACTGGATCGGACGATCGGTCGGCGCCGATGTGCAGTTCGCGATCCCGAAGTTAGGGAAGTCGATCACGGTCTTCACGACACGTCCCGACACGATCTACGGCGCGACCTTCATGGTGCTCGCTCCCGAGCATCCCGACGTCGCCGCGCTCATCGCCGATCATCCCGATCGCGCGGCGATTGAGACGTGGATCACGCACGTCCGCAATCAGTCGAACCTCGAGCGCCAGGCGGAGACTGCCGGCAAGGAAGGCCGCTTCACCGGCTCGTTCGCGGTGAACCCGTTCACGAACGAAGAGATCCCTATCTGGCTCGGCAACTTCGTTCTGCCGCAGTACGGCACGGGCGCGATCATGTCGGTTCCCGCGCACGATCAACGCGACTTCGAGTTCGCGAAGCAGTTCGGGCTGCCGCTGCGCGTCGTCGTGGCTCCAGCGCAGGGCCCGGTTCCCGTCGAGGCCGAACTCGAGGAAGCCTGGGGCGACAAGGAAGCGGGGGTGTCGGTGAACTCCGGTTCGATCACCGGGCTCGCGACACCGCAGGCGATCGAGACGATCGCAGCGGAGATCGAGAGCCGCGGTATCGGGCGGCGCACCGTGCGCTACCGTCTACGCGACTGGCTCATCTCGCGCCAGCGCTACTGGGGCACGCCGATTCCGATCGTCTACTGCGATGCCTGCGGCCTCGTTCCGGTCCCCGAGGAGCAGCTTCCCGTACAGCTTCCACTCGACGTGCCGTTCACCGGACGCGAGGGCAATCCGCTCGCGAAGGCGAAATCGTTCGTCGAGACTCCTTGCCCGAAATGCGGGGCCGCCGCGCGGCGCGAGACCGACACGATGGACACGTTCGTCGACTCGTCGTGGTACTTCGCACGCTTCGTCACGCCTAACGACAGCTCCCGGATCTTCGACTCGGCAGTCGTGAATCGCTGGCTTCCGGTCGACCAGTACATCGGTGGCGTCGAGCACGCGATCCTCCACCTGCTCTACGCGCGCTTCATCACCCGTGTCCTCCACGACCTCGGCCTCGTCAGCTTCGAGGAGCCGTTCCGGCGGCTCTTCAACCAGGGGATGATCACGAAAGAGGGGTACCGCGATCCCTCGAAGAACCTCTCGTGGGTTCCGCTGGCGGAGGTCGAGCACCGCGACGGCGTTCCGTACCGAACGACGACGGGAGAGTTGCTCGTCGCCGAGGTCGCGAAGATGTCGAAGTCGCAGTTCAACGTGGTGCCGCCCGACGAGCTGATCGAGCGCTTCGGGGCCGACACCGAGCGCGTCTACACGCTCTTCATCGCGCCGCCACAGGACGAGGCGGCGTGGGACGATCAGGCGATCATCGGCCAGTACCGCTTCCTCAACCGTGTCTGGAACTACGGCGAGAAGATTCTCGCGATGAGCGCCGGCAACGCTTCCGACGGCGTGCCCGAGACGAAGCTCCAGCGGAGGCGTCACCAGACGATCGCGGGGGTCACCTCGCGCATCGAGCGCTTCAACTTCAACACCGCGATCTCCGCGATGATGGAGTACTCGAACGAGATCGGCGACTATCTCTCGCAGGGCGGCACGTCCCGGGAGACGGCGATCGCCTGCTTCGAGACGTTGCTGCAGCTGCTTCACCCGTTCGCGCCGCACCTCACGGAAGAATGGTGGGAGACGCTGGGACACGAGTCGATGCTCGTCGCGTCGTCCTGGCCGGTCGCCGATCCCGAACTGGCGAAGGAGGACTTCGTCACCATCGTGGTTCAGGTGAACGGGAAGCTTCGAGGGGAGTTCGAGGTCGAAGCTGGAGCGCAGGACGCCGCCGTGATCGAAGCGGCGAAGAACAACGTTAAAGTCGCGCCGTATCTCGATGGAAAGACGATCGTGAAAACCATCCACGTGCCCGGGCGGCTCGTCAATCTGGTGGTGAAGTGATGCGGAAGATGTTGCTAGCGCTGATTCTGATCCTTTCCGGATGCGGCTACGCGCTCATGGGAAAGGGGAACTTCCTGCCGGCGGATGCGACGACGGTGCAGATCCCGACCTTCGCCAACCGAACGACCCGAGTGGAGCTGGAGCAGCGGGTGACGCGCGCGGTCGCGGAAGAGATGGTCTCCCGCAGCGGACTGCGACTCGTCTCCGAGGCGGCAGGCGCCGACCTGATCGTGAAGGGAGCGATCACCTCGTTCGGCATCAACCCGGTCGCCTTCGACGAGCAGGGGCGCGCGACGCAGTACCAGCTGACCGTTCGTGCGTCGATCGAGTTGCTCGACCATCGCACGGAAGACGTTGTGCTCTGGAAGAACGAGCAGTACTACTTCACGGACAGCTATCCGATCAATCCCGACTCCGGGGCGACGTTCGACCAGGAAACGCAGGCGATCAACGACATCGCCGTGCGCTTCGCCGAGTCGCTCGTGAGCAGTCTGCTGGAAGGGTTCTGAGAGGCAGGCGAGAGGCGATCAGTAAGCAGAGTCGAGACCAGTTTCGGGCCGCCTGCACAGGAAGGTGGAGCGAGACAGGGAGCAGAGTCAGAGACGAGCTCAATTCACTCTGTTCGCGTCTCTCGCCTTCCGGTTCCTCCAGGCCTGCTCATCGCCCTTCGCCTCTCGCCTCCTAACGCAAACGCCGCGCTTTCGCGCGGCGTTCGTTCTACGACGGCCTGTCGTTACTTCGCGGCGGCTTTGTCTTTGGCTGCCTTGGCGAGGCGCGACTTGTAGCGGTTCGCGGTGTTCTTCTTGATGACGCCCTTCTTTGCGGCCTTGTCGATCTCGGAGAAGCCTCCTGCGAGAATCGCCTTCGCTGCATCGCCCTTCGTTTCCTTGACTGCCGCCCTCGACGTCTTGAGGGTCGTCTTCAGGCGCGACTTCACGGGGCGGTTGCTCACGCGGCGCTTCTCCGACTGGCGGTTCCTCTTCTCGGCCGACTTCGTGTTTGCCATTCCTTCTCCTTGAATCCCTTCCGGATGAGACTTTCCTGAATCCGCCCGACTAACAGCAGGTCGGGCGAAGCTATTTCACATCAACGAGTTTCGATACCCATCGCCTGGAGGCGCTGGCGGGCGAGCGTGGCCTCTCGGGAGGCCGGATGCTCGTGGATCACGTACTGCAGCTGAACGATCCCCTGCGCCTTTTCTCCCATCTCGATGTAGGCGAGCCCCTTCTTCAGAAGCGCGGCAGAGACCTTGTCCGATCTGGGGTATTCGTTGATCACCCGGTCGAACAACGCGATCGCGTCGCGATGTTTCTTCTGCGCGAAGTAGGTCTCGCCGATCCAGTACATGGCGTTGTCGGCGAGGTCGGACTGCGGGTTGGCCCTGACGAACTCGTCGAAGCCCTGTCGGGCGAGGTCGTAGTTGCCTCGCTGGTAGTCCCGGTAGGCCGACTGATAGATCTCGATCGGGTCATCCGAGGGCTCCGCATCGACGACGACGGAGCCCTCGGCCGGTGTTCCGCCGAGCGGTGGTGGAAGCTCCGAGACGGGGGGAGGTGCGCCTCCCCGCGACGCCTTCATTGCACTCAGCTCACTCTGAATCTGGGTGAGCTGCTGTGCGAGCCGGTCGAGGCGGTAGTTGGTCTGCTCGATCTGGCCGACCGTGCTCTGCATCTTCTCGTCGCCCTCACCGACTCGCGCCGTGAGGTCGGCGTACGACTTGAGCAGGTCTTCGGTCTGCTTCGCCATCTTCTGGTTGACCTGCTGGACCTCGGTGCTCGAGCTGCGCTTGAGCTGCGCAACCTGGTCCTGCAGGTCGAACACCTGCGCCTGCAGCCGCTCGATGTCCGAGCTGCTCACACAGCCCGTTGCCAGCGCCAGCGCCGCTACTGCCAACAATGACCGGACGCGCATCGGTCCTACCTCGTGATCACGAGATGCGCGCGACGGTTCTTCGCGAAGGCGCTTTCGGTCGAACCGGTGTCGAACGGACGCTCCTCACCGAAGCTCTGCGTCCTGACGCGCTCGGCATCGATGCCGAGCGAGACGAGATACTCCTTGGCTGCGTAGGCACGACGCTCGCCGAGCGCGAGGTTGTACTGCTCGGTGCCGCGCTCGTCGCAGTGTCCCTCGACGATGAGGCCGTACTGCGGATATCCCTTGAGCCAGCTCGCCGAGGCCTGAAGAGCCTCGCGCGCCTGGTCGGTCAGGGTCGACGAGTCGTATTCGTAGAAGGCATCGCGAATCCAGCCCTTTTCCTGGGCCATCCGGTTGAGCTCCTCGGCGTTGTCGGGAAGCATTTCGCTGGTCGGTTCTTCCTGCACGAAATCCTGCGGCTGGTCGACCGTGGCGGGAACCGAAGGCTCGATGTCCTGGACAGGCGCTGGCGGTTCGGGCGCCTTCACGTCTTTCGTGGTGCTCTTGCAGGCTCCGAATGCCAGAGCCACGGTGAGTACGATTGCGACGATGAACAGCTTGTGCAGCGAATTACGCATGGATCACCTCTCCTTGTAATGTTCGAATCATAGCAAAAGCGCGCAGGCACTCCGTCGGAGTCACTTGCCCAGTTTCCACGACCAGTCGGGGGACGTGTTTTCACCCGCGTTGGTGAGTTGCGTGAGCCCCGTGCCATCGGGGTTCACGCGGTAGATCTGCCAGGAGCCACTTCTGTTGGACTGAAACACGAGCGAGCGTCCGTCGGGAGCCCAGCTCGGTTGCTCGTTCGATCCGGTTCCCGCGATGATCCAGGTCTTTTGCGTCGCGACGTTCATGATCCGGATCTGGTAGAAGCCTTTCGTGCCGGACGTGTACGCGATCATCTCGCCGTCGGGGGACCAGACGGCGTCGTCGTTCCACTCGCCGTCGAACGAGATGCGGCGAACGCTCGTCCCCTCCGCGTCCATGACGTAGATCTGCGGCGTGCCACTTCGCGACGAGGTGAACGAGATCTCACGCCCATTCGTGCTCCACGCCGGGGTCGATTCGATCGAGCTGTCGCTCGTGAGACGTCGCGGGTTCTTTCCGTCGGCGTCGATCACCCAGATGTCGGTGTTGCCTTTCAGCGCGCCGACGAAGGCGATCCTCGTTCCGTCGGGAGAGTAGACAGGCGAGCTGTTCAGCGAAACGCCGGTCTCGAGCTTCTGCCGGACGCCCCCTTCACGGCTCACGGTGTACATGTCGGTCGAGCCGCGACCAAACGACGTGTAGACGATCCGATTCCCGTCCGGCGACCAGGATGGCGCGATCGACAGAGTCTTGTGGCTGGTGATGCGGCGCTGATTCGAGCCGTCCCAGTCCATCACGTAGATCTCCCTGATCTTCTGTCCCGTCGTGTCGCGGGTCGAGACGAAGGCGATCTGGGTGAGGAAGACTCCCGGCTTGCCGGTGAAGTGGATGAGCAAGTCGTTGACGATCGTGTTTGCGATTCGCGTGAGCGCCGCGGGCGTCGAGCGGTAGCGGCGGGCAAGCTGCGTCGAATTGCTGTTCGTGTCGAGGAGCCGGGCCTCGACGACATAGTTCGCCGCGTCCTTCGAGATCGTGATGTCGAGATAGAGCTGGGCTCCCGCCTCCTTCGCGACCGCCGGTGAAGGGGTCTGTCCGGGAGGAAGGGCCACGATGCCGAAGATTTCGGTGTAGGCGATCGCACGCGTGAGGGGCGAGAAGAAGGGCTCGTGGACCGCGGCGGCCGTGACCGGAGCCGTCAGGCTCGGAAACGGGACGGCGATCCGCATCGCCTGGGCACTGCTCCGTCCGAAGATGTCGACGCCGACCTGGGTCTGAGCAGCGGCGACGCCGTGAAGCGCGAGCGAGGCCGCGATCATCAGCATCGCTCTCGTGAACCTGTGATTCTTCATCGAATGGTCGTTCTCCCTAGTGGAACGTGAGATGGACGCCGAGGTACGAGCCGCTGTACCCGGCGGGAAGGCGGGGCAGGGGTGACGATTCGATCACGGCGCGGAGCGACGCGCGATCGAACACGCCCGATCCGCTCGACTTTCGAATCTCCGCGTCGCGTATAGAGCCGTCCTTCTGAATGACGAAGTAGACGACCGTCGTGATGTCCGCCCCGGTCTGTGGCCGGACCCAGTTGTTACCGATGAGCGTCACCATCCGCTCGAGGTAGAAGTTGTAGGGAAAGTTGCCGCCTTCGAGCCCGGTGATCCCCGCCGCGCCGACGCCGGGCATGATCCCGATGCCCCCCTGGCCGCTTTCGGCGAAGGATGCGCCCTGGCTGTCCGGCTGGGGCGGCGGAGGTTGCGCGGGGACGGCCGCCGGCTTCTCGTCCCGGCCTTTCGGCTTCGCCGCCTGCCCGAACAGGGTCTCCTGGTTCTTGAGCGCGGGAGGAGCCTTCTTCGGCTCTTCCGCTGCCGGCTTCGACTCCGGCTTTTTCGTTTCCGGTTTCGGCCGTGGCGCGGCGACGGTCGTCGCGTTCCGGCTCTTCGCCCCGGCTGCCGCAGGTGATAGACGAACCGTTAGTACCTGCGGAGGAAGCTCTAAGGGTCGGGGGCGCGCGGAGATCACGAGCAGCGCCACGAGTATCCCGTGGAGGAGCAGAGAGGGAAGGAGCCCCGACGACTCGCGGCTCGACAATCCCCGTCGCTGGATCAGGACGTCAGCGACCGCGTCGCGCACCCTTCTCCTCCATCGGCCGAGTAACCATGCCCAGTTGTTCGACTCCGGCGCGGTTCATGACATCGACCACGCGGATGACGGTTCCGTACGGAACCGACGTGTCGGCCTCGAGAAGCGCCTGCTTGATTTTCCGGCTTCGCAGCAGCGTGCCGAGGGTTAGCTCGAGGTCGTCACCGCTGGCAAGCGCGCCGTCGACGAGAATCCGCCCGTCGCGCGTGATCGAGATCGTCGCGGGCGTCGCCGACGAGGTCTCGAAGTTCCGTCCCTCGGCCGTCGGAAGCTCGACGGTGAGGCCCTGCGTCATGAGCGGCGCGGTGACCATGAAGATGATGAGCAGCACGAGCATCACGTCGACGAGAGGCGTCACGTTGATGTCGGCCATCGGCCCGAGATCGTCTTCGTTGCGCGGGTTGAATGCCATCGTCTCTACCTTGGTAAGACACAGGGCGGAGCTTCGCCGATACCCGGGACACCGAGTCCGTTACCACGTTTACGCGCAGGCATCAGGTGAAGTTCCGCTCGGTGAGATTGAGGAACTCGAGGTTGAACTCCTCCATCTCGCCGCGAGCGAGCCGGAGGAGGTGGGAGAAGCGGTTGTAGGCGAGCAGCGCCGGGATTGCCGCGAAGAGGCCTGCCGCGGTGTTGATCAGCGCTTCGCTGATGCCGGGGGCGACCGCGACGATCGAAGTGCTGCCGGTCATGCCGATCTCGCGGAACGCGTCCATGATCCCCCAGACCGTTCCGAACAGCCCGATGAACGGTGTCGCCGAGGCCGTGGTCGCAAGGAAGGGGACGTTGCGCTGAAGGCGCGTGCTCTCGACGCGGATCGCGCGGTAGAGCGCACGCTCGACGGCGTCGAGCGACTTGACCGTGTTCGGTGGCGCACCGGGGGACGCGTGTTTGATCTGCGCGTCGATCTCGGCGAAGCCCGCGCGGAAGAGGCCGGCGAGGGCGGAGTGCTTGTTCTGGTCGGCGGCCGACTGCACGTCCGCGAGACGCTTGCCGCGCCGGAAAATCTCAAGGAAGGAACGAGACGCGGCAAAACTGCGTCTGAAGCGCAACTCGACCGCAATCATCGTGGACCAGGAGGCCACACTGAACATGAGAAGTATGGCGAAGACCAGCTTCCCCACCCATCCCGCGTGCTCGAAAGCGCCCCAGAGCTGCATCTGGGCATACGGTAACACGACCGAAGGTGGGTGTCAGCACGAAGCAGAAGCAATTCGGTGAATGTCGGGAGCACTGGCGTGGTGAGAAGCGGAGAGTCGCGACGGGATGGGTGCGATGGAGCTCGAAGCACTATAGAGTCTTGGCATGAAGCCCGTACTCGCGCTGCTCGTCCTGCTACTCCTTCCTTCACCTCGCGTCCTGGGTGGCGAGGCGGAAGGAAAGGCGACTCCTGTGACGACGGTGATTTTCGTGCGGCACGCGGAGAAGATGCCGGACATCGACAATCCACCGCTCACGCCCGTGGGCCGGGCGCGCGCCGGCGAGCTCGCGAACGTGCTGCGCGACGCGGGCATCACGGCGATCTACACGACCTCGTGGGCGCGAACGCGGGAGACGGCCGAGCCGGTAGCGAAGCTCCTCGGCGTGACCCCGGTCGTATTCGACGGTAAGGCGAGCGAGATTGCGCAGGCGATTCGCGAAACGCACCGCGGCCGCACGGTGCTCGTCGTGGGCCACAGCAACACGATCCCGGACATCATCGCTGCGCTCGGAGTCGCGAGGCCGCCCACGATAGGTGATGGCGAGCACGACGGGTTGTTTGTCTGTGCGGTCGGAGCGGAAGGTCAGGCGCATCTCCTGACGCTTCGATACGGCGCGCGGGAGTGATTCGCAGGCGTTTGGTGCGGCTCGTCGCGTAGCGACCGCCCGATGAGGAGAGTGGTGGCCCCGGGGTGACTCGAACACCCGACCAACGGTTTAGGAAACCGCTGCTCTATCCAACTGAGCTACGGGGCCGGCCGGGAACCCAACGTGCCGCAGGCACGAAGCGCCACCCGAAAGCGGCGCGGATGATAACACGCGACCCGAGCGGAGGTAGTCCCATTGCGGGCTGGCGAGATGTTCGGAGCGCGGGCTGGCGCCGTGATTCCGTTGCCGATTGCTGCTTTTGACCCACCCGTACGGGTCTGCTACGATACGCCGACTTTTCGTCAGGTTTCCGGGCGAGCCGCAGGCTCGCCTCGCCATCGCCATATCGGCAAGGAGCGGCACACCCATGGCATCGAACTCACGCTATCTCTTCACCTCGGAGTCGGTCACCGAGGGCCATCCGGACAAGATCGCGGACCAGATCTCCGACGCGATTCTCGACGCGGTTCTCGCCGAGGATCCGACCGGCCGCGTCGCGTGCGAGACGCTCGTGACGACAGGGCTCGCGATGATCTCGGGCGAGATCACGACCTCGACCTACGTCGACTTTCCGTCGATCGTACGTTCGACGATCAAAGACATCGGCTACACGCGCGCGAAGTACGGCTTCGACAGCGAGACGTGCGCCGTGATCTCGTCGATCGACCCACAGTCTCCCGATATCGCGCAGGGAGTCGACACCGGCGGCGCGGGCGACCAGGGACTCATGTTCGGTTTCGCCTGCCGCGAGACGGAAGAGCTCATGCCGCTCCCGATCATGCTCGCGCACAAGCTGGTGCGCCGCCTGAGTGAAGTGCGGCGCAGCAACGAGCTCGACTTTCTTCGCCCGGACGGCAAGTCGCAGGTAACGGTTGAGTACGACGGGAAGAAACCGGTTCGCGTCTCGGCGGTCGTAGTCTCGACGCAACACTCTCCGGCGATTTCGCACAAGGACCTGACGAGCGCGATCATCGAAAAGATCGTGCGTCCGGTCATTCCCGCGAAGTACCTCGACGCGGATACCGTCTATCACATCAATCCAACGGGACGTTTCGTCATCGGTGGCCCGCAGGGCGATACAGGCCTGACGGGCCGAAAGATCATCGTCGACACCTACGGCGGACGCGGCCGTCACGGCGGCGGCGCCTTCTCGGGAAAAGATCCGACGAAGGTCGATCGCAGTGCGTCGTACATGGCGCGTTACATCGCGAAGAACCTGGTCGCCTCGGGCATCGCGGATGAGATCGAGGTCCAGCTCGCGTACGCCATCGGCGTGGCTGAACCGGTTTCGGTGTTCGTGAACACGTTCGGAACGGGACGTATCGACGAGTCGAAGATCACCGAACTGGTCCGGGCGCACTTCAAGATGAATCCGAAGGGGATCATCGAGTCGCTCGACCTGCGCAAGCCGATTTACAAGAACACGGCGGCGTTCGGCCACTTTGGCCGCAACGAGCCGGGCTTCTCCTGGGAACGGACCGACAAGGCAGAAGCGCTCCGGAGCGACGCAGGCGTCGACGCGGCCGAGCCGGTTAGAGTCTGATCGATACGCCGTCAGCGAGTTGAAGGGGCGGGCCGCGCGGTCCGCCCTTTCGTTTTTGCACAGGGATTCGACCCTCGCGCTGCTACCATTTCCGGACTGCTACAAGCGGGGTTCCGAACGATTTGGACGAGACACGACCCAGGCCTGAGGATGACGAGGCTGAGCTCGAACGCCTGAAGCGGCGCCTTGCGGAGTTCGAGGCAGCCGAACGCGCGACGGAGCTTGGGGACTACTTCGTCGTCGCAACGCTCAACGAGATGATGGCGGGGACGCTGAACCGCCTCGACCTCGATGACCTGTTGAGGAACATGCTTCGCCGGGTGCGGCAGATCCTCTCGACGGATCACTCCTTTGTCGCACTCATCGACGATGACACGCAACGAATCGCTATGCGCGTGGCGACGGGCGTCTTCGAGGAGTACGTCGGCACGTCGATGGCGAAAGGCGAAGGGGGAGTCGGGTGGGTCTGGCAGACCGGGAAACCGCTTGTCGTCGACGACTACGAGGCGTGGGAAGGCCGCTCTGAGAACTTCGAGGTAACGACCTATCGCGCAATCGCGGAGGTTCCGCTCGAAGCGCGCGGCCGGGTCGTCGGCGTGATCGGCATCGCATCGGTCGATCCCGTTCGAACGTTCGGCGAGCGGGAAACGGCGGTGATGGCACGCCTGGCCGAAGCGGTCGCGCTTGCCATCGACAGCGCGCAACTCTACTCGCTCGAGCGCAGCGCGCGTGTCGAGGCGGAGACGCTGCTGGCGTCCGCCGAGGCGATCACGGGCTCTCTGGACCTAACGCAAGTGCTCGACGCTGTGCTCACCGAGTTAGGCAAGGTCGTTCCGTACGACAGCGCATCGGTCCAGGAGCTGCGCGGCGACGCGCTCGAGATCGTCGCCGCGTTCGGCCTGCTCGAGGTCGAGAACCTGATCGGCGTCCGCTTCGACATCAGGAACTGGAGCGTTCCGAACGGAAGCGTCGTCCGTTCCAGGACTCCGCTCGTGCTGAACGACACCGATCAGTTCCCCGGGTTCAAGGATCAGGCCCAGGGGGCGGCGGAGATCCGATCGTGGATGGGGGTGCCGCTACTGGCGCGCGACCGCGTCATCGGGATGATCGCGCTCGACAAGCACGAGTCGGGTTTCTACACCCGCCGGCATGCGCGCGTGGCCGCGGCGTTCGCACACCAGGCTGCGATGGCGATGGAGAACGCGCGGCTCTACACCGCTGCGCAGCGCCAGCTCGCGGAGCGGGAACGTGTGGAGAAGCTCCTCGCCGAGGCCGAAGCAGGCTATCGCCTCCTCGTCGAGCAGCTTCCGGCGATCGTTTACCGCTGGTCGATCGATCCGACGGGGCTGAGCTCCGGTACGAGCTACATCAGCCCGCAGGTCGAGACCTTTCTCGGCTACTCGCAGGAAGAGTGGCTTGCTGATCCCGATCTCTGGTGGAAGACGCTGCACCCGGAAGACCGGCAGGGGGTTCTCGACCATCTCGCGCGGAAGGATGCGACCGGGGCGGACGTCAACATCCTTCATCGGAACATTGCCCGCGACGGCCGCGTGATCTGGCTGCAGAACCAGTCGAGGACGCTTCGGGACGAAAAAGGCACGCCCCGTCACACGCACGGGCTGATGCTCGACGTGACGAACATCAAGGCGACGGAAGCGGAGCTTCGGACTCTCTTCGACGAAGTCGTCCGCGCCCGACGAAGTGCGGAGGCACGCGCGGAGCAACTCGCCACGCTCAACCGGGTGGCCCTCGCGATGGCTTCGATTCAGAACCTCGAGGCGTCGCTTCGCGGCGTGGCGCGGGAGATTCGTGAGCTGTTCGGCGTGGGGGGCTGCTCCGTGTCGGTGCTCGATGCGGAGGGCGCAGCGCTGGAGACCGTCGCCGAGGATTTCGTCGACCCGCGTCACAGTCTCGCGGGGATGCCGATGCCGCTCACGGGCGACCAGGCGCTGGAGCACATCGTCCAGCAGCGCCGGCCGGCGATCTTCGAGAAGTCTTCCAGCCCACCTGGAAACACCGGGATCTTCGAGCTGATGGAGGCGCATGGCGCGCGCTCGATGCTGATGGCACCACTGGTCGTCCGGGGCGAGGTTATCGGCCTGCTCACCCTGCTGAGCGCGGAGGAAGCGCGGTTCGCCCCGTCCGAGCTTCACCTGTCGGAAACTGTAGCGGGACAAGTCGCGACGGCGATGGCGAATGCGCGCCTGCTCGAGGAGACGCGCGGTGCGATGAAGGCGGCGGACGCTGCCAACAGCGCCAAGAGCGAGTTTCTCGCGAACATGAGCCACGAGATCCGCACGCCGATGAATGCAGTGATCGGCATGACAGGTCTACTGCTAGACACCGACCTGAGCCGCGAGCAGCGGGAGTACGCCGAGACGATCAGGCAGAGCGGCGACGTGCTCCTCGTCCTGATCAACGACATCCTCGACTTCTCGAAGATCGAAGCTGGCCGCCTCGATCTCGAGGCGCAGCCGTTCGATCTCTACGAATGTGTCGAGTCCGCGCTCGACCTGTTCGGCTCCCCCGCGGCAGAGAAGGGGATCAGTCTCGGATACCTCATCGAGCCGACTGTGCCGGAGCTCGTCACGGGTGACGTAACTCGCCTGCGACAGATCCTCGTGAACCTCGTCGGAAACGCGATGAAGTTCACGCCGCGCGGTGAGATCTTCGTGAAGGTCTCCTCGAGCACACTGGAAGGGGGAGCGCACGAGCTTCTCTTCGCCGTGCGCGACACGGGGATCGGGATTCCGTCCGACCGGACCGACAGCCTCTTCCAGTCGTTCAGCCAGGTCGACACTTCGACGACGCGACGCTTCGGCGGAACGGGGCTGGGGCTCGCGATCAGCAGCCGCCTTGCGGAGATGATGCACGGCCGAATGTGGGTCGAGAGCGAGCTCGGGCGCGGTTCGACGTTCTGGTTCACCATCCGCGTCGAGCGCGCCGACGGGACCAGAAAGCTCTTCCTCCAGGAAAGCCAGCCGATCATCGGCGGGAAATCGCTGCTGATCGTCGACGACAACGACACGAATCGCCGGATCCTTCTCGCCTGGGCAGACACGTGGGGAATGAAGCCGGCGGAAACGTCGAGTCCGGCGCAGGCACTCGAGTGGCTGCGTGCCGGCAGGGAGTTCGACCTCGCGGTCTTCGACGGCCAGATGCCTGGGATGTCGGGCATCGAGCTCGCGCGTGCGGCGCGGGAGACGGCGGCCGGGGATAAGCTGCCGATCCTCTTGCTGACGTCGGTGGGACGCCGGGACGAGGAGTCGGCCGAGGTGAGCCTCTCGGGCATCCTGACGAAACCGATTAAACCGTCGCAGCTCTACAACGCGCTGGTCAGCATCCTGTCCGGGCAGCCGGTGCGGGTCGTCGGAAGGCGCTCGCGGCAGGTCTTCGACCACACGCTGGGCGAGCGCTCGCCGCTTCGAATCCTGGTCGCCGAGGACAACACGGTGAACCAGCGGCTCGCGATGCTCAGCCTCGAGCACATGGGCTACCGCGCCGACATGGTCGCCAACGGGCTCGAGGCGCTCCAGGCAGTCAGGCGGCAGCGCTACGACGTAATCCTGATGGACGTGCAGATGCCGGAGCTCGACGGGCTCGAGGCGACACGCAGGATTCGCGCGGAGTTCGACGACCTCACTCGTCCCTGGATTCTGGCGATGACCGCGAACGCGATGCGGGAAGACCGGCGGGTGTGCGCGGAAGCGGGCATGGACGACTACCTGGCGAAACCGTTGCGGATCGAAGAGCTGCAGACCGCGCTCGAGCGCGCCGCACGGCGCCAGGCCGCGTCGATGGAGGGAACCGCGCTGGATCCGGCGGTGATCGGCACGCTTCGTGGCATGCGCAGACCGGGGCAGGCTCCGATCCTGATGAAGTTGCTCGAGACGTTCCGCCGCGACACGCCGGAGCTGATCGAGAGCATCGCGCGCGCGATCGACGCGGGAGATCCCTCCGCGATGAGCGGCGCCGCGCATTCGCTCAAGGGGAGCTGCCTAACGCTCGGAGCGCGGGAGATGGGAGAGATCGCGGCGCTGATCGAGGAGATCGCTCGCGACGGGGAGACCGGGGAGCGCACTTCGGCCGCGCTGCTCGATCTGCGCGATGCCTTCGCGCGCGTAGACCTCGAGGCGAGCCGAATCCTGTCGGTGGGCTAACTCTCCAGAGCTTTCGTTTCGTCGAGCGCCGCGCGGATCGCGAGGATCTCGCGGATCGTCCGTCTTGCGGTCTCAGGGTCGAGCTGCGTCGCGCGGTCGGACTTCGCCTTCGACGGGTCGTCGTGGATCTCCATGAAGAAGCCGTCGACTCCCGCGGCTGCCGCGGCTCTGGCGAGCGGACGCGCGAACTGGCGCGTTCCCGCGGTCTCCGTGCCTGCGCCGCCGGGGCGCTGCATCGAGTGCGTGATGTCGTATACGACCGGCGAACCGTACGCGCGCATCATCGGGAACGAGCGCATGTCGACGACCAGATTCTGGTATCCGAACGACGACCCGCGCTCGGTGAGGAACACCTTGCTGCTGCCGAGCTCTTCGCCCTTGTCCAGGATGTTCTTCGTCTCCTCGGGGGAGAGGAACTGCCCCTTCTTCACGCCGACGGCCTTGCCGGTCTTCACGGCGGCGATGATCAGGTCGGTCTGCCTGCAGAGAAACGCCGGAATCTGCAGGATGTCGAGGACTTCGCCCGCGGCGTGGGCCTGTGAGGTCTCGTGAACGTCGGATAGAAGCGGAAGCCCCGTCGCCTTCTTCACGTCGGCGAGAATCCGGAGCCCCTCTTCGAGGCCAGGGCCGCGAAACGAGTGGATCGAGGTCCTGTTCGCCTTGTCGTACGACGCCTTGAAAACCATGCTGACGTGCAGATCCGCGGCGATTTTCGCGATGAGCTCGCCCATCTTCAGCGCGTGATCACGCGACTCGATCACGCACGGGCCGGCGATGAACAGGGGAGGCGCGTCGCCGCCGAAGACGACGTCCCTCGTGATTTCGATCGTTCGGGTCTTCATGCGATGTGGTGAATCTCGCTTTCCTGCGCCTTCGCGGCCATGCCGAGGCGGATCTTCCGGTACTCGCGCATCGCGCTGACGAACGACTTGAAAAGCGGGTGCGGCTGCGATGGGCGCGACTTGTACTCGGGATGGAACTGGCATCCGAGGAACCAGGGATGATCGGAGAGCTCGACGATCTCGACGAACTTTCCGTCGGGCGAGGAGCCGGTGAGCTTCAGTCCCGCGTCCTTGAGCTGGTTCGCGAACTCCAGGTTGAACTCGTAGCGATGGCGGTGACGCTCGTCGATCTCTCCCGTGCCGTACGCCGCGTGTGCGAGCGAGCCTTCGGTGAGCAGCGCGGGGTACTTGCCGAGGCGCATCGTGCCGCCAAGCGCGTCGACGCCGATCAGGTCGCGGAGCTTGTAGATCACCTTGTAGTGCGCGTCGTCGTCAAACTCGGTCGAGTTCGCACCGACGAGCCCGGCGACATTACGCGCGAACTCGATCGTCGCGCACTGCATGCCGAGACAGATTCCGAAGTAGGGGATCTTCTTCTCGCGCGCGTAGCGGATCGCGCGGATCATCCCTTCCACGCCGCGCTCACCGAAGCCGGGACCGACGAGGATTCCGTCGACGGTCGCCAGGTCGCCGTGGTAGCCGTCCTGCTCGAGGGCGACCGAGTCGATGTAGACGATGCGCACCTTCACGTTGTTCGCGATGCCGCCGTGGATCAGCGCCTCGTTGAGCGACTTGTACGAGTCGCCGAAATCGACGTACTTGCCGACGAAGCCGACGCGCACCTCGTCCTCGGGATGGCGCAGCTTGCGTACGATCTCCTCCCACTTCGACAAGTCGCAGACCTCCTCGTGAGGGAGGTGGAGCTTGTCGAGGAGAATGCGGTCGAGCCCTTCACGCGAGAGCGCGAGCGGCACCTGGTAGATCGATTCGCAGTCGAGCGCGGGGATCACCGCCTCGTCCTCGACATTGCAGAAGAGGGCGATCTTGCCTTTCATGTCTTCGGGAATCGGGTGCTCGGAGCGACAGAGGAGAATGTCGGGCTGAATGCCGATCGCGCGGAGCTCCTTCACGGAGTGCTGCGTCGGCTTGGTCTTGAGCTCTTCGGAGGCCTTGATGTACGGCACGAGGGTCAGGTGGACGTTGATCGCGTTGCCGCGTCCCGCTTCCTTGCGGAACTGGCGGATTGCCTCGAGGAACGGGAGCGACTCGATGTCGCCGACGGTGCCGCCGATCTCGACGATCACGACGTCGGCTCCGTCGGAGACCTCGCGGATGCAGCGCTTGATCTCGTCGGTGATGTGCGGGATGACCTGAACGGTCTTGCCGAGGTAGTCGCCCCTGCGCTCTTTCTCGATCACGCGCGAGTAGACGCGACCCGTCGTGTAGTTGTTGCGGCGCGAGGCGCGCATCGAGATGAAGCGCTCGTAGTGGCCAAGGTCGAGATCGGTCTCTGCGCCGTCGTCGGTCACGTAAACCTCGCCGTGCTGGAATGGCGACATCGTTCCGGGGTCGACGTTGATGTAGGGATCGAATTTCTGAATCGTGACCTTGAAGCCGCGCGCCTCGAGAAGAGCGCCGATCGACGCCGCCGCGATGCCTTTGCCGAGTCCCGAGACGACGCCGCCGGTGATGAAGATGTACTTCGTGCTCATGCTCTTCTCCCTCTGGTCAATGGTGACGGGAACGGTGACGGGAACGGTGACGGGAACGACGATCGTTGGGAACGCGGGCGCGCGAGGACTCCGCCGGCATCAGCCGTCCGGTAACCGGCGCGTGTGGTGGTTTCTTTCAGGGACGCGGGATTCCGCGTGCCGGGGGATTCGGATGGAGACTTTTCGGGTGTCGAGAGCGTTGCCGCGTAGCGCTTGAGCGAGGTGCTCAACGCACCCCACCCTGCGGATCAATGCTGTTTTCTGAGCTCATTCACGACCCGTTCGATATCCGACGGACGATCCACACCGAGATGCGGCTTGTCAGTCTCCAGTACCCGAATTCTAAAGCCGTTCTGAAGGAGCCGCAACTGCTCGAGTCTCTCCTGCTGCTCCAGCGGCGAAGGGGCGAGGCCGGGAAAGAGCCGGAGGACCCGTGACTGGTATCCGTAGACGCCGATATGGCGTCGAGCGAGCGCGGCACCTTCGTGCGGAATCGGGGAGCGGGAGAAGTAAAGAGCATTTCCGGCGAGGTCGGTGACCACCTTGACCACGTCGCGGTCGCGGAACTCGTCCTCGCCGCGCAGGGGACAGGCGAGGGTTGCCACGTCGACCTGCGGCTCGGATTGGAGGACGCGGATCACACGATCGACGCTGCCGATGTCGATGAGCGGCTCGTCGCCCTGCACGTTCACGATCTGGTCGCAGCTCCAGCCCTCGGCGTTCTCGATGGCGCCCAAGGCCTCCTCGATC
>JBPPMG010000007.1:0-10775 GCA_051305935.1 Thermoanaerobaculia bacterium
CCCAGCGAGCGAGCGATTAACGCCGCTCGCATCCCGTGTCTGCTCGCGCGACTTGTGCCGCCGCTGAAGCGGCGTGAAAAACTGGCGGGCTCACGACCCCCGGCTGAAGCCGGGGGCTCGTGTTGTTCCGTCGCTGCGCGACGGAAACGTCCAATCTCCATGCGGCGCTTCGCGCCGCGCGCAGGCAGGAGTGCCGGCGCCACATACCGGCCCAGCACGCTCGATCGCTCTACTTCCGACCCCGCCCCTTCGCCTTCCCGGATACTCCTTTTCCTTTTCGGGAAGCGTTCTCCCCGCTGGGCGGCGGGGACTTCCGCTTCTTCTCGGCGGCTTTGACGCTCTTCGGCTTGCCCGTCGGCTTGCGAGGCTGGTTCTTCTCGGGCCTGGCTCCCGCGGAGTCCTTCATTCCCTTGCGCCCGCGGATCACGAAGTGGATCGGCGTGCCGTCGAGACCGAGCGCCTCGCGGAACTGGTTCTCCAGGTAGCGGCGATAGGAAAAATGCAGCTCGTCGGGGACGTTCGAGAAGAGTCCGAAGGTCGGCGGAGCCGCCTTCAGCTGCGTCGCATAGTAGAAGCGCCGCTGCTTGCCCCCCTTGGCCGCCGGAGGGTGATGCGCGACGACCGCCTTCGCGAGGATCTCGTTCAGCCGCGCGGTGCGGAATCGTGCGCGGTAGTTCTCGGCGATGTGGTCGACCCGTGGGAACAGCTTCTCGACGCGCCTCCCATGCTTCGCCGAGATGAACTCGAGCGGCGCGTAGTCGAGGAACTTCAGCCGGCGGCGGACCTGCGACTCGAATTCCTTCGTGAGGGTGTCCGTGCGCTCGACCGCGTCCCACTTGTTGACCACGATCATCGCAGCGCGACCCGCCTCTTCCGCGTAACCGGCGACGTGCGCGTCCTGCGCCGTGATGCCCTCCAGCCCGTCGATCACGAGGATCACGACCTCGGCACGCTCGATCGCCTTGCGCGCCGAGATCACCGAGAGCTTCTCCGCCTCGTCGGTCGTCTTCCCTTTCCTGCGGATTCCGGCCGTGTCGATGATCAGGTAGCTGCGCCCTTCCCGCTCCAGCCTCTCGTCGATCGCGTCGCGCGTCGTTCCCGAGATCTCGGAGACCACCACGCGCTCCTTGCCCATCATCCGGTTGAGCAGCGACGACTTTCCGACGTTCGGGCGCCCGATGATCGCGACGCGCACCGCATTCGCCGTCGCCTCCTCCTCGGAGGCCTGGTCTGCCGCCGGCACGATCGCCTCGATCGCTTCGATGACGTTCTCGAGATTCGTGCCGTGCTCCGCGGAGATCGCCATCAGCCGCTCGATCCCGAGCTCGTGAAACTCGTTCACGGCCGCTTCGCCGGTTCGTTTGTCGATCTTGTTGACGATCAGGATGATGTTCCTGGCCCCTTCCCTGAGCGCCTTCGCGATGTCGCGGTCCTCCGAGACCACGCCATCTGGCCCGTCGACGACGAAGAGAACCAGATCGGCGTCCTTGATCGCGGCCTCCGCCTGCTCCCGGATCTCTCCGGCGAAATCCGACATCGGATCGTCGCCGAACTCGAGCCCCCCGGTGTCGGTCACGCGGTACCGGCGCCCGTCATCGAGGATGGCCTCGAGCGTGAGGCGGTCGCGCGTCATGCCGGGAAGGTCGTGCGTGAGCGCGCGGCGCTTCCCGGCGAGGCGGTTGAAAAGTGTCGACTTGCCGACGTTAGGCCGGCCCACGATGACTACGTTCTTCAATTCGATTCCTTCCGGGTCACGACGCGACCCGAATCAGCGCGAGCATCAGCGCCGCGCCCACTACAGTATTCATGAAGTTCAGCGTGCCATTCGAGATCGGGCTGGTCCTCGTCCTGTTCCAGCTTCCGACGACGCTCTCGATCCAGGAGGCGGCCACCGCCGCAACGGCGATCATCACCGCGAGTTGCGCCGTCCCGAAGAGCTTCCGGGGCGAGACCGCCACCGACAGCGCGTTGGCGAACGGCACGTCGGCAGCGGACCAGGAGACCCAGAGGATCGCCCCGAGGATTCCCATGCCGAGCGCCGCAACCGCGCCTGCGAGCGTTCCTTCGATCGAGATCGCCCCTTCCGTCCCGGGGGGAACGCGCCGGAACGTGAGCGGCAGCATCGGCCTGCGCCCGATGAGCTGCCCGATCTCCGACGCCGTCGTGTCTGCGGTCGCCGTCGCGAGCGCCGCGGCCGCGGCGAGCCAGAGCGCCGGCCCGTCGAAGTCCGTAGTAACCGCCATCACCGCGAGGATCGCCGCCGCCCCCACGTTCGCGAACGCGTGAGAGAAGCCGCGCCGGCCTCCCTGCTCCTGCGCGAGACCCATGCCCGCCTTCCGGCGCAGCCCGATCTTCGTCACCGTGGATCCCACCACGAAGAACGCCAGCAGCACGACGTAGAGTTGCCACCCTCCGAAGACGATCAACACGCTGCCGAGCAGCGCGCCGCCTGCAAGCCCCGACCAGTTCACCGATTTCGCGACGAACCCGACGACTGCGAGCACCAGGTTCACGACGAGCCAGTTCTTCTGCTCCGAAGTCAGCGTCAACATGGGTGCGCTGCTCACGCACCCGAGCGCCCACATCGTGAAGGCCGCGGAGAACGGCACGGTCAGGTTGTCGTCGATTCCGGTGTCGAGCGACTCCACGATCATCGCGACCCCGATCGCGACGAACAGGGTCATCAGCGTCGGAATCAGCGTCGGTAAGGCGCCGATCACCCAGGTCGCGACCCACGCGACCGGGAAGGCGACCTCGAAGAAGCCTAGCGTTCCGAGAACCGACTTCTCGCGGTTCCATGGAAGCCGCGGCCCCTTGAGGTTCCTTCCGATGAGCGTCGCCGTGCCGTCGCCGAACGCGAGCGCGATCCAGCCCACCGCCGCGATCTCCGGCCTGTCGCGGAAAATCACGATCAGTGCAAACACGGAGATCGGGTAGAGCACGATGCCCCAGTCGCTCCTCGCGCCTGTGCGGGAGATCTTGCGGCCGCCGATCCGCGGCAGCACCAGCCAGTTGAAGAGAATCGCGATGAAAGCGACGCCCGCCGCGAGGGTCCATGGAAGCCAGCCGAGCGTGAACGCGATCAGGCCGAGCCCGATGTGCACGAGCTTGCGCCCAGCTTCGGAGTAGCCTTCGTGCTGTTGGATCGACTCGTTTTCAGACATTCGTTCAGTTGGCCGCGGAACCCCGCGAAGGATAGGCTAAAATACCCGACTTCATGGCGGCTGGCACAGAAACCCCGATCCTCTCCGTAATCATCCCCTTCTACAACGTGCGGGCGACCGTGTCCGAATTGCTTCGGCGCGTCCGCGCCGTCCCGATCTCCAAGGAGATCATCGTCATCGACGACCAGTCGACCGACGGCTCCTGGGACATCGTCGAGCGAATCGCCGCCGAATGGCCCGAGCTTCGCCACGTCCGGCAGCCGGTCAACATGGGCAAGGGCGCCGCCCTGCGTCGCGGCATCGAGATCGCTCTGGGCGACATCGTCGTCATCCAGGATGCCGACCTCGAGTACGAGCCATCGGAATACCCGATCCTCATCAAGCCCATTCTCGACGGTGACGCGGACGTCGTCTTCGGCTCGCGGTTCGAGGGCTACCCGAGGCGCGTGATGCTCTACTGGCACACGCTCGGGAACAAGTTCCTGACCTTCCTCTCGAACGCCACCACGAACCTGAACCTCACCGACATGGAGACCTGCTACAAGGTCTTCCGCCGCGAGGTCATCCAGTCGATCCCGCTCCGCTCGAATCGCTTTGGCTTCGAGCCGGAGATCACGGCAAAGATTGCGAAGCGGGGCTATCGCGTCTACGAAGTCCCGATCTCCTACCACGGCCGCGAGTACTGGGAAGGCAAGAAGATCAACTGGAAGGACGGCGTCTCGGCGATCTGGACGATCCTCAAGTACGGCCTCTTCATCAACTCGGCCGACGAGCCCGCGGGCTACAAGACGCTTCGCCGCATGGGGCGGCTCCACAACTACAACCAGTGGGTCTGGGACAGCATCAAGTCGCATGTTGGCGAGCGCGTCCTCGAGGTGGGAGCCGGCATCGGGAACATGACGCGGATGCTCTACGGCCGGCCGCTCGTGGTTGCGACCGACGTCGAAGTGCCGTACGTCGACGTTCTCCGCAATAAGTTCCGCCGCCGCCCGGGAGTCGAGATCGAACGGCTCGACCTCTCGGACGACGCTTGTCTCTCCCTCGCCAGGCACGAGTTCGACAGCATCGTCTGCCTGAACGTGCTCGAGCACATCGAGGATGACATCGCGGCACTCGGGCGCCTCTTCCGGCTTCTCGTAGATGGTGGAACCCTCGCGATCTACGTCCCGGCCGACCAGTCGCTCTACGGAACGCTCGACAAGTCCGTCGGCCACTACCGCCGATATTCGAAAGAGGAGCTCGTGGGCAAGCTCGAGCAGGCCGGCTTCGTCGTCGACACGACGTTCCATCAGAATCGCTTCGGGCGGTTCGGCTGGTGGCTCAACGGGCAAGTGCTCCGCCGCGACGAAGTGCCGAGCGGCCAGTCGCGCATCTTCGACTGGTTCGTTCCGCTGCTTCGCGGAGCAGAGTCGACTCCTCCGTCGAAGGGTCTGAGCCTGATCGCGCTCTCCCATAAGCCCGGCGTCCGCCAGACGCACGCCTCCGAGGAGGCCGTCGCCGATGTCGTCCGCTGAGCGGGCGGTTCTGATCCTCGCTGGAGGCGCCGGAACGCGCCTCTGGCCGCTCAGCACCGACGCGAACCCGAAGCAATTCCTGCAGATCTTCGGCGGGCGATCGCTCCTCGAGCATGCCTACGACCGGCTCGCTCGCATCGCGGCCCCGTCACGCATCTTCGTTTCGACCAACGCCGCCTACCGCGAGTCGGTCTCGCGCCTGCTTCCCGCGCTCCCGGCGGAGAACATCCTCGTCGAGCCCGCGCGGCGCAACACCGCTCCCGCGATCGCCGCCTGCTGCGCCGAGATCGAAAAGCGCTGCGGCAACGCGGTCGTCGGAATCTTCCCGTCGGACCATTCGATCGCCGACGTTTCCGCATTCCTCGGCGTCGTCGAAGCGGCCTTCGCCTTCGCGGCCGAGTCCGACCACCTCGTCACCATCGGACTCGAGCCGACCGAGCCGCACACCGGATACGGCTACCTCGAGCTCGGCGCGGAGATCGCCGCTCCCGTCCATCGCCTCCTCCGCTTCGTCGAGAAGCCTTCGCGCGATCGCGCGGAGGAATTCGTCGCCTCGGGGCGCTACCTCTGGAACGGCGGGATGTTCGTCTGGAAGCTTGGAGTCTTCTTTGACGCGCTGGCAGCCACTGCGCCCGAGATCGCATCGCTCTCGCGTCGCTTTGCATCCGAGCGCGATCCCGCGGCCGCCGCTGCGATCTTCGAGTCCATGCCGTCGATCTCGATCGACTACGCCCTCATGGAGAAGGCCCCTCGCGTCGCCACCGTGCGCGGCGAGTTCGGCTGGTCCGATGTCGGCTCGTGGGCCGCGGTCGCGAAAGTGATCGGCGACGCCTTACCGGATCGTGCCGTCGTCGACGCTTCGTCCGGCGTCTTCGTCCTCTCGGAAACGGGCAGGCAGATCGCCGTCGTCGGCGCGAACGACCTCTTCGTGATCGACTCGCCTAACGGACTCCTCGTCCTCGGCGCCGGAAGTGGCGAAAGGCTTTCCGCCGTAGTGAAACAGCTCGATCGCGCCGGACGCGAGTAGACGCCCCGTGTGGCGCAGGCACTCCTGCCTGCGCGTCGCCGAAGGCGACAGTCTGCCGTCCAGCCCCCCCCCACGCCCGTCGGCGCTTCGCGCCGCGCGCAGACAAGAGTGTCTGCGCCACACAAGACGCGGCGCCACATAATGTGGCGTAGGCACTCCTGCCTGCGCGTCGCCGAAGGCGACAGTCTTCCGCCCAGCCTCCCCCACGCCCCGCCGGCGCTTCGCGCCGCGCGCAGACAAGAGTGTCTGCGCCATACAAAACGCGTTTGCGTGATCACGCGCCGAAAAGCCGTGCCGCGTTCCCGCCGAGCACGTCGCGCGCGACCTCGTCGGGATACCCCAGCGCCAGGAAATCGTCGACGTTCCCGCGCATCGACAGGACGCCGGGCGACGGCCAATCGGTTCCCCACAGCACCTTGCGCGAAACCGTGGCGAGCCGCGGCAGGTGCGCAGGCAGTGACTTCGGCGGAATCCCCGAGATCTCCAGCATCACGTTTGCGTGTCGCCGCGCTAGAAAGAACGCCGTCTCGCCGTGCAACGGCCTCCCGGCGTGCGCGAGGATGATTCGCAGCTTCGGATAATCGACCGCGACGTCGTCGACCGGCATCGGATCGGCGTAGACGTTCCTGGCATTCGGAAACACCGACGTGCCCGTGTGGATCATCACCGGCACGTCCCGCCTCTCGCACTCAGCGTAAATCGCGCCGAGCGCCGGGAGGTCGAAACGGTACGCGTTCGCCGCAAAGAGCTGGTGCGGCGGGTGGATCTTCACCATCCGGAGCCCGCGGTCGAGAATGCGGCGGATCTCCCCCTCCACATCCTTCTCGTAGAACGGGTTCACCGAACCGACCGGCAGCAGCCTGTCGCGATGTCCCTCGGTGAAGTCGAGAATCCAGTCGTTCACCTCGGGTGTGAACCCCGTGACCTCCGGCGAGACGTAATTGATGCAACAGATCCGCTCCACGCCTTCGGCGTCGAGGTGCCGGAGAAGGTTCGCCGGCTTCGAGAGAATCTCCTTCGTCCCCTCGCGCGACGGGTGCTGCATCATCGCCAGCACCTCGGGGCGCACCATCTGCCACGGCTGCACGTGGACGTGGACGTCGAAAATCGGAGGTCTGGACATGAAGGCCGACAGCGTCAGGTGAGCATTTGAAGCCGCATCAGGACGGCCGAGTCGCTGGCATCCGCGAACTCCGTCGACCCGAGAACCTGCGGATGAACTTCGTCACGATCGCATGGCTTGAAGCCGCGTTTCTTGAAATAGCCCTCGGCGTCCTCCGTCACCACGTAGAACTCACGGAGCCCTCGCGACGAGAAGCGATCGAGCATCTGCCTCACGAGGCGCCGGCCGAGGCCGCGACCGCGGTAGTCGGGATGGACCACGAGCGAGCGCACCAGCGCCATGAACTGGAACGGCTCGGCGCCGATGCAGCCGACGATCTGGTCGCCGTCCACCGCCACGACGAAGCTCCCTACGTTCTCGTGAACGCCCCCGATGTTCAGGTCCGCGTCGATGAGCAGGGCGATCACGTCGTCGAGATCGGTCTCGAGCGCCGCGCGGATCTTCAGTTCGTCGGGGGACTTCATCGGGTAGCCAAGTGTAACGATTCTTTCAGGATGGGGGTCGGATTTCTAACCCCGGGTGCGATGAGCGGGACCGCCCTCCTGCCTGCGGAAATCAGTGGAATTCCGGGGAGGCGCGATGCCCTATTGTCTGTGACGGACGCCACAGTGACACCTGTGATGTTGACCGTTGCGGCATTCGCAGGCATGTGCGTAGACTAACGACGCTTCGCAAGGCTGCGTTCGCAGCCACATTTCGAGCGCAGGAGACCCCTAAAATGGCTGATGCAAACGACAAAGTTGCAGGACAACCCGACGGCGCATGGTACGTCGACTCGCAGTGCATTGACTGCGATCTCTGCCGGGAGACCGCTCCGGCGAACTTCCAGCGCAACGACGAGGCCGGTTTCTCGTTCATCTTCAAGCAGCCCGAAAACCCCGAGGAAGAGGCCCTTTGCAAGGACGCGAAGGACAACTGCCCGGTCGAAGCGATCGGTACCGACGGTTAGTCGGCGCCTCGCGCCCCCGCCCGTGAGCGGCTAGAATCGCGGCATGGGCATTCTTCTCTGGCTGCTTGGCAGCGTCGTCGCCCTTCTCGCCTGCCGGTTCATTCCCCTCGGAAGAACCGCCGGACGTGTGCCCGAAGTCGTCTGCGGGCTCGCCTTCGCACTCGGAGGCGGGCTCGTGGCGACGCGGCTCGATTTCGGCGGCTGGAACGAGCCCGATCCCCGCGCCGCGCTCTTCTGCGCCCTCACGACCCTTTCCGGCGTCGCCCTCGCGCGCGCTGCGCGCGCTTTGGTGGCCCGTAACATGACGACGCGCTAGTGGCCACGGCCGCTGGCCGTTGCAGTGCCGCGCAGTGGCACTCCGTTCATCCCTCACTCCAACGACGCCCGGCGCCGTTCTCCTGCTCGGGATGACTATCGCCCCTTCCGAATCTTCGGCCAGGGAACCGGCGGCACCGATCCCGGCTCCTCGATCCAGCGCACGAACCCCATCACGCTCGCCCGCAGCTCCGCGACGTCGATCCCTCGCGCATCGTCGACCGCATCCAGCGCGACGAACCCCTCCCCGATCCTCTCCACCGCCACCGTGCGCTGACCCCGCTCGACGTGATGCGCCCCGGTCGCGAACTGAAGCAGTGCGCGGGCGAGTTCCTTCTCGCCGTACACCGCCTCGAAGAACAGATCCTCGAAGAGCTCCGCGGCATCCTCGAATTCTCGCTCGTTGAAGAGCGCGATCCCTCGGGCGAAGCGCTCGTCGTCGCCGATGTCCACGGTGACGATGGTACCCGGCGTAGCCCTCGCAGCGGCACATTCCGATGTGCCGCCTTCGCATTCATTCCTCCGGAATGTGCGGCGAAGTCCGTCCTCATTCCGCGATAATCGTCGCGTGACGAAGATCCGCCACTACAAGCTCGGCACCCCCGCGCCCGCCCGAAACTACAAGGTCCGCTATGAGAGCGAGCTGAACCGCGAGCAGCTCGACGTCGTAATGGCCCCCGACGGGCCGATCCTCGTCATCGCCGGCGCCGGCAGCGGCAAGACGCGCGCCCTCACCTTTCGCGTCTCGCGCCTCGTCGAGGACGGAACCGATCCGACGCGGATCCTCCTCCTCACCTTCACCAACAAGGCCGCGCGCTCGATGCTCTCCCGCGTCGAAGAGCTCGTGCAGATCGACACGCGCCGGATCTGGGGCGGAACGTTTCACGCCGTCGGCAACCGCATCCTTCGCAGGCACGCGGAGCAGATCGGCTTCCGGCCTAACTTCTCGATCCTCGACGAGGAGGACGCGAAGGAGACGATGGACTCCGCCGTCTCGTCGCTCGCGATCGACACGCTCGCGAAGCGCTTCCCGCGCGGCGACGTGCTCGCGTCGATCCACTCCTTCCTCGTCAACACCGGCACCGACCTCCTGGCGCACCTCGAGGATCGGCACCCGCACTTCCTCTCCTTATCCGCGGAGATCGCCGCCGTGTTCGATCGCTATCGCGAGAAGAAGCGCGAGTCGAACACGATGGACTTCGACGATCTCCTGATTCACTGGCGGACACTCCTGCTGTCGCATCCCGCGCCGGCACAGGCGATCCGTAGCCACTTCAAGCACATCCTCGTCGACGAGTACCAGGACACGAACCGTCTTCAGGCCGAGATCGTTGACCTCCTCGCCGCCGAGCACCACAACGTCATGGTCGTCGGCGACGACGCGCAGGCGATCTACTCCTTCCGCGGCGCGTCGTTCGAGAACATCATCACCTTTCCTCTGCGCTGGCCCGACTGTCACGCCTTCCGGCTCGAGACGAACTACCGCTCCTCTCCGGAGATCCTCGCCGTCGCCAACGCGTCGATCGCGCAGAATCGCTTCCAGTTCCCGAAGGAGCTCCTCGCCGTGCGCGCCTCGGGGCCCGACCCCGCCGTCGTCGGCGTCGACTCCACCACGCAGCAGGCCACGTTCGTCGCCTCGCGAATCCTGGAGCTGCGCGACGAAGGCACCAGCCTCGCCGAGATCGCGGTCCTCTACCGCTCCCACTACCAGGTGCTCGAGATCGAGATCGAGCTGACGCGCCGCAACATCCCGTACGAAGTGCGCTCCGGCGTCCGATTCATGGAGCAGGCGCACATCAAGGACGCGCTCGCCTTCCTGCGCATCGTCGACAACCCGTCGGACGAGCTCTCGTGGAAGCGCGCGATGAAACTCTTCCCGCGCGTCGGCGAACGCACTGCCGCGGAACTCTGGGAACGCATCTCCGCGCGCCAGGAAACGCTCGCCGCCTTCCTCGGCTCCGCGCAGAATGCGACAGCGAAGGGGGCCGCCGAAGGACTGCGTAAGTTCGCCGCCATCCTCAAGCGGCTCGACACCGAGACGATGAAGCGCTGTCCCTCGGACGCGATCCGCCTCGTGCTCGACGAGCACTACCGCGCCTACGCGCGCCTGAAGTTCGCGAACGCGCAGACGCGGCTCGACGACCTCGACCAGCTCGCCGACTTCGCGCTGAAGAACGACGACCTCGGCGAGTTTCTGCGCGAAGTCTCGCTCGAGCGCCCTCTCGCCGGCGAGGAGCTCGTCATCGCAGCCCCCGAGGACGAGAAGATCGTGCTGTCGTCGGTGCACCAGGCGAAAGGACTCGAGTGGGATGCCGTCTTCGTCATCGGCCTCTCCGACGGCAAGTTCCCATCTGCGCGTTCGATGAAGGAGCAGAGCGCAATCGTCCGCATCCCGCCGAAGCTCCCCGAGCTTCCCGCGACCGAAGGCGCGCTCGTCCGCATGCTGGAAGTTGCCGGGGAGCCCGACGAATCGGGGCAGCGCGAGATCAGCATCCCCGGCGAGGAGGAAGAGCGCCGCCTCTTCCATGTGGCAGTCACGCGCGCGCGCCGCGAGCTTTACCTCGTCTTCCCGGTGATGGACCGCGACCGCGGCCGCTTCGAAGTGCTCATGGAACCGTCGCGCTTCATCCTCGAGCTGCCGCCCGATTCGTACGAGAAGTGGGTCGTCTCGTAATGTCGTCCT
>JBPPMG010000031.1:0-2209 GCA_051305935.1 Thermoanaerobaculia bacterium
GTCTTCATGGAGACGTCGCGGACGAGCCGCTCCGGCGCGCGTCTGGGATCGGGGCGGCTCGCGTCGCGTGCCGGCGGCGGGAGTTTCGCCATCAGATCGATGAGTCGCGCGCCGGTCCAGCGGTTCACGACGGTCCATCCCTCGATGCAGCGGAGCTGCGCGATGATCTCGTGATGGGGGAGCGCGAGCACGTCCTCCATCGTCAGCTTGATCGGCGCGGTCGTTCCGGCCGCCCCCTCGATCGTGAGCCTCCACGACGCGGCATCGGCCGCGGGCGCGAGGCCGTGGCCGCCATTCGGGCGGAGGGGATCGATGGCAGACGCGGGAAACGCCGGGGTCAGCCGGTGGCGATCGTAGTAGGCACGCGCGAGCCGCTCGTTGACCTGCAGCATCCGCCGGAGAGGCCAGGGCGAGTGGTCGATCCGCGGCCGCGTCCCGACCCATTTCCAGAAGCCGTATCCGGCGAGCGCGGCACCGCCAAGGGCGATGAAGCCGCGCCGCGTGCGGCGCTGCAGCTCGCGTCGGAGGTCGTCCTCGCTCGCGAGCTCGATCCGGCGGTCGCCGGGGTCAGTCATGCGGGGCCTCCTCCGGGACGTCCACGACCTCGACGCCCGCCACCATCGCGCGGAAGTTGTTCCATCCCGCCCGGATCACCTGGACGATGTGCACGACGAAGAAGACGACGTAGCCGACCGTGATCCAGAAGTGGAAGAAGCGGGCGACCTCGTATCCGCCGAAGAGCGCCGCAAGCCATCCGAGCTGCACCGGCTTGTAGATCGCGAGCCCCGTCAGGAGCGAGCCCGCGCCCAACAGGATGATGAGCGTGTACGAGATCCGCTGGGCTCCGTTGTACTTTCGTCCCCGCGGCGGCGGCTCACTCCTGATCCGGAGATCGTGGAGCAGGACGAGCCACGCGTCGCGCAAGGAGCGCCGGTCCGGGACCAGATCGCGCCACTCTCCCGAAACGAGCGTGTAGACGACGTACGCGATGCCGTTCACGGCGAAGAGCCACATGAAGAAGAAGTGGATCGCCATCCCCTCGGCGAGACGGTTGTTCACGCCGAGCGCCCGCCACGTTTCCTGGTCGAGGGTCAGCTTTGCGAGAGTGAAATCGCCGACCCCGAGTCGGTAGACCGGGTACGCCCAGTAAATCAGCAGGCCGCTCCAGATCATCACCAGCAGCAGCGGGAAGTTCAGCCAGTGAAACCAGCGGATCGCGAGCGGGTGCTTTTCCTCGAGAGCCTTCATCGGTGCGACAGCCTAAAGCGGCCAGAGTCCGCGCGCGCGACGATCTCATTTCGAGAGGAACGCGGGCGCGTCGCGGCCGGTGCCTATCCAATCCATCTTATCGATTCACGGGGAAAAGGAAAGACCTAATGGGATCGAGCTCCGCTCTCGCGAGGCGAGGCGGAGGAAGGGATCCTCCGCCACCGCAGCCGCGGCTGGAAAGCCGCGGCCACATTGGCCGGGACTAGGGAGTCCCGGCCACGGGCATCATCATTTGGGCGCCGGGGCCGAGGGGGAGGCCGAGGGTCATCCAGACGATGAGGAGGATGGTCCAGACGACAAAGAAGGTGATCGAGTAGGGGAGCATCGTGGCCACGAGGGTGCCGATGCCGGCGCGCGGGTCGTAGCGCTGGATGAAGGCGACGATGAGCGCGAAGTACGACATCATCGGCGAGATGACGTTGGTGACGCTGTCGCCGATGCGGTACGCCCCCTGGGTGAACTCCGGGGTGTAGCCGAGGAGCATGAACATCGGGATGAAGACGGGCGCCATGATGGCCCACTTGGCCGAGGCGCTTCCCATGGTCATGTTGATCATCGCCGAGAGAAGGATGAAGGCGACCATCAGGGGAATGGGGCCGAGGCCGGAGGCCTGGAGGATGGCGGCGCCCTTGACGGCGACGACGAGCCCGAGATTGGTCCAGTTGAAGAAAGCGACGAATTGCGCGGCGAAGAAGACGAGGACGAGATAGCCGCCGAGCGTCTCCATCGACTTGCCCATTGCCCTCATGACGTCGCTGTCGTTCTTGATCGTGCCGGCGGCGATGCCGTAGGCGAGGCCGACGAGCGCGCCCGCGAAGAAGATGAACGCGACGATGCCGCTCATGAAGGGGGAGTGGAGGAGGTCGCCCGTCTCCGGGTCGCGGAGAAACCCGTCCGCGGGCACCGTTCCCCAGAGAAGGAATGCGGTGAAGAGCGCCGC
>JBPPMG010000037.1:0-12996 GCA_051305935.1 Thermoanaerobaculia bacterium
GCGAACGTCGCCTTGCCGTCCGGCTCGATCCGGTAACGCTTCGCGTAGCCGATGATCGCCTCGCAGAGCGACGACGACGGCGTGATCGGATACCAGGTGACGACGGTGACGCCGCCGAAGACGGCGCCGATCGCGGCGGCGGCATTGCCGTCGATGATGATCTTGCCTGCGGTGCCGTTCATCCGCTCGAGGCGGAAGAGCGACTGCGGCGCGAGGCTCGCCTTCGCGTACTCGATCCCCTTGTCGATCGCGGCCACGTTGAGCTCGACGGCCTTCTTCTTGCCCTTGAACTGCTTTTCGAGGGCGGCCACGAGCTCGGAGTGCTCGATTCCGAGGAGCTCGGCGGCCACGCCGACGTAGACCATGTTGGTCAGCAGCTTGCGGAGCCGCGAATCGTCGGAAACCTCGGTCGCGAGCTTCGCGAAGGGCACGGGATAAAAAAGGAGGTCGCCGCGGTACTGCGAGCAGTTGAGTGGCTCGTCGTAGATGCAGATCGACCCGGGGTCGAGCGCCATGACGTCGTCCTTCGCGGTCTGCGTGTTCATGCAGATCATGAGGTCGACTTCCTTCTTGCGGCCCACCCATCCCTGCCTGTTCGCACGGATCGTGAACCAGGTGGGAAGCCCCGCGATGTTCGACGGGAAGAGATTCTTGCCACTGACCGGGATCCCCATCTGGAAGATCGCGCGCATCAGCACGCTGTTCGACGACTGCGATCCTGAGCCGTTGACGGTGGCGACGTGGATCGTCAGGTCGTTGACCGTGGTGGCCCGTCCGGCCGACGCCGCATTCATAACTGCCGTTGCATCTGACACAGGTCTTGCCCTCTCTTCTTCGCTGGGAGTGCCGCAGATTGTAGCAGCCGATGCCACCACGCGAGCATCGAGGGGAATGCCGGCTCACCCGCCAAGGAGGTGAATGTCCTCGAGGTCGACCGGGCGTCCTGCCGCGCGCTTGGAGGAGATCAGGTCCGCTCTGCAAGCAACGAAGAACTCTTGTCCTTCGTAGTGCATCGTGACCCTGTTCGTCCAGGCATGGTCGAAGACGAGGCCCGGCGTCCGCGTCTGCACGTCGATTCGGACGCGGTCCTTGAACACCGTGATCTCGTTCGCGAGAACCTCGCCCACCGTCGTCAGCGACGCCGTCCCAAGCCCTGCCGCGACGAACGCCTTGAGTAGCCGTTCCACGTTGTCCGGAGTCGCATCGATCAGGATGTCGAGATCGAAGGTGGCACGAGGCACTCCGTGGAGTACGGCTGCAATCCCGCCGATGACGACGTACCGCACCTCACCTTGCTGCAAGGACGAGAACACGTCCTTCAACCGGTTCAGCATCGCGACGCTCCACGATAGCGGGGTTGATCGAGAGGATCAGATCGGTGAATTCGCAGAGAAGCCGCATCCGATCCTCGAGCGGCAGCGCCTGAAACCAACGCGCTTTTCCCTCGGGGGTCTCTTCCGTCCACTCGTGAGAAATCGACCCGATTGGCATTCGTTCATACTAACAACCAGCGGGCCGCGCCGTCTGTTTCTGTTTTCGCGCAATTCGGCGTTGGCCCAATTTGTGCGGAGTACGGGTAGAATCCGCGCCGATGTTCCGGACCCTTCTCACGATCCTGGCTGGCCTGGCTGCGACGCTCGTTATCGCGCCCCTCGTCACTGTGATCGCGCTCGTCGACTCACACGCGCCGGTGGTCGATCGGCTGATCCGGCTCTGGGGAAGGATCTTCGCGCGCGCGTCGGGAGCCGAGCTCTCGGTGGAAGGGCTCGAGAAGCTCGACCCGGCCAAGCGCTACGTCCTCGTGCCGAACCACGCGAGCTACCTCGACATCCCCTGCCTGCTGACGGCGCTCGACACCCAGCCAATCCGTTTCATGGCCAAGGCGAGCCTCTTCAAGGTCCCGATCCTCGGCTGGGGGATGCTCGCCGCGGGGTTCATCCCGATCGACAGGAACAGGACGAGCAAGGGCAAGGCCTCGTTCGACCTCGCTGCCAGGCGAATCCGAGGCGGAAACACCATCGTGATCTTCCCCGAAGGGGGCCGGTCACACGAGCGGACGATGAAGCCCTTCAAGCACGGCGCCTTCCTGCTCGCGATGAAGTCGGGGCTGCCGCTCGTTCCGATCGCGATCCGCGGAACCTACGACGTGCTCCCCGCATCGACACTGATCATCAAGCCGGGACAGGTGAAGATCGTCGTCGGCGACCCGGTCGACGTCTCGGAGCTCTCCGTGAAACAGAAGGACGAGCTGGTCCAGTCGACGCGGGCCGCGATCCTGGAGATGCTGGGACAGACGGAAATTCGGATTGCGGAATGCGGAATGCGGAATGGGGAGCCCGACGAACAGAATGCGTCGTCCGCACCGGATCAGAGCGATTCCACTTCATCAGATTGAATACGCCGACCGCAGCCGTGGTTCCCCATTCCGCATTCCGCAATCCGCATTTGATTTGCAATCCGCATTCACTGCCTGAGGAACACGATGACCCGCACGATCACCCTCGCCCACTCTCCCGACGCCGATGACGCCTTCATGTTCTACGCCCTGGCGAAGGACAAAATCGACACCGGGGGACTGAAGTTCGTCCACGAGCTCAAGGACATCCAGTCGCTCAACGTCGACGCGCGGAACGAGAAGTACGACGTCACCGCGATCTCGTTCGGCATGTACCCGCGCATCGCCGACAAGTACGCGCTGCTCTCGTCGGGCTCGTCGATCGGCGACGGCTACGGCCCGATCGTCGTGTCGAAGCAGCCGCTCTCCCCGTCGAAGCTGCGCGACACGCTCGTCGCCGTGCCGGGGGAGAACACCTCCGCCTACGTTGCGCTGAAGCTCTTCTGCCCCGAGCTCGAGTGCTTCCAGATGGACTTCAACGAGATCCAGGAAGCAGTCATCGAAGGGAAAGTGCCCGCCGGGCTCCTGATCCACGAGGGCCAGCTCACCTACCAGGAGGAGGGGCTGCACAAGGTGATCGACCTCGGCGAGTGGTGGAAAGCCGAGACGAAGCTCCCCCTTCCGATGGGCGGCAACGCGATCCGTCGCTCGCTCGGGCCCGAGCTGATGATGAAGGTCTCCGAGATCCTGCGCGCGTCGATCCGCTACTCGCTCGAGCACCGCGATCCGGCGCTCGAATATGCGATGGGCTTCGGTCGCGGTTTGCCGAAGGAGAAGGCCGACCGATTCGTCGCGATGTGGGTGAACGAGCTCACCGTCGACTACGGCGACTACGGCAAGAGCGCCGTGCGCCGCTTCCTGACCGCCGCCCACGAGGCAGGCATCCTGCCGAAGGTCGAGCACCTCGAGTTCTACTAAGTGGAGACGGCGTCAAAACGTTCTCCCCACGGTTATGTAGTACTGAACGTCCGAATCAGTCCCCTTCGAAATGGCGAGTATGACGGGCCCGTAGTTCGTGTGTGCGCTTACGAGACCCGTCCACGAGTACTTCAAGTCGCCGAGCGCGACGTCTCCGAGCTCTTCGTACGCGTCGCCGGCCTCGACGACTGCGCCTGCATAGATTCCGCGACCGAAGACCGATCGCAGCTTCACGAGCTCGAAATACCAGCCGACCCGCCCCACTGCTGCCGCGGGGCCGTAGAGCTGGCCGCGCGCAAAGCCGCTGTGATTGAACAGCCCGCCGAGGAAGGCCCAGTCGATCGCCGGGCTCTCCCCTTGCAGCGTGTCGTGGAGATAGAGGCCGCAGAAGAAGGTGTTCTTCCCGAGCTTGCCGAAGCCCGTCACATCCAGCGTGGCAGTGAGGCTGTCGTCATCGGCGCCGAGCCCTTCCACCGGGGCGAATGCGTCGAGAGAGAACTTGAAACCTTCGAGAGGGATGAACGGGTTGTCGAGCGTGTCGATCTGAAGTGATCCTCGAATCCCGCCGAATTTCTCGTGGAACGACTCGACGATCGTCGGCCCTGTCTCGCCGCGGCCATCGGCACGGCGGTAGAAGACGCCGAGTCGCGCCTGCCCTTTCGTGCCGAACTCCGTCCCGACATCGGCGAAGACCGCCACGTCCTGGGTGCCGAACGTCGAGACCACGTCGTTGCCGTCGTAGAGATCGAGCTCGTCGTCCCGGTAGAGCGCGCCGGCGGAAAGGAACCCGGGGCGATCCAGGTGCCGCGGCTGGTAGAACTCCGTCTCGATCTTCGACCGCTGCCCGAGCGCGACATCGGTCCGCCATTCGGCGCCGCTCTTGTTGATCCAGCGCCGGGAGACGCTGAAGAGCACGTCCAGGTTGACGTCTTCGGGAACGAACGCGGCCGCAAGGCCCGCACGCACGTAGGTCGGCCCCCACGGCTTCACCGTCACGCGAATCACGAGAATCTTCTTCTCGCCTTCCGTCTCGATCGAGAAGCTGATCCCGAGGAAGTCGCCGTAGCCGAAGAGCCTCTGGATGTCGACCTCGAGGCGATCCAGGTCGAGCGGCGCGCCCACCCGTGCCTTCAGCTGCTCGCGGATGAAGAGCTCCTCGACGAAGGCTTCACCCACGACGCGGATCTCGTCGACGACGAACTCGCGTTCGCGAGGGACGCGCAACCTCGGGATCCTCACCGTCGGGTCGGCCGCGTACTTCTCGAGCGCGGCGCGCTTTGCGTTCGCTTCCGCAACGCCGATAGCCACGATCTCGACCGACCTGGCGAAATCGAACGTGCCGTAATTGGTGATGTCAGGCGTGAGGACGAGGTCGGCTTTCTCGAGTTGCGGCGCCATGTTCGCGCGGGTGAGCATGGTCGAAACCTGGTTGAGAACCGCGATCGACGAGTTGAGGGTCTCCGGCGATCTGAGCGGCGCGCCGATGTCGATCGCGATCACGATGTCGGCCCCCATCTTCCTTACGACGTCGACTGGAACATTCATCGACAAGCCACCGTCGACGAGAAATCGGCCGTCGATCTCGACCGGAGTCAGGACTCCCGGGACCGACATGCTCGCTCGCACCGCCTCGCTGATGTCTCCCGAGGCGAGCACGACGGCTTCGCCGGTCCCAAGGTCCGTCGCCACGGCCGCGAACGGGATCGGAAACGACGAGAAGTCGCGGCGGTCGAGCACCGGGAGCAGGTAGCGCCCGAGCATGAAGCTCACCTTCTGCCCGGTGCTGTAGGCGCCGGCCCCTCTCAATCTGCCATGCTCCAGGCCGAACTCGATCGTCGACGGGTAGCGTGCGATGTCCTGCTTCCGCCGGTACACGAGATTCTCGTAACTCGTGCGGTCGTCCAGCGCATCGTCCCAGTCGAACACCGTGATCTCGCTCTCGATCTCCTCGGGAGACATCCCCGAGGCGTAAAGCGCTCCGATGAGGGCACCCATGCTCGTGCCGGCGACGTAGTCGATCGGCACGTTCATCTCCTCGAGAGCCTTGAGCACGCCTACGTGCGCGAAGCCCGTCGCGCCGCCGCCGCTGAGGGCAAGGCCGATCATCGGGCGCCGCTCCTGCGCGGAAAGCGGCAGGGCGAGCAGTACGGTCAGGATGGCTGCCAGGCCAGGGAGGAATCGGGAATTGAGACTTGAGAACTGAGGGACACCGAAGGAGCGGGCGGGAGCGCGGAGCCATCGGCTCGCCGACTTCGTTGCGATCCTAGTCGTGGCGTTCAAGGCCCACCTCCGCCGCGTAGCCTATTTCAATTTTCAGTTCTCAGTTTTCAATTCTTCCCCTCGCCTTCTCTCAATTCTCAATTCTCAATTCTCAATTCCATATAATCCGCCCCCATGAGCCAGCCCGCGATCACCCCGGAAGTCGTCGCCTCCCACGGCATATCTCCCGACGAGTACGGACGGATCCAGCAGATCCTCGGCCGCGCGCCGAACTACCTCGAGTTGGGGATCTTCTCGGTCATGTGGAGCGAGCACTGCTCGTATAAATCGAGCCGCGTCCACCTCTCCAAGTTCCCGACCACGGGACCTCGCGTCGTGCAGGGGCCGGGAGAAAACGCAGGCGTCATCGACATCGGCAACGGCTGGCTCGCAGCCTTCAAGATGGAGTCGCACAACCACCCGTCGTTCATCGAGCCGTACCAGGGCGCCGCGACCGGCGTCGGCGGCATCCTCCGCGACGTCTTCACGATGGGAGCGCGCCCGATCGCGTGCATGGACTCGCTCCGCTTCGGCGCGATCGACGCGCCGCGGATGAAGTACCTCGTCGATGGCGTCGTGCGTGGCATCGCCGGCTACGGCAACTGCATCGGCATCCCGACAGTCGGCGGCGAGACGTCGTTCCACGCCTCCTACAACGGCAACATCCTCGTCAACGCCTTCGCGTTAGGCATCGCCCGCGAGGGCAAGCTCTTCCTCGGCACCGCGAGCGGCGTCGGCAACCCGGTGATCTACGTCGGTTCGAAGACGGGCCGCGACGGAATCCACGGCGCGACGATGGCATCGGCAGAGTTCGACGCGACCAGCGAGGAGAAGCGCCCGACCGTGCAGGTCGGCGACCCGTTCACGGAGAAGCTGCTGCTCGAAGCGTGCATGGAGCTCTTCGAGACCGACCACATCGTCGGCATCCAGGACATGGGCGCCGCGGGGCTCACCTCGTCGTCGTTCGAGATGGCGGGACGCGCCGGCACCGGCATCCGAATGGATCTCGACAGGGTTCCGATGCGCGAGTCGGGCATGACGCCGTACGAGATCATGCTGAGCGAGTCGCAGGAGCGGATGCTGATCGTCTCGAAGAAAGGGCGCGAGCAGGCGGTCATCGACATCTTCCGCAAGTGGGATCTCGACGTCGCCGTGATCGGCGAGGTGACGGACTCCGGCTTCGTACGGATTTTCTGGCACGGCGAGCTCGCAGCGGAGATCCCGGTCGAGCCGATCTCGACCGAGGCGCCGAAGTACAACCGGCCGATCGAACGAGGCGCGTATCTCGACGCGGTGAAGCCGGCGCTCGACCGCAAGCCGGTCGATGACCATGACCTGACCCCCGATCTGTGCCGCCTCCTCGCGTCGCCTAACCTCTGCTCGAAGCACTGGATCTGGGAGCAGTACGACACGACGGTGCGGACGAACACGCTCGCGAGGCCGGAGCGCGCCGACGCCGCGGTGATCCGCGTGAAGGGCTCGGGGCGTGCGCTCGCGCTCAGCTCCGACGTCAACCCGGTCTACTGCTACCTCGACCCGTACGAGGGCGGGAAGCAGGCGGTCGCTGAGGCGGCGCGCAACGTCGCATGCGCCGGCGGGCGTCCCGCGGCAATCACCGACTGCCTCAACTTCGGTTCGCCGGAGAAGCCGGAGGTGATGTGGCAGTTCACCGAGTGCATCCGCGGAATGAGCGACGCCTGCGTGGCGCTCGACTCTCCGGTCGTCTCGGGCAACGTCTCGTTCTACAACGACACCGAGGGCGAGTCGATCTACCCGACGCCGACGGTGGGCATGGTCGGCATCATCAGTGACGAGAACTACTGGTGCGGCAGCTCGTTCCGCGAGGCGGGTGAGGCGGTGATTCTTCTCGGCGAGACGCGCGACGAGCTCGGCGGCTCGGAGTGGGCCCAGACCTACCATCCCGGCGAGCTCGCCTCGCCACCGAGGGTGGGACTCGAGCGCGAGCGGGCGCTCGTCGAGTTGCTGCTCGAGCTGCATTCGTCGCGCCTCGTGCTCAGCGCGCACGACATCGGCAACGGCGGCCTCGCCGTCGCGATGGCGGAGAGCGTGATGGACGGCATCGGCGCGGAGATCGACCTGACGGGGCATGCCGACGGGATCGACGCAATCTCCCTGCTCTACGGCGAATCGCAGGCACGCGCGATCCTCTCGGTGCGCGGCGGCGAGGCTCTCTCGGTGCTCGACGCGGCGCGGCGCCACGGCGTCGGCGCGATGCGCGTCGGCAGCACAGGCGGTGACACGCTGGCGATCCGGCGCAACGGCGTCGAGCTCGTCGAGTCGAAGGTCACCGGGCTGCGGCGCATCTGGACCGCCTCGTTCGCACAGCTCCTGTCGGGCGAAACGATCGAGACCGTCATCGCGGGCAAGGGACACGAGGAAGACCTGATCGTGGCGTAGGGGATGGGGGGAGTTGTTAGTTGTTAGTTGTTAGTTGTTAGACTGTTCGCGTACGAAGCCGCGACGCGGCGTGAGACGATCAACTCGGATCGTCTGCCTCGAGCCACTCGAGGTCCAGGAGGTCCTGCGGTCGTCCGGAAGCGCGTTTGTTGCGGATGAGCTCGGCCCTGCCGATGTACCACACCGCGGTCGATCCGTAGTGCCCTTCGGCTTTCCCTTCCCACGCCTCCACGAATTTCACGCCGTCGATCGATGTCAGCAGGTCGATCCGGCTCGGAGGAAAGCCGAGTTGCACGATTCGTCCCTCTTCGACGAAGTCCTCGGTCTTGAGGGCCGCCTGTGAAAAACCGAATTCCTCGAGCGCGATGACGAGCTTTCGCGCGTTCTCCCGGTCGGAAGCCACGAAAACGTCGATGTCTTTCGTGTACCGAGGCTTGGCGTGGAATGCGACTGCGTACGCGCCGACGATGAGAAACTTAACCTCGTGTTTTCTCAACGACGCGAAGAACTCGTCGAAGTCCCGAGTCGTGTCCTCCGTGGATCTTGTACCAGTCACTCCGTATCTCCTCGAGCGCGGCCACACGTTCGTCGGGGGTCATCGAGGCCCAGAACTCCCGATCCGCGCGCGCTTCGTCCTCAAACGACTCGAGCTTCCGTACCCACAGTTTCACGCATCCCGATTGTACAGCCCCCGCGGTTTGTCGTCCCGAACGGCTCACGCTTCCTCCGTTCCTCTCATCGCCGCTCGCCTTCCGCTCCCCGCCTGCTCTATCCTTTCGCGACTCCCATACCTGAGGTGAACCCATGCGACCGACCATCCTCTCGCTGCTCGCGCTCTGCGTGGCCTTTGCTGCCATCGCCGAGGATCCCGTGGACGCGACGTGCAACCCCTTCGACTTCGGCGCCCCTCTCGTCTTCATGCGGATGCCGACGGACCTGCTCTGGACGCCTCCGGTGGCGAGCCAGCGCGAGCCTCACTTCCGGATGCGTTTCACGGACAACGACGACTTCAAGCTCGACACGGCGATCGGCGCCGTCTTTCCCGTCTTCCGCTTCACCCCGGCGCCCGAGTCGCGAGAGGGAATCCAGTTCGACCTCGTCGCGTCGGTTTTCACCCGTTTCGACGAGGATCTGAAGCTGACGGCTTCGGACTACCTCTTCGCGCTCCCCTTCTCCTGGCGCCGCGGCCCCTGGGACGCGCGCTTCGGCTACTCGCACATGTCGAGCCACCTCGGCGACGAGTACATCAAGGACACCGGCGCCGAGACCGCCTCCGTCTCGCGCGGGGAAGTTCTCGTCGGCGTCGCGCACCGCTTCTCGAACGGCGTGCGCGTCTACGGCGAGGGATTCTACGGAGCGGGCACGCGCGGAATCCCCGAAGGCGAGAAGGACCGCTGGGAGCTAGGCGCAGAGTGGGTGCGCGACCACGACGGCCTTTTCGCGGCGCTCGACGTCGAGCTGAAGGCCAACCAGGACTACACGCCTAACACGACCGCGCAGTTCGGATGGCAGTGGACGAGCGGCTCGAAGCGCGCCGCCCGGATCGCCATCGAGTACTACGACGGCAAGTCCCCCTACGGCCAGTTCCCCGACGAGGACGAAGACTGGATCGCCTTCGAGACCGCGTTCGACTGGTAGGGCAGGCATGTGGAGTGCGAAAGCAAAGCTTTCGCGGCGGCGCGAAGCGCCGCCCCTGTCCCGACGTCCGAAGCTTCGCTTCGGCGCGCAAGCTCCGCTTGCGCACTCCACATGCCTATCGCCTCTCGCTTTTCGCCTGCCTCTCCCACTTTCTCTGCGCGAACGCCCTCGCGAACTCGACCATCTGTTCCCAGTCGGTGACGAAGTGGACGCCCCAGCCGTCGGCCTTCAAGCGCTTCGTCTCCTCGGAAGACCACCCGCTCTGCATGTGAAGGACGTAGGTCCCGCCTCCGCGCGCCGCCTCGAGTGAGAACTTCGCGCGCTCCCATCCTGTCGTCTTGCCGTCCGTCTCGCCGAGCATCGCGAAGATGTCGTGGTCGCTGACGATCATGATGTGCGCGGGGCGGTCGGCCGGCTTGCGATCGGCGAAAGCGAACTTGAGCCGGTGAATGCCGAACGCGTAGCCGGTGCCGAGGTACCCGGTCAGCGTCTTCAGCACCTCGTGCTCGTTGCGGATGAAGCCGTCGGTCGCGCTGAAGCTGCCAGGCTCCCCGGAAAGGCACACCATCACGCGCGCTCCCGCGCGCAGCGCCGACACCGCGATGATCGTGCCGGCGAGCACCGGGTACGACATCCTCACCGCCGGGTTCGACATCGAGCCGGAGCAGTCGACACCGAGGTAGAGGTCGACCGGCTCACGCTCGGGATCGCCGCCGGGGCTCGTTCCCCAGGTGCGCTGCACCGTCGTGACGCCGGGGATCAGTGTGTGACTGTTCATCAGGCTCTCGACGACGTCGAGCGTTTCCATCGCGTCGCCCGCGGCCCACGACTCGAGCCCCTCGGGGAGCGGATCGGTCGAGCTCGGAAGCTCGCGCACCGGAAAGCGGATGAGGTACGGGATCGCGCGCTCGCGGTAGTAGCGAATCGTCAGCTCCTCGTCGCTCAGCTTCACGCCGACGCTGCGGAGGATTTCCTTGTAGTCGAACGGCTCACGGTACCGCTGGCGAGGCGCGACGTCGCCTTTCTTCGTCTTCCCTCGCGGCTGGTCCTTCAGCTCTTCGTCGAAGTCGATTCCGCTGAGCTCCGGGTCGAGCGCGGGATGGATCGCGCCGTCGATCTCGTCATCGTCGATCTCGACGAGGCCGTCGGGAATCTCGCCGAGCTCCTTTCCCTGCGCATCGAGCCAGCGCCCGAATTCGCGCTGGAGCTTGTCTCCCGTTGTCGTCTCGAGGTACGGCAGGCAGAGCGCTGCGTATCTGCCGGAGCCACGGAGCCAGTCCTTCGCGAACGAGCGCACGATGCGCGAGGCGAGCAGCGCGTCGACATCGATCGTCTGCGTGATCTCGCCCGGCGCGAGCGAGCCCTTTGGCAGGCTCCAGAGGATTTCGTAGGTGCGCAGGTAGAAGCGCCAGAGATTCGACGAGTCCTCGGGGCCGCGCAGCCGTTTGTAGAGCTCGGCCATGCGGAGCCCGCCGCTTCGCTGCAGGCGGTCGTTGATCAGGAGGTCGGCGTAGAGGTTGGCAACCAGCGGCACTCGATCGTGCAGCGCCGGAAGCGCCGCCCGCATCCGCGCAATCATGCGCGCCTGGTCGCCGAGATTGCCCGGGCAGTAGACGTGATGGCCAATCTCGTGCGCGAGAACCTCGACGGGCAGATCGCCGAGACCGAGCTCGGCGACCTGTCGCAGGCTGATGACGACGCCGTGGTCGTCGAGACGGATCATCGCGAAGCTGTCGCTGAGTGACTCGGCTTCCTCGTCGGACTTCGTGGCGCACCATCGCGGCTCACTCAGCATCGTGAATCGGCTCCACTGAGCGAGCGCGTCGGGCCAGCGCGTGCGCCACACTTCGAGAAGCGAGTCGAAGTCGCGGGTCACGATGGTCATGGCGGTGTGCAGGCCAGCAGCCAGACGCGGTGGGAGCGAGGGAGAGTCACCGCCAGCGTCGTACCGTCGAACGCCTCGCTCGAGGAATGCTCGAGCTCCGGGAAACGAGCTTGCAACCTGCCGATCCGCGCCTCTCCGCTCTGCTTGAGCGTCGCGTCGGGAAACGACTGCGCGAGCAGGTCGTCCGGTGACGAACGGCGCCAGGTCGCGCCGAAGCAATCGGCCGCGAGAATCCACGCTTCCTCGTCGTCCTTCGCGACGAGCTGCCCGTCGCGGAGATAGATCTTCGGAGGAACGCGGAACGGGCCGCCAAATCCTCGGAATGCGCCGGTCACCGACACGATGCGCAGGTCAGGCGCTCGGATTCGCTCGCGCGCGGCCACGGAGGGCGCAATCCATGGATCGGCCTCCAGTCGCTCGATCATGGTCGCGAACGAATCGATTCCGCCCTCGACTCCCAGCGCGAGCGCCGCAAGGTCGGGCGACAGCGATCGGCACGCCTCCAGCGCGCCGCGCCGATAGTGCGCGAGCCCCGCGCGCCACGCCGCGACCTTGCCGACGTCCAGGAGCTCCGTGACTTCCCCGCAGTGCCGCGCGAGCGACGCCATCTCGTCGATCCACCGCGATGGCGCGGCGCCCGTCGACGCCGAAACGTTGTAGACGGCGTTCGCGAGCGAGCCCGCCAGATGCTGCGGCGCGCGGATGAGAAGCGGTGCCGCCGCCGGCAGGATGACCCTCCACCCTTCCGCAATGCCCGGGTAGCGCGTCCCCGGCCCGACGAGATCGCGAGCGATGAGATCGAGCGTGAGTCGGAAGAGCACGTCGGCGACCGGATCGACCGCACCAGGATCGACGCGATGCACCGAGTCGATCACCGGGCTCACGACGTCGCGCAGGTGGCCGGCGAGCACCGACGCATCAAACCGCTGCCCCGCCGCAACACGCTCCCTGACGAGCACGTTGAAGTGCTCACGTCCGCGAGAGAGGGCGGAGGACAACGGACCGGTGATTGGCGCTTCTGGCATTGGGAGACCAGTTCTGAGTCCTGAGTGCTGAGTGCTGAGTCCTGAGTGCTGAGTGCTGAGTCCTGAGTGCTGAGTGCTGAGTCCTGAGTCCTGGGAAGCAAATCACGTTGCGGCCGCGGAAGCGGCCGTTTCTGGTTAGCCCAGCGCGTCAGCGCTGGGTCACTGCAATCACTTTCATGAGCCGCGTAAGCGGCGGCACGTTCTTCTGCCGCCGCTTACGCGGCTCATCCATTTCATCCCGCCTTTCCCAGCGCTGACGCGCTGGGCTATCCAGAAGACGCCGCTGCCGCGGCGTTCGTCACCGACAGATCGAAATTCTGCCTGAACAGAATCAGCGCACTCAGCACTCAGCACTCAGCACTCAGCACTCAGCACTCAGCACTCAGCACTCAGCACTCAGCACTCAGCACTCAGCACTCAGCACTCAGCACTCAGCACTCAGAACTCATCACTCAGCA
>JBPPMG010000039.1:0-2292 GCA_051305935.1 Thermoanaerobaculia bacterium
TCCAAAATCACCCGCTCAGACTTTTTTTTGACTACCGGGGTAGGGAAATCCCACCATTGGACACTCCTTAAATCAGAAGCACCCAAAACGCCTGGAGGTTCACTGTGCCGGACACCACGACGATGGTCCGCGAGGACCACCTCATCAGCGACGACCTTCCGCCGAAGCGCGGGCTCGAGGGAGGAGCCGCGCTCTGTCTCTCGGGCGGCGGCTACCGCGCCATGCTCTTCCACCTCGGCACCGTCTGGTATCTCCACGACGCCGGGTGGCTCACGACGAAGGTCCGCCGCATCTCCTCGGTATCGGGCGGATCGATTCTCGCCGCGCATCTCGCGCTCCGCTGGAACGCGCTCTTCCCCGGCGGCGCGAAGCGCGCGACTCCCGAGGCCTTCGAGCGGGAGCTCGTCGCGCCGATCCGCCACATGGCATCGACGACGATCGACGTCGGCTCGGTGCTCAGCGGACTCTTTTCCGCCGACTCCATCGGAGAGCGCCTCATCCGCCAGTACGAGAAGCATCTCTTCGGAAAGGCGACGCTGCAGGAGTTCCCCGACGAACCGCGCTTCGTCCTCAACGCGACCAACGTGCAGTCGGGCGCGCTCTGCCGCTTCTCGAAGCCGTACATCTGGGACTACCGCGTCGGCAAAGTCGCCAAGCCCACGACCCGGGTCTCCCAGGCCGTCGCCGCATCCTCGGCATTCCCGCCGATCCTCTCTCCGGTCCAGTTGAAGTTTCCGGCGGGCGCGTTCAAGAAATCGCCGGGCGCCGATCTCTCCGAGCCGCCGTACACGCGCAACGTCGTCCTCACCGACGGCGGCGTCTACGACAACATGGGGATCGAGACCGCGTGGAAGCGCTACCGCACGATTCTCGTCAGCGACGCCGGCGGGAAGATGCAGGCGGAGAAAGATCCGAAAGAGGACTGGCTCCGCCATAGCGTCCGCATCAACGGCCTGATCGACAACCAGGTCCGCAGCCTTCGAAAACGCCAGGTGATCTCCTCGTATGAATCGGGCACCCGGGAAGGAGCGTACTGGGGCGTGCGAAGCGACATCGCGCGCTACCCGGTGGCCGACCCGTTCAACGCCCCGTTCGAAAAGACGCTCAAGCTCGCCGACATCGAGACGCGCCTCGAGCGGATGCCGAAGCTCGAGCAGGAGAGGCTGATCAACTGGGGCTTCGCGATCACCGATGCCGCCATGCGTCTCCACGTCGACAAGAGCCTGACGCGTCCGGCGTCGCTGCCGTACCCGACGGCGGGGATCTAGGGTCGGCGCCATGGCGAAACAACTCGACAGGGACGCGATCGACGATCTGATGTTCGGGCGGCGGCGCGTGCGCCGCTTCACGCAGGACTCCCCCGTCCTTCCCGATGTCTGGATCGCCTACGCAGAGGCGATCGACGAACCGGTCGACGTTCTCATCACACCGTTCCGGACCGACTCGCCGGCCGAAGTCGCCAGGCTGCTGCGCGAGCGCCTGAAAGTGGATCGGAAAGCGCGGAAGGGAAGGACCGAGAGTCCGCGCATCGCGTTCAACCAGACGACCGTCGCGGCGCGGCTTTACTTTCACGACCTCGTGCGAGTCGTCCTGCCGATGACGGGGTGGTGGCACGAGAGGGTCGCGCCGAATCGCTGGCACGAGCAGCTCGAGTCGATTCGGACACCGCCGCGCGATCTCGCGCGCTCCATGCGCGATCCCGAAAAGCCGGCGGTGAAGAAGAAGGGAGCCAAGGCTGTGGCCCGGCCGGAGCCGGAGATTTTCTGGCTGACGCGCATCGTCGCCGCTCTCGAATGGGCGCGGCGCGATCACGACCTCCCCGCCCACATCTTCGACGAGGAGGCGACGGAGGAGCCGTGGCTCCAACTGGCCGAGGCGGTCGCGGAGCTGATCGATGGAGTGGAGACGCCGTCGAGGGACACCAGGATCTACTCCATCAACCTCAACCGCGAGGCGACGCTCGCCGTCTCCCGCTCCGTCCTCTCGATCAAAGCCGATGCCGCCCGGCTCCTTTTCGACGTCGACTGCTCCCGCCTCACGTGGGCCATCCTCGACAGCGGCATCGATGCTCGCCACCCGGCGTTCGTCGACCGGAAGGCCTTCGAGGCGGAGCTCGCGGCAATGGCGACTGCGAAAGCGAAGACGAAGAGCAAAAGGAAGGAAGCCGAGCCGAAGCGGCAGTCGCGCGTACGCGGCACCTGGGACTTCACCGAGATCCGCGAGTTTCTCGATCCGGACGCCGAGTCGTTCCCCCCGAGAATCGCGGAGCGGGTCCGTCGGAAAAAGCTTTCT
>JBPPMG010000344.1:0-32442 GCA_051305935.1 Thermoanaerobaculia bacterium
GAGCTTCGCGCCGAAATCCTCGCGAATCGCAGCGAAGTCGACATCGGTCTTGATCCGGTTCTTCAGGACGAGAGCCCTCGCGACGTTCTCCACCTCTTCGGGCAGCTGCGAATAGAGGAACGGGATCTTGCGGTCCAGGCGCCCTGCTCTCTTGAGGTCGACGTCGAGCTTGTCGGGCCTGTTCGTCATCACGATGAACAGGATCCGCCCACGATTGGACGTGTCGGACATGAACTCCTTGATACGCGCGATGACGCGCGACGACGTGCCGCCGTCGCCGTCGCCGTCCGTGTTGCCGAAGGCGCGGTCGCCCTCGTCGATGATCACGACGACCTGGCCGATCGCCTTGATCACGTTGAGAATCTTCTCCAGGTTCCCCTCGGTCGCGCCGACCCACTTCGAGCGGAAGTTCTTCAGCTTGATCGTCGTGAGACCGCACTCCTTCGCGAACGCCTCGGCGACGAAGGTCTTGCCCGTTCCCATCGGACCGGTGAAGAGCAGGCCCATCGGCACGCGTGCGGTGCGCCCGTCCTTGATGTTCTGCGCGATCACGAGGAGGTCCTTCTTCACCTCGTCCATGCCGCCGACCACGTCGAAACCGTGGGCCGGCTCGAGAATCTCGATGAGGCCGAAGCACTCTCGCTCCATGATCTCGCGCTTCCGACGCGCGATGAGGCGGTCGGCTTCCTTGCGCGCGCTCTCCGCCGGATTGGGGGCAGTACCCGCCACCTCGTTCGCCTGCGGCGCGATCAGCTTGTGAATCTCGTCGTGGCTCATGCCGGCAGTCAGTGCCGCGAGCTTCTTCGCGCGTTCGGCCGCCTCGGGCGTCCCTCCGAGGATTCCGGCGATGAACGCCTCGCGCTCCGCGTTGTCCTGGAGCGACGGAGGCGGCGGCGTGAGGATCGACGCGATCTGCGTGCTCTTGAGCCCCGCGGTGATCTCCGCGTAGCGGTCGGCATCGGCGGCCGGCAGCTTCGGATCGACCAGTTGCACCACGGCGCGGCGCGTCGCCCGATCGGGCATCGGCACATCGACGACAGCGACGCGCGGATTCGATACGAGCTTCGGCGACAGCTCCGTCAGGTTCTCGGCGATGACGATGATGACGTTGTCGCTCTTCTCGATCTCCGGAAGCGCCGACCAGCGGTGCAGCGTCACGGCCGCCGACCGGTCCGCATCGGTCTGGAAGCTCGGGTCCCCCGCGGGCGCCACCGACTCGGCGTACTCGATGATCACGCCGACCCTGCTCGACTGTTGCAGCAGCCGCTCGAGCGCGCTCAACGCCTTTTCCTTGCCCGAAGAGAGGATAAGGTCCTCCAGGTTCTTCGCCTGCGCGCCTCCCTTGGCGAACTTCACGCCGGTGGCGACGTTGTAGGTCGCGAGCACGTCCTTCGAGTCGCGAAGCAGCTCGTCGGTGAGGAACGTCGTGAGCGTCATGAGCTTCCCGTCGTGCATGACGACGTCGTAGACGTTGCCGTGCAGGACGAACATCGACGACTCCCCGCGCAGATAGCGGCGGCGGAGGTCTTCGGCCCACTGCGGGAGGATCTTCGGCTGGGACATTGTGTGGGGCATGGTCGTGGTCACTCGCTGGTCGTTCGGTTGGTTATTGAATGCGGACTGCGGAATGCGGATTGCGGAATGCAAACCGGCGTAAGCGATCCCGTTCCCGTCTCACTCGCGTCATGGACCGAGTTGATGTGCAATTCGAAAGGTGCACCTGACAGCGGCGCAGAATCACGAGCGTGCGACATTCCGCATTCCGCATTCCGCAATCCGCATTCCCTACAGCTCCATCGCCTGCAGCATTCTCTCGGTGTCGCGGGACGATTCCTGGATCGCCTCGACGCCGGTCATCAGCTCGTCGAGCTGGCCGACGAGCTCGCCGGGCGACTGCATCGTGACGATCTGGTCGGCGATCAGCTTGAACGAGTTCTCGATCAGGTCGAGCTGTCCTCGCGCCACGCTGAGGTACTCCCGGATTTCGCGGATCTTGTCGATCCGCTTGAGGATGATCGCGAAATTCTTCTTTGCGATCTCGGTGTCGGTCTCGCCTTCCTTCCCGGTGCGCATCCGGGTTTCCCAGCGCTGCCGGTCGCGCTCGAGTTCGCGCAGGTCGACCGACTCGAGGTACTGCTCGTAGCGGGTGCAGCGGATCGCCATGTCGATGAACGAATCGACGAGGCGGCTCGTCTTGACCAGCTCCCCTTTCAGCAGGTCCGACCCGAACGACGGATTCTGCTCGGCGAGGTGGTGGATGCGCTGGCGCTTCTCGACGAGCGAGGCGACCCGCTCCTTGAGATGCACGGGAAGGTCGCGCGTCTTCTTCTCGCGCTCCTGCGCTTCGAGCGCCTCGCGCACTTTCTCGAAGCGGGGATCCCACAGGATGTGCTGAAGGCGCTTCGAGCTCGGCGCCCAGAGAAGCCAGAGCGCCTCCGCCGCGAGCACCCCGGCAACACCGATCGGACCTGCCGCCATCCCGCCGATCGCGAGGCCACCGAGAAGGGTCGAGATGTTGTATGGATTCGCGAACGCGAGCTTCAGGTATGGACGGTTCTCGAAGACCTTGTCCTTGACGTAGCTCTTGCCCGCGGAGATCGCCTCGTCGACGACTTTCTGCTTCGCGGCCGCCTGAGGGTTCTTCGTCCCCGACAGCGTCCGGCGCGGAACGGGCTTCTCGGTCGTACCCATCGGGCTGGCTCACGGCAGGGCGGCGGCGCCATGAGGCGCCACCAGCCTGCCGCAGGGAGCTACATCGTCTTCTGGCCTTGCGCGGCCTGCTGCGCGGCACGCTTGGCTTTGAGCTCGTCGAGTTGCTTGCGCGCCATGACGTCACCCACCTGGTTGCGAAGCCCGGCGAGCCGTCCGTCGAGCGACGACTCGGAGAGCTCCTTGCCGAGGTTCGCCTCGGCGATCGTCGTCTTGATGTGCGAGCGGACGTTGTCGAGAGCCTTGACCTCTTCGTCGACCGACAGGCCGTCGAGCTGTTCCTGGATCTTGATGCGCGCCTGTGCCGAGTGCATCTTCGCGAGCATCGTGTCGCGCTCGGCTTTCAGCTTCTTGATCTCGCCCTGCACGCCGATGAGCGACGACTTCGCGGAGTTCGCGTCGGACGACGCGGTCTTCAGATCGGCGTCGAGGTCGGCAACTTCCTGCGTCAGCGCATTCTTCTTCTGGATGAGGATCAGCGCGAGATCGTCCTGTCCCGTCTCGACCGCGGTCGCAAGCTCCGCGTCCGACTGCTCGAGCTCACGCGTCGCGCGCTTGTAGCGCTCGTCGAGCTCTTCGCGCCTGCGAATGATCGCGGCGGTCGCGGTCTTCAGCTTCGTGTACTTCTCCACCATCGAGTTGATCGCGTTCTCGTACGCGATCTCCGGGTGGTCCTTCTCGATGTCGGCGATCCAGAGCGAGAGGAAGCCCTTCCAGAGATTCCCAAGGCGCCCAAAAAGTCCCATTGTCGTACCCTTCCTGTGAAGTTACCGGCTGCTCCCGCATCACCCGCGGGAACGCGTCCACTATTTCGACTGCGGCTCGTGAAGGCGCGGCGACTCGCGAACGACCTTGCCGACCGCTTCCTGCCCGAAAAACTCGAGGATCTGCTGCACTTCCAGTTTCTTCTCGTTGCAATGCTTCATCATTGCCTGCTGTTCGGAGACCTTCGTCTGGATCAGCGAGCGCGCTTCCGCGATCTTCTTCTCGTAGTCTTTGACGAGGATATCGACTTCCTCGCTCATGTTCGCGGTCTTCGACGCGCCCTCGCGGATGTAGGCCTCGAGCGCCTGGATCTGCTCGACGCCCGTCTCGATGATCTTGTCGATCTCGACGCCGAACGCCTTCAGCGAGGCACCGACGATCTGCCGCTTCACGTTCGGGTCGGTGTCTGCCGGGAGGCTCTTGAGCAGATCGACCGACTTGCCGACGCGCTCGCGCTCCGCCTCGTCGATTCCCGCGGCTTCGAACACCGCGTCGAAGTCGACGACTCCGCCGGGCGCCGAGGGCGCCTCCTTCTGAAACACGTGCGGCATGTCGGCGAGCGCCGAGTCGGCGTGCGCCACATCGGGAGGCTCGAGCGCGGACGCGTCGACCGTCGGGCTCCCGAAGTCACCGGAAACCGCCTGGCCCGACTCGTCCTGCACGACGAACCAGCCGAGTACCGTCTTTCCCCAGCCTTTTCCTTCGCTCATTTCGGCGCGAGACTCCATCCCCTGAAGATGCGTGGAATCATAGCATGGGGCTTCGACGCAGCCCGGTCATCCGGACCCGGGTCGCGGATCTCCCGCCATCGCGGCGACGCCAGTCGCCGGCCCGCGCCGCAGCGCGCGGATCAGGCGCCGGAGACCCTGTCGAAGCGGATAGCGCGCCCGTGCGGGCAACGCAGTCGTAGCCTCGGCTTCGCCTCCGCCGCGAATTCGGAGCGCGAGCCGCCGGATGCTGTCGACGACGCGCGCGGAGTCGATCGCGAACAGATTCGTGTGCGCGCCGCCGTCGACCAGGACGAGCTCGCGACCGTGGCGGCTCGCCTCGAACAGCTTCGTGGCCATCCACGACGGCACGGTCGTGTCGGCGGAGCCGTGAACGACGACCGTAGGCACCTCGACCCTCCGCATCGCCTCCATGCTGTCGAGCTCCCAGCCCGCGACGTAGTGGATCGGCGTTCGCGGGTAACGGTGCCGCGCCATCTCGCGCAGGTCCGTGAACGTCGACTGCAGCACCAGCCCGTCGAACCGCCAGCGGTGCGAGAGCTGGAGCGCCACCGCGCCGCCGAGCGAGTAGCCGAAGAGAATCGACGGCAGTCCGGGCACCCTCACCTTCTCGTGCTCCTCTGCCGCGGCGATCGCGTCTTCGATCAGTCCGCCGATCGTCGGGATCCCCGTGCTCCGTCCATAGCCTCGGTAATCAAACGCGAAGACGTTGAGCCCCGCGCCGAGCAGCGCCGGAATCGCGGGCGCGCCGTTCGTCAGGTTCCCCGTATTCCCGTGGCAATAGAGCAGCGACGCCACCGGGTCGGCCGTGCGGCAGTACCAGCCGTGCAGCATGTGCCCGTCGGCCGACTCGAACAGCACCTCGCTCACGCACGACGGGTCGATCCCGTAGTCGGCAGGATTCCACGAGGAGATCGGACGCCGGGAAGGGCGGAAGAGATTGAGATTGCGGAAGAGGATGCGCACGCCTTCGACACTCGCGGCGATCAAGCCTCCCGCGAGGACGAGCGTGAGCGACGCAGGACGTCGCGCAGGTTTCGAGAGCAGCCGATCGAGCATCCCGCGATACTGTTCCATCCTTCGAAACACCGGCGGCGCTCCTCTGATTCTCGGCAGATCTTCCCGAGCGCTTCCCATTCGCGGCTTCGAGAAACGACCCGCAACCACCGCCGTGCAAGATGTCGTCGCGACGATCCACCTCGCAGCCCCCACATGGATGCGTAGTACGCCACCCCTGCCTCTTCGACAGCGCCGAGCGATAAACGCTAAAATCGCGGCCGCTTGCTGCCCGATGCTTCCATGGACGCCGCGCCGCCCGCGCGAATCCGGCGCGAGCTCTTCTCCACCGCCGTCATCGTCTGCCTTCTCGCCACGCTGGCCCGCATCGTGCTGAACCGCGACCTCGCGATTCATGCGATCGCCGACGCCGCGCTCGACGACCAGCTCTTCGTCGTGCTCGCGCACAACATCGCGAGCGGCCTCTGGCTCGGCGATTACACGCACGCGACGCTCGCCAAGGGACCGGGCTACCCAATCTTCATCGGCCTGTCGAGCTTCTTTCGCATCCCGCTCCTCGTCGCGCAGGAAGCGCTGTACATGGCAGCCTGCGCCGCGCTCGCCCTCGCGCTCCGCCCCGTGACGCGCGGTCGCGGCTGGGCGGCGGCGCTCTACGTCGCCCTGCTCTTCAACCCGATGACCTGGGAGGCGACCGAGCTCCTTCGCCTGATCCGGCAGGTGAGCTACATCCCGTTCGTGATGATCGCCACCGCGTCGGTCGCAGGCTGTCTCTTCCACTCCACCGCGCACGCGCGCCGCATCTGGATGCTCGCCGGGGGCGTCAGCGCCGCGATGGCGTCGCTGACGAGGGAAGAGAGCATCTGGGTCGCGCCCACGATCGCAATTCTCGCGCTGGGGACGCTGCTCCTTCGCCACCGGGTCTCGACTCCGCGCGCCTTCTTCGGGTACTGCGCCGGCATGCTCGCCATCGCGGCGACGATCGTCGGAATCGTCTCCTCCCTCAATCGCGTGAGCTACGGCGTCTTAACGGTCGTCGAGTTTCGCGAGCGTTCGTTCAACGACGCCGTAGGAGCGCTCACGCGCGTCAACCCATCGGAGCGGCTCCCCATGGTCGCCATCACCAGGAAATCGCGCGAGCTGGTCTACCCGGTCAGCCCCGCGTTCCGTGAGCTGCGGCCCTACCTGGAAGGAGACGCCGGCCGCAGCGCCGTTGAGGCATCCCACCAGATCGCGAGCGTTCCCGGCGCCGAGGACGAGATCTTCGTCTGCTGGCTGAACTGGGCGCTCAGGGACGCGGCAAAACTCGCCGGCCATTACGACTCTCCTCTCGACGCCAGCGCCTTCTACCGCCGGCTCGCCGACGAGGTGAACGCGGCGTGCGATCGCGGAGTCATCCCGTGCGGCTCGCCTCGCAGCGGCCTGATCCCGCCGCTCGACACCGCCTCGTTCGTTCGCGCCAGTCACGAAGCTCGCGGCATCGGCCGATCGTTGCTCCTCCTTCCCGGCGTCTACGACCGTATGCTCCGAAGCACCGGAGACCCGTCGAACCTTCGGCTGTTCGCGTCGGTCACCCGCTCGCGGCTCGCCCCGATCGACAGCGACCCGGTCACTCCGCAGAGCCGCATCCGCGGGATGACCGCGATGGTCTACCGAGGAGCGGCGCTGGTGACGGTCGCGGCGGCCCCGCTTCTCGCGTGGCTCGCCTTCCGGCGTCAGCGGCGCGCGCGCGCGATCTCTCCCCTGTCGCTGGTAGCAGTCGCCACCGCTTCAGGAGTCGCCGCCTGCGTCGCCCTGCTGGCGCTGATGGGTGCGACGTCGTGCCCGGGAAACCTGCCCGGTTTCTTCGCGATGCCTTACCCGTTCTTCCTCGTGACCCTGTGGGCCGTCGCTCACGAGGGGCTCCGTCGGAGCGATGATCCCTCGGCGGAACAGGCGCCGTAGACGAAGCGGCTGCCCCGCCGGCTTTCCGACACCGTCACCACGGCGTCCTGATTCCGATAGAATCCGCTTGCCTCGTCGAGGCATCGCACAACCCCATCCAGGAGGAACCATGAACACAACTCTGCGCGGCCTCGCTCTCGCGATGGTCGTAATGCTTCTCGCTCCGGCACTTCCTGCCTTCGCGCAAGACGTCGCCTCGTTCGAGAAGCGAGTCAAAGTCGAGACGCTCGACAACGGGCTGACGCTGATCGTGATGGAACGTCCGGAGGCTCCGGTCTTCTCGTTCTTCATCCACGTCGACGCCGGCAGCACTCAGGAACTGGCAGGCCAGACGGGCCTCGCGCACATGTTCGAGCACATGGCATTCAAGGGCACCGACATCATCGGCACGACGAACTACGCCGAAGAGAAGAAGGCGCTCGCGAAGGTCGAGGCAGCCTATCGCGCGTACGACCTCGAGCGGCGCAGGCTTGCGGGCCGCGACGACGCGAAAGTCGCCCAACTCGAGAAGGCGTGGAAAGACGCCATCGCCGAGGCCGACACGTTCGTCGTCAAGAACGAGTTCGGCGAGATCGTCGATCGCGAGGGAGGCGTTGGACTCAACGCGTTCACCTCGTCGGACGAGACCGGGTACTTCTACTCGTTCCCGGCGAACAGGATCGAGCTCTGGGCCTATCTCGAGTCCGAGCGCTTCCTGAAGCCGGTGATGCGCGAGTTCTACAAGGAGCGCGACGTCGTCTTCGAGGAGCGCCGCATGCGGATCGAGTCGAACCCGATCGGGCGGCTCGTCGAGCAGTTCCTCGCCTCCGCGTTTACCGCGCATCCTTACGGATGGGCTGGCATCGGATGGCCGAGCGATCTGAGCAGCTACTCCGCCTCCGACGCACAGAAGTTCTTCGACACCTACTACGTTCCGTCGAACATGGTCGTCTCGGTCGTCGGCGACGTGAAGGCCGACGAGGTGATCAAGCTCGCGAAAACCTATTTCGGACGACTGCCGAAGAGCCCGAAGCCGGAGCCGCTTCGCACCGTCGAGCCGCCGCAGACTTCGGAGCGGTCCGTCATTCTCAGGGACCCCTCGCAGCCGTTCTACGTCGAGGGTTATCACCGCCCGAGTACATATGATCCCGACGACGCCGTCTTCGCCGTCATCTCCGACCTCATGACCTCGGGGCGCACCTCGCGCCTCTACCGCTCGCTCGTGCGCGACAAGAAAATCGCCGCGGCCGCCGCGGGCTTCAGCGGTTTTCCCGGTGAGAAGTACCCGAACCTCTTCGCCTTCTATGCCGTGCCGACGCCGGGCCACACGCCGGCCGAGATGCAGGCCGCGATCCGCGAAGAGATCGAGAAGATCAAGACCACCGACGTCACTGCCGACGAGCTGAAGATGGTGAAGACCCGCGCGAAAGCCAACCTCATCCGAGGCCTCGCGAACAATCAGGGGCTCGCGATCCAGCTCGCGACGGCGCAGAACCGCTTCGGCGACTGGCGGGAAGTGTTCCGCCAGGTCGACTACATCGACAAGGTCAGCGCCGCGGCCGTCCGAAGGGTCGCGAACGCGACATTCGTCGAGTCGAACCGCACGGTCGGAATCGTCGAGTCGACGAAGATGGCGACCGCGCCCTCAGGAGGTAAGTAATGAGACCCGTGAAACTGCTTTCCGCCGCACTCGCGGTCGCGCTCGCCCTGGGAGTTGCGGCGCCCGCGCTCGCGCAGGCGAAAGACTGGAAGGAAATCACCAAGCCGGCGCTCCGGCCGTTCAAGATCCAGCAGCCGACGCGCGTGGAGCTGCCTAACGGCGCCGTGATCTTCCTGCTGGAAGACCGCGAGCTTCCGCTCGTCAACGGCTACATCGTGATTCGCGGCGGCTCCAGGGAGGAGCCCGCGGCGAAGATCGGGCTGGTCGACGTGTTCGGCGAGGTCTGGCGCACCGGCGGCACGAAGACGAGGACCGGCGACGAGCTCGACGACTTCCTCGAGATGCGTGCCGCGAGAGTGGAGACCGGCGGCGACGTCGACTCCACGAACATCGGCTGGAACTCGCTCAAGGGCGACTTCGACGAAACGTTCGCCGTCGTCGTCGACCTGATCAGGAACCCTGAGCTCCGCGACGACAAGATCACGATCGCAAAGAGCCAGATGAGCACAGTGATCGCGCGCCGCAATGACGAGCCGGGCGGTATCGCGTCGCGGGAAGCGATGCGTCTCGGCTACGGCAAGGACAACCCCTACGCCAGAATCGCGGAGTACGACACCGTGAGCGCCATCACACGCGACGATCTCGTCTCCTGGCACAGGAAGTACGTCCACCCGAACAACATGATCGTCGGCGTGGTCGGCGACTTCGACGTCAAGGTGATGGAGCAGAAGCTTCGCAAGGCCCTCGGGGCGCTGCCGAAGGGTCCCCAGGCTGCAACTCCGAAAATCGAGGCGTCGCCGGCAACCCCGGGCGTCTACCTGATCAAGAAGGACGACGTCACGCAGAGCAACATCCGGATGGTTCACGCCGGCGTCCGCAAGGACGATGCCGATTACTACGCCATCCAGGTGATGAACGAGGTGTTCGGCGGCGGGTTCGCCGCGCGGCTCTTCTCGAACATCCGCACGAAGAAGGGGCTTGCCTACAGCGTCGGCGGCGGCGTCGGCTCCCAGTACGACCATCCCGGGCTCTTCACGCTTCAGATGAGCACGAAGAGCGAGTCGACGGCCGCCTCGGTCGACGCCCTTCTCGAAGAGATCGACAAGATGCAGCAGGAGCCGATCGCCGAGGCCGAGCTTCGGCGCGCGAAGGACGCGATCCTCAACTCGTTCATCTTCCAGTACGACTCGAAGCAGAAGGTGCTCAACCAGCAGCTCCTGCTCGAGTACTACGGCTACCCGAAGGACTTCCTCGAGAAGTACCAGAAGGCGGTCGAGTCGGTCACGGCCGAGCAGGTCTCGGCCGCCGCGAAGAAGTACATCCGCAAGAGTGACATCGCCATTCTCGTCGTCGGCAAGGACGCCGACTTCGACGCTCCGCTCTCGAAGTTCGGAGCGGTCACACCGATCGACATCACCATCCCCGACCCGGGCGCGTCGAAGTCGACCGCTCCCGCGGCCGGCTCGGCGGAAGGCAAGGCGCTCATGAAGGTCGCCGCCGACGCGATGGGCGGCGCCGCGAAGCTGGCGGCGGTGAAGAGTTACCGGATGATCTCCACACTCAACGTCAAGGGACCGATGGGCGAGATGGCGCTCGACGCCGACGAGACCACCGTCTTCCCTGACAAGCAACGCCAGGTCATGAAGACGCCGATGGGCGAGATGATCATGGTCGCCACGGCCGACTCCGCCTTCATGAGCATGGGCGGCCGGATGCAGGACATCCCGGGCTCGCAGAAGAAGGGGATGCTCGACTCGATTCGCGACACGCCGATGTGGCTCGCGTCGAAGGTCGACGACCCGGCCTACACCTTCGCCATCGCCGGCGACGCGAAGGTTGGTGAGACCGACACGAAGATCCTCGACATCAGCGGCGAGGGCATTCGCGTCCAGTGGTGCATCGATCCGAAGACGGGCGCGTTGCTCCGCACGATCAAGTCAACTCCGCAGGGCGAGCAGACTGTCGACTTCTCCGATTTCCGAGACGTCAGCGGGATCAGGCTCCCCTTCAAGGGCATGATCAAGGTCGGAGGAGAGGACTCCGGCACCTTCGAGGTCAAGTCGTTCGAGTTCAACCCGCAGATCGACGAGGCCGCGTTCCTGAAGCCGGCGTCGTAGGCCCGCCAGTCACGAGGTTCCAGCCGGGGTGCGACGCGAGTCGCGCCCCGGACTTTTCCCATAGTCGCTAACTTAAGGATGCGAGTCTGCGCAGGGTTGGGCGCTGAGATCGCTGTCTTGAAGTTAGAACGTAGAACGATGAATTGTGAACCAAGAAATACGCCGGATTTCATGCCTCTTTCTGGGTTCAGAGCTCACCGTTCTACGTTCTAACTTCCGGAAGAGCTGGCAGATCTCCGAGGCGCGCATGCCTTTGCGCCCAAGTTAGTGCGCATGCGGCATTTTCCGGGCCCCGGCTGAGGCCGATCGCCCCCGATGTCGTATCCTGTCGCGCTGTCGCGAATGCTCAGGGAGGTCTGTCCAGTTTGAGCCAGCTCAGAGTCTTCTTCGTCGTCGTTGTCTCGGTCGCCCTCGTCGCCGTCGCGGGCGCCGCGATCTTCCTCGGAATCAAGCGGCCTAACATGCGTCCCGCGCCCGAGTTCCGCGTCGAGCTCACCGAGTCCCGCATCGAGCGCGGCCGCTATCTCGCCGAGAACGTCTCCGACTGCCTCGGCTGCCACTCCGATCACGATGCCTCGAAGTTTGCCTTCCCGATCAAGCCCGGAACCGAGGGCGCGGGCGGGCTCGTCTTCACGAAGGGTGAAGGAGTTCCAGGTCGCGTCGCTGCACAGAACATCACGCCGGACAGCGAAACCGGGATCGGCGACTGGAGCGACGGCGAGATCGCCCGCGCCATCCGCGAGGGCGTGCGCCGCGACGGCTCGCCTCTCTTTCCGATGATGCCCTATCCCGACTACCGCAACATGAGCGACGACGACGTGAAGGCGATCGTCGCCTACCTCCGGACGCTTCCCGCGCGCCAGAACAAGGCCCCGGAACGCGCGCTCGACTTTCCCGTCAACGTCTTCGTGAAGTTCATGCCGAAGCCGGTCGACGGCGTCGTCCCTCCTCCGCCGCCGAACGACAGCGTCTCTCGCGGCAGATATCTATCGACCATCGCCGGATGCCGGAACTGCCACACGCCTCGCGACGGCAAAGGACGCCCGCAGATGGACCAGGCGTTCAGCGGCGGCTGGGAGATGGTCGGCCCCTGGGGACGCGCCGTGACCGCCAACATCACGCCGCACGCTTCGACGTTCATCGGCAGCAGCACGCGCGAGCAGTTCATCGCCCGATTCAAGGCCTACTCCGCAATGACCACGGAGTCGGCGCCTCCGGCGACCCCCGGCATGAACACCGTGATGCCGTGGCTCTCCTTCGCTGGCATGACCGAGGAGGACCTCGGGGCGATCTACGACTACCTGCGGACGCTGCCCGCCGTCGACAAGCGCGTCGTCTCGTTCCCCGACGCAGCCGCCGCGTCGAAGTAGCGTAGCGGAATGTGGCGTAGGCACTCCTGCCTGCGCGTCGCCGAAGGCGACCGGTCCGCGGTCTTGCCTCCCCAGCACGGCAGGCGGCGCTTCGCGCCGTGCGCAGACAGGAGTGTCTGCGCCACATCGCCGTTCGCGACTCGCTTCATTGCTCGGTGATCTCGCGCACATTCCGGGCCGCCGGGGCCGGTGATAAAGTCGGCGCTTTACTGAAATCGCAGAGGGAGACGCGCATGAAATCACCAGTTCGCATTGCAGTCACCGGCGCCGCCGGTCAGATCGGCTACCAGCTCTGCTTCCGCCTCGCGGCGGGCGACATGCTCGGCAAGGACCAGCCTGTCATCCTTCAACTGCTCGAGATCACGCCCGCGCTCGACGCGCTCAAGGGCGTCGTGATGGAGCTCAACGACGCGGCCTTCCCGCTGCTGCACGGCATCGTCGCGACCGACAAACCCGAAGAGGCATTCAAGGACCTCGACTACGGCCTTCTCGTCGGCGCGCGCCCGCGCGGCCCAGGGATGGAACGCAAGGATCTGTTGCTCGCCAATGCACAGATCTTCTCCGTGCAGGGCAAGGCGCTCGACGCCGTCGCCAAACGCACCGTCAAGATTCTCGTCGTCGGCAACCCCGCGAACACGAACGCGCTCATCGCCTCGAAGAACGCGCCGGGCATCGATCCGAAGCAGTTCACCGCGATGACGCGCCTCGACCACAACCGCGCGCTCTCGCAGCTCTCCGAGAAGACCGGACAGCACACCACCTCGATCAAGAAGATGCTGATCTGGGGCAACCACAGCTCGACGCAGTATCCCGACCTCAACTTCTGCACCGTCGATGGCAAGCCGGCGAAGTCGCTCGTCGACGACGCCTGGTACAAGGACACGTTCATCCCGACGGTCCAGGGACGCGGCGCGGCGATCATCAAGGCCCGCGGCGCTTCGAGCGCTGCCTCCGCCGCATCCTCCGCGCTCGACCACATGCGCGACTGGGTCCTCGGCACGCCCGAAGGCGACTGGGTCAGCATGGCCGTTCCCTCCGACGGCAGCTACGGCATCCCCGAGGGAGTGATCTACTCTTATCCCGTGACCTGCAAGGACGGCAAGTACGCGATCGTCCAGGGCCTCCCCATCGACGAGTTCAGCCGCGACCGGATGGACAAGAGCGACAAGGAGCTGCGAGAAGAAAAGGACGGAGTGAAGGACCTGCTGTAAGCCGAGTTGAAACTTGAAAATTGAAAAAGGCCGCGGGCAACCGCGGCCTTTTCATTTCCGGCGGCATTCGCTCCGCCGCGCTCCATCGATTCTCAATTCCCACTGAGCCTTACAGAACTCAGTGCGGTTGTCGCCCTGAACGAAGCGAAGGGCCACTCAGGTTTCTACAGGGAAAGTCTTCAGCCCAGGGATCCTGCCCCGTTGAGTGTTGGTAGAAGCCTGCAAGGTCCTTCACTCCGCTTCGCTCCGTTCAGGACGACATCCCCAGACGCGGAGCGATGGCCTGTCACTCCGTAGTGCAGAACTCAGTGATTCGAAATTCCGCGAAGTGGCAGACGGGAAGGAGAGCCTCGGGACAGGAGCTACGTCATCGAGGTGGTAAGCGCGGCCATGCCCCTGGCGTACTGCCCGGGCGTCATCACGGCGCCAGCGTGCGTGTGATCGGCTGCCCTGCTGCCTGCCGGCGCCCGCGCTCCCCAGCCCGCATCCTGTTTCGAGCCCCGATGGTCGATCCCATCGGAGGCGCTCGGTAGGGAAAAGACTCAGTTAGCGGTGCCGGGTGGGCGACATCCCCTGTCTCTGGAGAACTCCAACTCGATCGTGCTGCCTGAGGATCTCGCCTCGGACAACTCACCCGTTCCGTCAGGAACGCCACCTCGGCGCACCTGCCCGAATCCCTCCTCCCCGTACTACCAATGTAGGCCCCGGATGCGGAGAAAAACAGGGGGGAATGAAACAATTTCGGATTTCGGATTTCGGATTGCGGAATGCGGAATGGGGCGGACGCCAAAGATCTGCGCTGGAGGGCCAATCGGGTCATCCTGAGCGCCGCGAAGGATCTGCTAAACGACAACCTGACCTCTTCCTTAGCGAAAAACCCAGTACGTTCGGAGCGATTGCTCAATTGACGCGGAGGCAGCGGTCAGTTTGCTGCTTTGCAGATCCCTCGCTGCCGCTCGGGATGACCGGTGTGGCCGGTCAGCGCAAACGTCGGGCCTCTTCCCCAATCCGCAATCCGCAATCCGCAATCCTACCGCTTCCGCTTCAGTCCCATGCGCGACTCTTCGAGCCATTCGGAGAGCTCGAGCGCGGGGAGCGGTTTGCTCAGGAAGTAGCCCTGACCGAGGTCGCATCCGAGGTCGCGAAGCATGTCCCACGTCTCGCCGTCCTCGATTCCTTCGGCGACGACCTGTCTGCCGAGGTTGTGCGCGAGATCGATCGTCGCGCGGACGATCTCGGCGTCGCTCGTGTTCGTCGTCATTTCCTTTACGAACGACTTGTCGATCTTGATCTCGTCGATCGGCAGGCGCCGGAGGTACGAGAGCGACGAGTAACCCGTCCCGAAATCGTCGAGCGAGAGTTGCACGCCCATGTCCTGCACGATCTGCAGCATGGCGATCACCCGCTCGGGCTCGGACATCATGCTGCTCTCGGTGATCTCGAGCTTCAGGTAGTACGGCTCGATGTTCCATCGCTCGAGCAGCGACGCGATGACCTCCGGGAGGAACGACTCCTGCAGCGTTCGCGCCGACAGGTTCACGGCGACCGAGATCGGCGTCCCTTTCGCCTTCCACGCGACACACTGCGCCATCGCGATGTCGAGGATCTTCAGCGTCATCGGCTTGACGAGCCCGGTGCGCTCGGCGAGCGGGATGAACTGCATCGGAGGCACGAGGCCGCGCTCGGGGTGGCGCCAGCGAACGAGCGCCTCGACGCGCGTCACGAGGCCCGAACGCAGGTGCGCCTTCGGTTGATAGTGCAGCAGCAGCTCGTCGCCGTCGATTGCTCGGCGCAGCTCGTGCGCGACGGCCAGATAGCCGGAGCGATGACGATCGCTGCTTTCCGAATAAACCGAGTAGCCGCTCTGCGTCTCCTTCGCGACGTACATCGCGATGTCGGCGCGGCGGTGGAGCGTGTCGGCGTCGGTGCCGTGCTCCGGGTAGAGCGCGATGCCGACGCTGGCGGCGATGTCGAACCTGTGCCCTTCGACATCGACCGGGCTTTCGAAGGTGGTCAGCACCTTGCGCGCGATCCGTTCGGCCACCTCGCGCGAGCCGACGTTAGGCAGCAGCACTGCGAACTCGTCGCCGCCGACCCGTGCGACCGTGTCGGTCGCGCGCACGCTCCGCTCGATGCGCGATCCCCCCTCGCGAAGGATCGCGTCGCCCACCGCATACCCGTACGTGTCGTTCACGTCCTTGAAGTGGTCGAAGTCGATCATCATGACGGCCGACGCCTCGTCGCGCCTCGCCGAGCCGAGCACCGTCTGCTGGAGCCGGTCTTCCAGCAGCGACCAGTTAGGCAGCCCGGTGAGCGCATCGTGCAGCGCCTGGTGCCGGAGCGCCTCCATCTGCGCGCGCCGCTCGCTCACGTCGCGCAGGATCGCGACCCAGTGCGCGAGCCTCCCGTTCGCCTCGTCCCGCACCGGGACGAACTGCAGCTCCAGCGCAAAGCGCTCGCCGCTCGGACGAACCGCCGTCACCTCGCCCGTGAAGCGTTTCCCCTCTCCCATGCTTCGCCGCGCCAGCCGCATCACTTCCCGGTCCTCCGGGACGACGCGAAAGAGCTTGAGCGGGTTCCCTTCCGCCTCGCTCGCCGCGATCCCGGTAACGCGCGTGAAGCCCTCGTTGACGTAGATCGTCCGGAGGCGGAACGGACGTCCCGCGGCCGCCATGATGAGGATTCCCTCGCCCGCCGTCTGCAGCGCAGACTCGAGGATCCGAAGCCACTCCTGCGTGAACTGCCGCTCCGCTACCTCGCGCGCCGAGGCGTCGCCTGACACGTTCCGCCCGCGCAGCGACTCGACCTCATCGGTGAGCCGCTCGATATCGCGCCGCAGCGACGCGACCTCGTCACTTCCGCCGTGAAGTTCCTCGGTCAATGCAGCCTTTCTATTGCGCAGCCTTCGCGGGCTCCTCGACCACCGCCGCGCGCAAATGCACCGGCTTGGCCTTCGCCTTCATCCGCAGGTTCAGAATCTCGACCATGACGGAGAACGCCATCGCGAAGTAGACGTAGCCCTTCGGAATGTGCATCCCCGTCCCCTCGCCCACCAGCGTCGTGCCAATGAGGAGCAGGAAGCTGAGCGCAAGGATCTTCAGCGTTGGGTGCTGTTCGACGAAATCGCTGATCGACTTTGCCGACAGCATCATCACGCCGACGGAGATCACGACCGCGATGATCATGACCGGTAGATCGCGCGCCATTCCGACCGCCGTGATCACCGAGTCGAGCGAGAAGACCATGTCGAGCAGCATGATCTGGACCAGCACGCCCGAGAATGACGGCGCGACTTTCGCCGACGCCTCACCCTCGACCCCTTCGAGCTTGTTGTGAATCTCGTGCGTCGCCTTCGCGATCAGGAAGAGCCCGCCGCCGACAAGGATGAGATCGCGCCCCGAGAAGGCGTGCCCCATCACCTCGAAGAGCGGCTTCGTGAGCTTCACGATCCACGCGATCGAGATCAGCAACAGGATCCGCATGCCCATGGCGAGCAGCAGCCCGGTCTGGCGAGCCTTCGCCTGCTTCTCGACGGGCAGTTTCCCCGACAGGATCGAGATGAAGATGATGTTGTCGATGCCGAGAACGATCTCGAGCGCAGTCAAGGTCAACAGCGCCACCCACGCCTCAGGACTGGTCATCCAGCTCATCGGTCAGCCTCTCTGAAAATCGATTGAATTGAAGTCGTCACATCTTAGCCCGACGCGGCGCTCGCGGACCAGCCGTTTGCAGATACCATTGCCCCGCCGAATCCGCGGCGCCGGAGACCCGATGAGCCCGAAGAAGTCGATCCTGTTCCTCTGCACCGGAAACGCAGCCCGGAGCCAGATGGGCGAAGCGCTCGCCCGGCTCGACTGGGGCGACATCGTCGAGCCGGTCTCCGCCGGCTCGAAACCGGCCGGATGGGTCCATCCCCTCGCGATCGACGCCATGGAAGATCTGGGCGTCGACATGAGCGGCGCGCGATCGAAGTCCGCCGACGAGTTCCTCGGTCAGGAGATCGATCTCGTCGTCACGCTCTGCGATTCCGCCGCGAACGACTGCCCGGTCTGGCCCGGAGCAAAACGACTCGTGCACAAACCGGTTGTCGATCCCTCGTTTGGCGAGGACGATCCGACAACGCGATACCAGCGCTTCCTCGAGCGGCGCGACGAGATCCGGCAGATCATCGCCGAACTGATACGGGAGATGGGATGGGCAGGTACCGGGGTGAATCGATGAGCAGGAAGATCTTCAGCATCTGTGTTGCCGCGTTCGCGTTGGTAGCGCTGTTCGCTGGCGCCGCGGCAGCGCAGCGCGCGGGAGTCGCAATGGAGCCGCCGCTCCCTCCCGAGGCTCCCTGGTCGGGGAAGAGCGAAACGCTCATCGCCGGCGCGGACGATCCGTGGATCACGCGCGCCGAGGCCTCGGGGTTCGAGCTGACGGCGAGCTACGAGGAGACGGTCGCGTGGCTGCGAAGGCTCGAGAAGGCCGACAAGCGGATCCGTCTCCTCTCGCTCGGACGCAGCCCGCTCGGGCGGGACATCTGGATGGTCGTCGCGTCGAAAGACCGAGCCTTCACGCCCGACGCCGTGAGAAAGAGCGGCAAGTCGGTCGTCTTCTTTCAGGCGGGCATTCACTCCGGCGAGATCGACGGAAAGGACGCGGGGATGATGCTCCTCCGCGACATCGTCGTCCGCGGAACGAAGAAGGAGTTGCTCGACGGCGCGGTGATTCTCTTCGTGCCGATCTTCAACGTCGACGGCCACGAGCGCGTCGAGGAGTTCGGCAGGATCAACCAGCGCGGCCCGAAGAACGCCGGATGGCGTAATACCGCGCAGAACCTCAATCTCAATCGCGACTACGCGAAGGCCGACACTCCCGAGATGCGCGCGATGCTTCGCGCGCTGCAGGCCTGGCAGCCCGACCTCTACGTCGACTTCCACGTCACCGACGGCGCCGACTATCAGTACGACGTGACCTACGGGTTCAACGACGACTGGGGCTGGTCGCCATCGATCTCGCGCTGGCTGCGCGACACGCTCTCGCCCGCGCTCGCGGGCGATCTTCGCGCGATGGGACATCACCCCGGTCCGCTGGTGCAGGGCGTCGCGGGCGACGACCTGACCAAGGGGATCTACAACTGGAGCGCGTCGCCTCGCTTCTCGAACGGCTACGGCGACGCGGCGCACATCCCGACGGTCCTCATCGAGAATCACTCGCTGAAGAACTACCGGCGCCGCGTCCTCGGGGCACGCATCGCGATGGAGAGCATGGCGAAGATCGCGATCGCGCAGCGCGACTCGCTGCGCAAGGCGATTGCGACGGACCGAGGCGCGCAACCCGCGACCGTGCCACTCTCCTTCGGCGCGCGCGACGGCGAGAATCCGACCATCGAGCTCGACGCCGTCGAAGCGCACTTCGAGCTCTCTCCGATCTCGGGCGACATCCGGACGAACTACACCGGGCGCCCCGTGAAGATCGAGGTGCCCCACGTTCAGTACGACAAGGTCACGGCGTCGGCGACCAGGCCGAAGGCCTACTGGATTCCGCCGACGAAGGGCGACGTGATCGAGCGCCTGCGCGCGCACGGCATCGCGATGGAGACGATTCGCGAGCCGCGCACGCTCGAGGTCGAGATGTACCGCCTGACTGAATCGAAGCTCGACGTCGGCCGCCCCTGGGAGCCTAACCCGTTCGAGGGCCGGATGCGGATGACGGCGACACCCGTCATGGAAACGCGACGCGAGACCTTCCCGGCGGGATCGGTCCGCGTTCCTGCCGATCAGCCCCTCGGCGTGATGGCAATGATCCTGCTCGAGCCCGCGTCGCCCGACTCGCTCTTCCGCTGGGGCCTCTTCAACGAGGTGCTGGCGAGGATCGAATACTACGAGAGCTACGTGCTCGAGCCGGTCGCGGAGGCGATGCTCTCGCGCGACCCGGAGCTGGCGAAGGAGTTTCGCGCGAAGCTCGAGAGCGACACGGAATTCCGAGGAAGCCCCGCAAAGCGGCTCGACTGGTTCTACGCGAGGACACGTTTCCAGGACGATCGCTGGCTCCTCTATCCCGTCGGAAGGGAACGGTGACGCGGCGATGACCCTCCCCGATCCGCCCGCCGAAGTGCTCGAGCGAATCGCTGCGATCCGCACGAAGCAGCGCGCGCACGCGCCCGTGGTCGCGGCGACCGGCGCGAAGGAGCGCGCGGCGAAACTCCTCCGACTGGAGCAGGCGATCCTGGAGCGGCGCAAGGCAATTCACGAAGCACTCTGGTCCGACTTCCGCAAGCCGCCCGACGAGGTCGACCTCTCGGAGATCTTCGCGACCGTCAGCGAGGCGCGGCACGCCAGGCGGCATCTCGCGAAGTGGATGCGGCCGCGGCGCGTCTCGACGCCGATCACCTTTCTCGGATCGCGCTCGTGGATCGCGCCGGAGCCACAGGGCTGCGTTCTCGTGATCTCTCCCTGGAACTTTCCGCTCATGCTGGCGCTCGGGCCGATCGTCTCCGCGATCGCCGCAGGAAACTGCATCGTGCTCAAGCCGTCCGAGCTCACTCCCGCGACGTCGTCGCTGCTCGAGCAGATTCTCGGCGCAGTGTTTGCCGAAGACGAGATCGCCGTCGTCGAAGGCGACGCGAGCGTCGCGCAGGCGCTCCTGCGCGAGAAGTGGAACCACATCTTCTTCACGGGGAGCACGAACGTCGGGCGCATCGTCATGAAGGCGGCAGCCGAACATCTCTGCCCGGTGACGCTCGAGCTCGGCGGCAAGTCGCCGGTCGTCGTCGAAGCCGAGACCGATCTCGACGAAGCGGCGAGGAAGATCGTCTGGGGCAAGCTGAGCAACGGCGGGCAGCAGTGCATCGCCCCCGACTACGTGCTCGTCGAGCGCAAAGCCGAGGCCGAGCTGCTCGAGAAGATGAAAGAGCAGGTCGGGCGGCTCTTCGCGACGGGCGCGGGGGGCAGCGCGGAGATCGCTTCGACGGTCGACGACCGCAACTTCCGGCGCGTGAGCGCGCTCGTTGACGGAGCGCTCGCCGACGTCGCGGAGCTCGTCGTCAGCGGCGTGCGCGACGCGATGACACGCCACATCGCTCCGACGATTCTGCGCGGCGTCTCTCCCGACTCCGCGATCATGCGGGAGGAGATCTTTGGACCCGTCCTCCCCGTGCTCACCTGGGAGCGCCTCGACGAGGCAGTTCGCTTCATCGCCGAGCGCGAGCCGCCGCTCGCGCTCTACGTCTTCTCGCGAGACCCACGGATCGTCGATGCGGTGTTGCGAGGCACCCGCGCCGGCACCACTGCCATCAACGACGTCGTCCTCCACTTCTCGCATCCGAACCTTCCCTTCGGAGGGTTCATGGAGAGCGGCTTCGGTCGCGGGCACGGCCAGGCCGGCTTCGACAGTTTCTCGAACCTGCGGTCGGTCCTTGAGCAGCCCCTGCGCGTCGGCCCGGTCTCGATGTTCTATCCGCCTTACACTCCGCTCGTCCGGAAGCTCATCGGTTTCGCGATGCGCTGGCTCTGACCGCGAAAGTGGACAGCGACGGCTCCCTCGGCCCCGCGAGCAAGGCTGACCCACCTAGCACAATCTGACCCACCGAAAACGGCTCTTCGGGTCAGCAACGCTACCGCAACTCCCCTCACCATCGAAAGTTGTCTGTAGACTATCTGCTTTTTTTCGTTCTATTTATGACAAGTTTACAAATTGGCACCAGTCGTGCTCTAGCTAGCGGCGATCGCAGTTCAGCGAACCACCAATAACCCCTAGAACAACGAACAAAAGGGAAAAGGACGACATGAACTTCAAGAAGACGCTGCTCGTAGTCGCTGCCGCCGCCACGCTCGCCGTTCCGGCTTTCGCCGCCGACCGCAATGGTTTCACTCGCAACGAGTGGACCGACCACACCCCGTTCGTCATGAACGGCGAGCAGTTCGAGAGCCAGGAAGACTTTCTGAACAGCGGCCGCCGCTGCGCCAGCAACATCCAGCCGGCCGAGGCCGCGGCGATGGAGCAGGACTTCTTCAATCGCTTCATGGAGATGGGCCTCGAGAAGGGGAAGCCCGGCGGTGGTGGCGGCGGCGGTACCGTCACCGGCGGCGTTATCAACGTCTATGTCCACGTGATCACGAATTCGTCCGGTGCGGGCGCCCCGTCGACGGCGATGATCAACAATCAGATGAACGTGCTCAACAGCGCGTACGCTGGAACGGGTTGGAGCTTCACCCTCGCCGGCACTGACACGACAGCCAACGACTCGTGGTACACCGTCGCCTACGGCAGCGCAGCCGAGACGCAGATGAAGGCCGCGCTCCGCCAGGGCTCGGCGGTCGACCTCAACATGTATTTCGCCAACATCGGCGACGGCCTCCTGGGCTGGGCGACCTTCCCCTCCTCCTACACCAGCGCCCCGAGCAAGGATGGCGTCGTGATCCTCACCGCCTCGCTTCCGGGCGGATCGGCTGCTCCGTACAACCTCGGCGACACCGCCACGCACGAAGTCGGCCACTGGATGGGCCTCTACCACACGTTCCAGGGTGGTTGCCGCGACGGCTCGAGCGCCGGTGACTACGTTGCCGATACCCCGGCGGAAAGGTCGGCTGCCTACGGTTGTCCTTCTGGCCGCGACACCTGCACCGGAAGCCGCTACCCCGGCCTCGACCCGATCACGAACTTCATGGACTACACCGACGACTCCTGCATGTACGAGTTCAGCGCCGGCCAGGACTCCCGCATGGACGCCATGTGGAGCACCTACCGCGCCGGAAAGTAAGCGCCTTCAAATCGAAACTCCAACGGGGCGCCTTCGGGCGCCCCGTTTCTTTGTGCCCGCTCCTCAATGTGTCGCAGGCACTCCTGCCTGCGCGTCGCCGAAGGCGACCCGCGCCGTTGAAAGCGCCGAACACGTTGGGTCGCGCCCCGGAGAGGGCGGCGCTTCGCGCCGCGCGCAGACAAGAGTGTCTGCGCCACACAAGCCCCCGCACCACGCGATGTGGCGCAGGCACTCCTGCCTGCGCGTCGCCGAAGGCGACCTCGTAGCGGAACATCGTCGCCAGGCCTACTTCGCCCGGTACTCCAGCGGCACCCAGTAGCCCTGGTAACCGGAGGGACGGTCAACCTTTCCGTCGAACGCAAAGTGCACTGAGCCGTCCGCGGTGCGGGCGTAGTTCCAGCGCGCATCGCTGCATCGCGATGCGGCAAGGTCGTCGGCAGCCGCGGGCCACACACGGCTCGCCGCATCGCGCCGCGACTTCAGCGCGACGATCTTCGACGTCCCCTCGATCGCGATCTCCACGCTCGCCGCGCGCGACAGCGCCGCGTGCGTCGACGGAAGAAAGTCGCCGCCGAGCTTCTTCGCGAGCGGCTGGATCCGCGCATCCATCGCGGCAGAGATCGCCTGGCTGTCGATCGAGCAGGGATCCGCCTTCTCGAGCCGGAGCAGCTCTTCGACCGTCACGCGTTCCATCGCCGTAATTCCCCACGCGACGAACGGCCGCGCCGCGAGACTGCCGACGATTCGAAACAGATTCGCATGCTCCGACTGTGCCGACGCGCGCAGTTCCTCGAGGAACGAGTCATCGAACGTGGCCTCGGAGGTCCCCGTCCACTCGCCGCGACACGCGTCGAGCATCGCGCGATGGAAGTCGAATCGCTCCATCTCCGCGAACCACTCCGGAGCCGGCCCGTCGAGCTTGCGCCCGAGGCCCGCCACGCGCCGCGCGAGCGCGATGCCGATCAACTGGCTGATCACCTCCGGCCGCGAAAGCGATCCCTTCGCGACGCTCCACTGCGCCTGCTGATAGCGCCACGCGCGCGCCGGCTCGCCCGCGAGCTGCGCCTCGAGGCTCGCGGCTGCGAGCACCCTCCCGAGGTTCATCTGGCCGAGCAAATTCGGGAGCGGACGAAGCTGTGCGTAGCCTTCGACGTGCATCGGCCAGAGCGGAGTGCCCTCAGTGGCGATGAGCTCCGCGATTGCATCGATCTCCGCGCGATGCGCGCGGAGATATTCGCCGACACCCGGAGGGAGCGGCGCGATGCCGTCGTCGACCGACTCGATGACTTCCGTCGTCCAGTCGGTGACCGCCCGCTTGAACTCGTCGAACTCCTTCGAGTTGACCGTGACTTCACCGAGCCGTTCGGATTCGACTCTCGGTGTCATCGAGATACCCAGCGGGATCGCGGCGGCCTCCAGCTTCGCGGCGGCCTCGTTCTTCTCGGGAACCGCGGGGTACTTCACCGCGTGCGCCTCGTCCGACTCGAGCGTGCGCCAGCGCTCGGCGATCTCCTCGCGCCCCGAGTCGGCGAGAACGATCACGATCGTGTAGGTGAGGATGACGACGGCAACGATCAGAGCGACGACGAACAGGACCTTTTTCAATCAGCCTCCGGCGCGACGGCGCGTCCATTGCGCAATCATTCTCGCACTTCGACGCCGCCGCGTCGCGGAAGGTCACGGCGAAGCGTTAGAGCACAAGTCGCGTCCACCCGTGGCACGTTGGTAGAAACCTGAGAGGTCCTTCACTCCGCTTCGCTCCGTTCAGGACGACATTTCCACGCGCGTAGCGGGCCTTCGTCATCTGATTTCGCAAAGCTCAATAGGTGCGCTGTCCGCTGGCCTGCTGATCGCCTCCTCGCCTCATCGCCTCTCGCCTCTCGCCTCATCGCCTGCTTTGACCTATGACCTTTGACCTTGAAGCTGCCTCTCCGGGAATTCACTGCATCGCGTCCCGCTTTGGCTCGCGAGATGCCCGACACACCGAGCTCGCCGGTCAATCCGAAGCGCGTGGTCTTCGTCGTCGCGGCTCTCGCTTGTCTGACCCCGTGGATCTCGCCGCCGGTTGCGCTCGCGATCGGCCTCGCGATCGGCCTCATGTTCGGCAATCCGTGGCCGAAGGAGACGTCGAAGGCGACGAAGTTTCTGCTGCAGGCCTCGGTCGTCGGCCTCGGATTCGGGATGAACATGGCCGCGGTGATCCGTGTCGGCACGCAGGGAATCGGCTTCACGATCGCGACGATCTTCGGCACTCTGCTTCTCGGCACGCTCCTCGGACGCGCGCTTGCGATCCCGTCGCGGACGACGCATCTGATCGCGTCGGGCACAGCGATCTGTGGTGGTAGCGCGATCGCTGCCGTCGGCCCCGTCGTCGGTGCGACCGACGAAGAAATGTCGGTCTCGCTCGGCACCGTCTTCATCCTGAATGCGATCGCGCTCTTCGTCTTCCCGCCACTCGGCGTCGCGCTCGGCATGACGCAGGCGGAATTCGGAATCTGGTCAGCGGTCGCCATTCACGACACGAGCTCGGTCGTCGGTGCCGCGGCGCGGTACGGCGCGGAAGCACTCCAGGTCGCGACGACGGTAAAGCTCACGCGCGCGCTCTGGATCATCCCGCTGGCGCTCGGCACCGCGCTCGTCGTGCACCGTCGCGCGGCGAAGGTCGCGATCCCCTGGTTCATCGTCCTCTTCTTCGTCGCCGCAGCGGTGCGGACCTGGATCGACAACCCGTTCGGCATCTTCGACCACGTCGTCTTCGCTGCGAAGCGCGGCCTCACGCTCACACTCTTCCTCATCGGCGCCGGCCTCACGCTTCCGAAACTGAAGGCCGTCGGCGCGCGCCCCATGATCCTCGGGGTCGTCCTCTGGATCGCGATCTCCGTCGTGACCCTGATCGCCGTGCGTTCCTTCGTCTGATCCGCGAGCGGTCACGGCCGTATATAGAATCCCGATGAAGGAGCCAACCATGAAGACCGTGACGACACCAGACGCGCCGGCGCCCGCCGGGCACTACTCGCAGGCCATGACGCATGCCGGACTCGTCTTCGTCTCAGGCCAGCTTCCGATCGATGCCGCGACGCGCACCCCGTGCGCGGGGACGGTCGAGGAACAGACCGACCTCGCGCTCCGCAACCTCGCGGCCATTCTCGAGTCCGCGGGGAGTGGCATCGATCGCGTGCTGAAGACGACGGTCTACGTATCGGACATCGGGCTCTGGGGACGCGTGAACGCGACTTACGCCGCATTCTTCGGCGAGCATCGCCCCGCGCGATCGGTCGTGCCGACGAGAGAGCTCCACTTCGGGTGCCTCGTCGAGATCGACGCCATCGCGGCGATCACGAAATCGGAAGGCCCGTAATCAGTTCGGGCGATACCCGCCCGACCTGTCGTCCTGAGCGAAGCGAAGGACCTCTCAGGCTTCTACCGTCGAGCCACAGGCGCCAGCGCGTCCCGAGAACGACACACTCGGTAGAACCTCGAGAGGTCCTTCGCTTCGTTCTGGACGGCATGCGTCTCCGCTTCGCGCAAGCGGCCGCGCCCCTGCACTCACTCCTTAACCACCACCGTGTTGCGTCCTGAGCTCTTGCCTTCGTAGAGTGCCTCGTCCGCGCGGCGCAGAAGGTCGTTCATGTCGCCGCTGCCGTCGTAGGCGCACGCGCCGATCGTCACCGTGACCGCCAGCGCCCGTCCCTCGAACTCCCAGCTTCGCTCCGATACGAGCCGGCGCACCTTGTCCGCGCTGATCCTGCCCCCCTCGAGGTCGGTGTCGGAGAAAAGGAGGATGAACTCCTCGCCTCCCCATCGCGCGACGTAGTCGTCGGCGCGCACCGCCTCGCGCATCGCCGCGGCGACTGCTTCGAGAACCGCGTCGCCGGCCCTGTGCCCGTACCGGTCGTTTACCGCCTTGAACTCGTCGATGTCGGCCATCGCGAGGACGAAGCTCCTCTGGTGACGCGTCGCCGAGGCCACTGCCCGCTCGAGCTTCTCGAGAAAGTCGCGCCTGTTAGGGAGCTTCGTCAGCATGTCGGTGCGCGCCATCCACTCCATCCGCTCGTGGCTCGCGCGCAGCTCTTCGTGCTGCCTGCGCATCCGCTTCATCGTGGCCGCGAGCTGGAGCATCGAGCGCGTACGCGCGATGAGCTCGAGTTGGTCGACCGGCTTGCGGATGTAGTCGACGGCGCCCGCGTCGAGCGCTGCTTCGAGATTCTCCGAGGTCGTCATTACGCCGGTGCACATGATCACCAGGATGTCGCGCGTCGCCGGGTCGTCCCGCAGCCTGCGGATCAGCTCGATCCCGTCGACGACCGGCATGTCCCAGTCGGTGATGATCAGGTCGGGCTGCTCGGCGCGCGCGATCTTCAGCGCCTGTCCGGGCGACAGCGTCTGCAGGATCTCGTAAGGACGATCCTCCATCGCTTCGAAGACACGGGCGATCACCTGGAGGTTCGCGGCCTCGTCGTCGACGATCAGTATCTTCTGCGACTCGTCGGCGGTCACGATCGGACCTCCTCGAGCAGCGCGCGGAACCGAGCTTCGTCCGCGAGAAACACGGCATCCCTGACCCGTGCCGGCCACGTTACGCCGCGGGCGCCTGTCTCGCCCTCGAGCCGCGCGAGAACGGCGTTCAGCGCGCTCACCCGGTAAATCGGAATCGCCGCCAGCTCGGCGGCGTAAGGCGCGAGCAGGCGTCGTTCGTCGGCCGTCAGGCCGACCGGCGAGCCAGGCACCACGCTCGCGCGAGTCCGCTCGGGCGCGCGCACACCAGACGCGGACGCCGCGTCAGCCCTGCGTAACGTGAGCCAGATAATCGTCCCCTCCCGAAGCTTCGATTCTACCCCGATGCACCCGCCGAGCGCCTCGACGGCGAGCCGGCAGAAGGTGAGCCCGAGCCCTGTCGACCGCGCGCCGCCCGATCCACGGGCCTCGACCTGCGCGAAGCGGTCGAAGACGTGATCGAGCCGTTCCGCGGGGATTCCCGCTCCGTCGTCCACGACCTCGACCCGCACGAGCGCACCATCCGAAGAGCCGGACGTGCCAGCAGCCTCACGGATCACGATCCGCCCCTCCTCTTCCGTGAACTTGATCGCGTTCGTAAGCAGGTTGACCAGTACCCGCTCGACGAGCTCCTGATCGACCTCGACCGTGGCATCCGCCGGCAGTTCGTTCTCGAGCCTGCGCCCTCGCGCGAGGAACGACACCTGCTCGATCGAGCCTTCGGCGATCTCGCGGAGACCAACCGATTGCAGCACCACCGGCATCCTCGCCTCGTCGAACCGCTGCACGTCGAGGATGTCGGACACCAGGTTGCGCATCTGCCGCGCGGCGCTCCGCATCGCCCCGCCGGGCAGCGCGGAGCCAGGCGCGTCGAGCCCGCTGAGAATCGCGTTCAGCGGGTTCTTCAGGTCGTGGACGATCATGCCGGTCATCCCTTCCTTGAACGCGCCTAACTCCACCAGCCGCTCGTTGGCCGACTTCAGCTCGCTCGCCTTCGCCTCGATCTCTTCCTTCTGCCTCACGACCTCCGCGGTACGCTCGGCCACCTGCGCTTCGAGAACTGCCTGCCGGCGCCGATACGCCGTTAGGCGCACGAAGTAGAACGCGAATGGCGCCCCCAGGAGGAGGAGAGCGTAGACGAGCTTCATCCACCAGGTGAGCCACCACGGAGGGAGGATCGTCACCGCGACGCTCACTCCCTCCTCGTTCCACACTCCGTCGTCGTTCGACGCCACGACACGGAAGCGATAGCGGCCGTGCGGCACGTTCGTGAAGACGGCCTTCCGGTCTCCCGCGCCGGTGGGGATCCAGTCGTCGTCGAATCCCTCGAGGCGATAACGAAAGCGGTTCGCCTCCGGCTGCCGGTAGCTGAGCGCCGCGAACTCGAACGCGAACACCGCATCGGCATGCTCCAACGTGATCGCGTCCATCACCGCCGCGGCCTTTTCGAGAGGCGACCCGTTCCCGATGGGCACCGGCTCATTGAAAAGGAGGAACGAAGTGATCGCCACAGGAGGCTTTTGAATGTTCTTCCCGATCTCTCGCGGGAGGAATGCGTTGAGACCCTCGGTGCCGCCGAAGAAGAGCATCCCCGACGGGTCGCGCAGCGCGGCGTTCGAATTGAACTCGCTCCCCTGCAGCCCGTCGCGCCTGTCGAAGTTGGCGAACGTCCCGGCGTTCCGATCGAAGCGGCTGAGCCCCTTGTTCGTGCTCAGCCAGAGCTCGCCGTCAGCTCCCTCGAGCACGGCGTACACCGTGTCGTCCGCCAGTCCGTCATTGGTCCGATACGCGCGGAAACCTCCGGCCTTCGGATCGAAGCGATTGAGCCCGCCGCGCGTCCCGAGCCAGAGCACGCCGTCAGCGTCCTCGTGGATCGAGAAGACCGTGTCGTCGCTCAGCGAGTCGGGCTTCGCGGGGTCGTTCTGAAAGCGGTCGAAGTCGCCACGCGATCTGTCGAGGCGCGCGAGTCCGCCGCGCGTCCCGATCCAGAGCGTTCCCGCCCGGTCCTCGAGAATCGAGTAGACGTTAGGGTGACCGATCGAGCGCGGCTCCTTCGGATCGTGGGGAAACCGGTCGAAGCCGCCGTCGGGCCGGCGACGGTTCAGCCCCCCTCGAACCGTCCCGATCCAGAGCCCGCCTTCGCGGTCCTCGTGGATCGTTCGCACCTCGTTGTCGCTGAGCGACGCGGGATCTTCCGGATCGTTGCGGAAGTGCGTGAACGTGCCGCTCTTCTCGTCGAGGAGGTCGAGGCCTCCGCCGTCGGTCGCGACCCAGATGCGCCCCTCGCGGTCTTCGAGGACGTCGAAGACGCTGTTCTCGCTCAGCGATCCCGGCTTCGTTTCGTCGTGCTGGTAGCGGGCAATGCTCCGCTCCGCCTGGAGATCGAAGATCTCGAGCCCGCTCTTCGTTCCGATCCAGAGCCGGCCCTTCGAGTCGCGCAGGAAGCACCAGACGTAGCTGTCCGAGAGAGAGTCCGGCACGTTAGGCCGATGTCGAACGAGACCGAAGCGGCGCGTCGACAGGTCGAGGACGTCGAGCCCGTTCGTCGTGCCGACCCAGAGCAGTCCCTCGTCGGACAGGAAGAGGGACCGGATGCGGTCGTCGACGATACCCGTCGGCTCCGCGCTGTCGCGCTTGAACGTCCACGAGCTACCACTCGCCGGGTCGAAACGGTTCAGTCCTCCGTAGCTCCCGAACCAGAGCCCGCCCTCGGGGTCCTCCGTCATCGTGAAGATGACTCCCGTCGATCCCGCCTCCTCGCGGTAGACGCGGAACGAGTCGCTCGCGCGATCGTAGAGGTCGAGCCCGTCGACGGTGCCGGCCCAGAGGCGTCCCCTGGAGTCTTCGGTCAGGCTGAGGACATTGTCGTGGCTCACCGAACCAGGCTTCCCGTCGGCGCGATAGCGATGGAACGAGCGCCGGTCCTCACCGAGGCGATTGAGGCCGCCGCGGTTGGTGCCGACCCATAGGGTGCCCGTGCCGTCTTCGAGCGTGCAGAGCGTGTCGTCGGTGCTTAGCGAGGCCGGGTCGTTCCCGTCGTGCTTCCACGTCGCGGCAATCTTCATCGTCGAGGGATCGAACTCGGCGAGGCCGCGATTCGTCGCAAGCCAGAGGCGGCCCGTCGAGCTCTCGGAGATCTGACGCACATAGAGGTCGGGGATCGCGTTCTCGAAGTCGTCGCTCTCGGGGCGATAGAGGCTCAGCCCTTCTTCCGTCCCGATCCAGAGCCTCCCCTGTCGATCCGTGAGCAGATGCCGCACGTAGTCGCGCGGCAGGCTGTGCGGGTCTGACGGCGAGTGGCGGTACGACACGAAGCGGTGGCCGTCGAAACGGTTGAGGCCGAACGCCGTACCTAACCAGATGAAGCCGGCACGGTCGCGCGCGATCGCGTTCACGTATCCGCTCGAGAGCCCGTCGTCGACGCCGTAGTGCCGGAATCGAAGTGCCGGCGCGGCAACAGCCGCCGTCGCCACGGCCAGAAGGAGCGCGACGAGCAGGGTCGTTCGCTTCATCGAACCTCGCGCGAGACGAGGCGTGCCCGTCCGCGGTGGCAGCTCAGCTCGTGGCCTCATTTGCGGCGAATCCTAGCACGGCGCGTGTGACTCGCCAGCCACCTCCACCATCGACCAACCACTGCGCCTCGCAGGCGGAGAGCCGTCGACGCCTGAGTGTTCGATCGGCTGGTCGTCCAAACACATCGAATGTGACCCGCGTCGTTTCTCGCTCCGGCGATCGTGAGTACTTTGTCTTGGTTTCGGCCCCATCGCTTCTGGCTCGATTCCAGCAGTTCGACTCGTTCATTTCTGGGCTCCACGAGATGTGCACATGGAGGGCTACATGCCGCCGAAGGTCGGAGTACTTTTCGAGAGCGATTTCTACGAAGCGGAGATCTTCTACTACCAGCATCGCTTCGCCGAAGCGGAGATCGAGCTTCATTTTCTCACCCGCCTCTGGGGCGCCGAGAGGCAGACATTCACCGGCCATGAGTACAAGGTGCCGATCGGTTGCGGCGAGAGCTTCGAGTCGATCGACGACGAGGCGCTCCGCGGTTACTCGGCGCTGATCGTCCCTTCCGGAATGGTCGCTGACCGCCTCCGCTACACCGAAGACGTGACGAAGATCCCGCCGGCGACGCGGTTCCTCGCGCGAGCATTCGCGCAACCGTCGATCCTCAAGGGGATCATCTGTCACGGGCTCTGGCTTACCGCTCCGATGCCGGAGCTGGTCCGCGGCCGAAGGCTGACCTGTCACAACAACCTGATCGGCGACGCGCGAGCGTACGGAGCGATCTACGTAGACGAGGACGTGGTGGTCGACGGCGATCTGGTCACCGCGCGCAGCGGCGCTCACTGCCATCTGCTGGCGAAGTCGATCATCGGAATGATCCGCAACCAGAGGCCGCTCGAGCAGGAACAGCTTCTTCAGCCAGTTTCATGACCCTGATCCCGCGGAGGCGACCATGACGATCACAGAGACGATTCCACTCGGCAAGAGCGAAGCAAACGAAGCGCGCGTCGTGACTCCGCACGAAGTTCGGAGTGGCCGGCCGCATCCTCTCGGTGCGCGCGTCGACGCCGAAGGGGTGAACTTCTCGGTCTTCTCGCAGCACGCCACCGGCGTGGAATTGCTCCTCTTCGAGAGCAGCGAATCGATCGAGCCGTATCAGACGATCCGCCTTCACCCGTTGAACAACCGCACCTTCTTCTTCTGGCACTGTCACGTCCGTGATCTCGGCGCCGGAACGCACTACGCCTATCGCGTCGACGGCCCGTCGGATCCCGCCTCGGGACACCGGTTCAACCGGAACAAGGTCCTCGTCGACCCGTACGCGTTCGGCAACAGCAACGATCTCTGGGTGCGCGGCGACGCCTGCGGCCCGGAGGACAACCTGGCCACCTCGATGCGCAGCGTCGTGATCGATCTCCACACCTACGACTGGGAGGGAGATCAGACGCTCAACCGCCCGATGCGCGAGTCCATCCTCTACGAGATGCACGTCGGTGGCTTCACGGCGTCGGACACCTCGGGCGCGAAGCACCGCGGCACCTTCCGCGGCGTGATCGAGAAGATCCCGTATCTGAAAGAGCTCGGGATCACCGCGGTCGAGCTTCTCCCGGTGATGGAGTACGACGAGAAGGAGATTCTTCGGACGCTGCCCTCCGGCATGGAGCTCAGAAACTTCTGGGGCTACAGCACGATCGGATTCTTCGCACCGACGAGCAACTACTGCGTCTCACCGCAAACCGGCAGTCATCTCGACGAGTTTCGCGACATGGTCAAGGAGCTCCACAAGGCGGGGATCGAAGTAATTCTCGATGTCGTCTTCAACCACACGAACGAGGGGAATCACCTCGGGCCGACGATCAGCTTCAGAGGCTTCGACAACTCGGTCTACTACCACCTCGTCAACGGGGACCCGCAGTACTACATGGATTTCAGCGGTTGCGGCAACACCGTCAACTGCAATCACCCGCTGGTCGAGAAGCTCATCTCCGAATGCCTGCAGTTCTGGGTCAACGAGATGCACGTCGACGGATTCCGCTTCGACGAAGGCTCGATCCTCTCGCGCGGGGAAGACGGCGCGCCGCTGCAGCATCCGCCCATCATCTGGCGCATCGAGTTCGACGACTCGCTCGGCGACACGAAGGTGGTCGCCGAGGCCTGGGATGCCGCGGGCCTTTACCAGATCGGCTACTTCCCGGGAA
>JBPPMG010000134.1:0-13466 GCA_051305935.1 Thermoanaerobaculia bacterium
CTCAGCACTCAGCACTCAGCACTCAGCACTCAGCACTCAGCACTCAGCACTCAGCACTCAGCACTCAGCACGCAGCACTGCCTGTCTAACAACTAACAACTAACAACCAAAAACCACCAACCAACAACCAAAAACCAAGACCCCCCAGGCCTAACCCAGATGCTGCACTTCGTCGAACCACGACATCATCGACTGGAAGCGGGCGGCCCGCTCGCGGCTTCGCGCGATTCCGAGGTCGATGATCTCCTCGATGAGCGCCGGGTACTTGAGCTCGGTGGCGCCCCAGAGCTTCGGGTACATCGATATGCTCGTGAAGCCGGGAATCGTGTTGATCTCGTTGACGAGGACCTTCTTCGTCCCCTTGTCGACGAAGAAGTCGACGCGGGCATACCCCGAAGCGCCGATCGCGCGGAATGCCGTCACGGCCAGCGCGCGGATCGCATCGGACTGCTTCGGGGCGATGTCGGCGGGGATGGTCAGCTTCGACTTGTCGTCGATGTACTTGTCGTTGTAGTCGTAGAACTCCGCGCCCGGCCTGATCTCGCCGACCACCGATGCCCTCGGGTGCTCGTTCCCGAGTACGGCCACCTCGAGCTCGCGGGCGTCGATGCCCCGTTCGACCAGGATCTTCTCGTCGAAGCGAAACGCGTGCTCGACGGCAACCTCGAGGTCGCCGGTCGCCCGGACCTTCGTGACACCCACGGAGGAACCGGCATTCGCGGGCTTGACGAAGTACGGAAGGCGCAGGAAGTTGCCTATCGACTGCATCACCTTGCGTTGCTCTTCGCGCCACTCGCTGTCGCTGACGGCGACGAACTCGACGATCGGGAGCTTGGCGGCCGCGAACGCCTGCTTCATGAGCGCCTTGTCCATGCCGACGGCCGACGCCGTCACGCCGCTTCCGACGTAGGGTATGCCGAGGATCTCGAGATAGCCCTGGAGTCTGCCGTCCTCGCCGTTCGTCCCATGGATGAGGGGGAACGCGATGTCGATTCCCTCCTTGCGGAACCACCTGGGAAAATCGAACTCGTCGTCGCCCGTCGCGGTCTCGACCCCTTTCGATCGAAGGACGGCTTTGCTCGCCGACGGCCTGAGGAACGTCCCGTCGCGCGCGACGCAGACCGGTGTGACATCGAAACGCTCCGTCGGCGCAGCCTCCCACACCGAGCGCGCCGAGAGAATCGAAACCTCGTGTTCGGCGCTGCGTCCCCCGAACAGAAGCGCCACCTTCGTCCTGCCGTGACTCATCGTGTCTCCCCGCGTGGGCGGCACTACCCTAGTTCAGCGGAACGGAGCCGAACAGGTACTTCAGGTCGTCGTCCGTCCAGCGCATGCCCCCGCCGACGGTGATCGCGTTGTCGTTGAGCACGTTGTCGATACCGGTCGAGAGGAAGATCGTCGGAAAATTCTCCCGCTCTCGCGAGATCGTCCAGTTGCCGAACAGGCGCAGGTGTGGCTCCTCGTTGCCTGGGCGATCGTCGAAGTCGAACACTTCGCCGCTCACCGACAGGCGGTCGTTGATGAAGTAGTCGGCGCCGATTCCTCCCGCCCCGTCGAAGACGCCGACGCGCAGCCTCGTCTTGTCGAGCTGCCACGCCGCCTGCGCGGAGAACACCCATTCCTTTTCGTACTTTACCGTGCTCGTCGTCGTCGTCAGCGGGATGCCGTCGGGACCGGTCACGGTCGTCTGTGTCAGCTTCTCCTTGCGCTTTCCGCTAGGGTCGTAGTTCGCCTCGAGATTGAGGAAACGGTTCGTCTTCGGGTTCGGTCGCAGGAGGAGCCCGATCCCTCCACGCGCGGTTCCGTCGAACCCTTCCACGGGGACCTCGTCGAGGCCCGAGTAGTAGTCGCCCTTGAGCTGGACCGCCATCTGCAACTGACGTCCGCGCCCGAGCGTGTCGCGCAGCTCATCGACACCCTTCTCGAGCGATGCGAGGCTCGAGGTCAGTTGATCGTGCGCCGTGTCGTCGTAGATCAGCTTGCCGACCGTCCCCTCGCCCGAACGGATCTGGCCGGTGATCGAGTTGAGATTGTCGGCGGTCGTCCGGAGATCCGCGGAGAGCTCCTTCGTGTTCTGCATCAGAAGGCGCACGTCCTCGCGGTTCTCCGTCACCGTGTCGGAAATCGTGTTGGCAAAGCGGTCGAGCGAGTCTGCGACGCGCGGGATCTCCCGACGCAAGTCTTCGGTGATCTGGCGAATGTTCTCCGCCGACGTGTTCACGTTCCCCTCGTTCACCGCGAGCATCATCTTCATCCGTTCCGTGATGTCGCGGATGTTCTCGACGATCTCCTGGAGCCGCTGCTCTCCCTCGGGGCCTCCCATCGCGTTGCGCATCGATGAGCTGACCGCCTTCACGTCCTCGGCGATCTTCGACACCTGCGCGGTCACGTCGTCGATCGTCGGCACAGTCTCACCGAGGATCGGTTTCGCTCGGCTGGCGAGCATCGGGGTTTTGGGGTCACCGGGATAGAGCTCGACGTACTTCTCGCCAAGCAGCCCGAGGTTCGCGACGTAGGCCTTCGCTCCCTCGCGCAGCTCGATCGCCGCATCGATCTCGAGCGTTGCGAGAGCGTTCGCCCCCGAGAGCCGGATCTCCTTCACCTTGCCGACGCGCACTCCCGCGACGCGGACGGGCGACTTCTCGTCGAGCCCCGCCACGGAAGGGAAAACCACTTCGATCGTCTGCGTCTCCGCCGCGCCGCCCAGCTTGAGATCCTCGATCTTGAGAATGAAGAACCCGAGGATCGCGAGGACCACGAGCATGAACGCACCGACTTTTGCAGCTGAGGACATGGAGGCGCTCCTTTCGACCTTCGCGCGGCGACCATGTTGCCAGAGTGACGGGCCAAAGGCCAAAGGCCAGAGGCCAGAGCAGGCGGAAAACAAGGCGACGAGTCAGAGACCGAAGGCCAAAGCATACGGCCTTCCGCCTGCTTTGGCCTATGGCCGCTGGCCTCTGGCCTGCAGCTTCACGCATACATTCTTCGCCTCCGTGAAGAACCGGAGCGATTCGCGGCCTCCCTCGCGGCCGACGCCGCTGTCACCGACTCCGCCGAAGGGGACGCGGAGGTCGCGGAGGAGCCAGGTGTTCACCCAGACGGTTCCCGCGCGCAAGGCGGCGGCCACGCGGTGCGCCCGCTCGAGCTCGCGCGTCCAGAGGCTCGCGGAAAGACCGTAGCGCGTCCCGTTCGCCCATTCGACGACCTGCGCCTCGTCATCGAACGGCGTCACGGTCACGACAGGGCCGAAGATCTCCTCCTGCATCACGCGGCAGTCGGTGCGATCGGTGCGGATGACTGCCGGCTCCAGGTAATAGCCGCCGCGAAAGCGGTCCGGGAGCCCGGCCGGACGGCTCCCTCCGCAGAGAACTTCGCCTTCGCCGCGGGCGATGTCGACGTATGCCGAGACTTTCCCGAGATGCGCGGCGCTGACGAGCGCGCCCACGTCGGTCGCGTCGTCGGAGGGGTCACCGACCCGGAGCGCGCGCGTCCTGGCGACGAACTCCTCGACGAAGCGGTCGAAGACGGGCCGCTCGACGAAGATGCGCGACCCGCACAGGCAGATCTCCCCCTGGTTCGCGAAGCTCGAGCGAATCGACGTGGCGATCGCCTCGTCGAGGTCCGCGTCGGCGAAGACCACGTTCGGGTTCTTGCCGCCGAGCTCGAGCGAGATCTTCTTGAAGAGTGGGCCGGCGTTGCGCATGACCGCGGCTCCGGTCGCCGTCCCTCCCGTGAACGAGATCATCGGCACGTCCGGGTGCGCGGTGAGCGCATCGCCCACCTTCGGCCCGAGGCCGTGGACGATGTTCACGACGCCGGGAGGGATCCCAGAATCGCGCACGAGCTCTGCGAGCCGGTGCGCGGTGAGCGGCGTCAGCTCCGACGGTTTCGCCACGCACGTATTGCCCGCCGCGATCGCCGGCGCGATCTTCCACGTCAGCAGATAGAGTGGCAGGTTCCAGGGCGAGATGAGCCCCGCGACGCCGACCGGCTGATGCAGCGTGTAGTTGAGCGCGGCGTCGTTCGTGAGGTGCGCCTCGCTCGAGTCGTGGAGGATCGCGGTGGCAAAGAAGCGGAAGTTCGCGACGGCGCGCGGGATGTCCATCGCGCGCGCGAGCTTCACCGTCTTGCCGTTGTCGATCGACTCGATCCGCGCGAGCTCGTCCGCGTTCGTCTCGATGAGATCGGCGAGCCGGAGCAGCAGCCGCGAGCGCTCTTCCGCCGCGGTGCGCGACCAGGCAGGAAACGCGCGCCGTGCCGCAGCAACCGCCGCGTCGACGTCGCGCCCGTCGCTGTCGGGCACGCGCGCGATCGTCTCGCCGGTCGCGGGGCCGATGTCGTCGAGGTGCGCGTTCGACGCGGGAGGCACGAACTCGTTCTCGACGAAATTGAGAATTGAGAATTGAGAATTGAGAGATTCAAGCATTGCGATCGTTCGCCTTCACCAGTCCGTTTGCGTCGGAGTTCGTCGATTCGAAAGTCTGGCCCCACCGTCATTCAGAGCGTAGCGAGGAAACTGCAAACCGATCACCGGCCGCTTCCTCAACAGCAGATCTCGCCACGTCGCCGACACCATCGCTGTGGAATCGATCAGATCTCTTTTGCAGATCCCTCGCTTCGCTTCGGGATCACAGCCACTGCGCCCTGCCATCTCTTAATTCTCGATTTCCCAATTCTCAAAACCGCCGGACCATGTCGTCCGGCTCGAACTCCCACCGGTCGATATCCGGGTCCCACGAGTCCCATGGAACGATCGTCTCCATCCGTCCGCGCAGCGACTCCGGGATCACGTCCGGCACGATGAACGCCTTCTGCCGGCTCAGCTTGTACGGGTTGCGGAACTCGAAGCCGAGCACGCCGAGCACGTAGCGCGCGACGTACCAGGTTGCCTGCGGATTCCATCCGTGCGCGATTTTGATCACCACCCCGAGCCCTTCCGGGTACTCCGGGTGCTCGATCGCCATGCCGAGCAGCCCGTCGGCGCCCTCCTTCGCGATCACGCGTCCGCCGCACGCCTTGAGAATCGTCGAGTCGAGACGGTTGAAGCCGCCGATGAGATCCGGATGATCGGTCATGCTCTTCCAGATCCAGTCGTCGTCCTTCTCCGTCACCATCGCGGCGTAGAGGCGCGCGAGGTCGCTGACCGTCATGCTGACCGTCGGCAACCCGCATCCGTCCTTCGCGATCACGCCGCGCTTCCACTCCGGCCCCAGGACGCGGGAGACGTACCCGAGGAACCCCTGGAAGAACTGATGGTGCGGCCAGACGTAGCCGACGCGCGACCAGCCGCGGATGCGGCAGCCGCGCAGGATCGCCGCGTGCTCACCCGAGCAGCAGTGGTACCAGCGGCGAGGACGGCGCACCTGCCGTCCGAACTGGACCAGGGGCACGTCGAGCGGCGCCTGCATCAGCCCCCACTCGGCTTCCGTGAGGATCGTCTTCACGACGCGGACATGCTCGGTGTCGCCGTTGTGCGACGCGACCGAGATCGCCTTCTGCTCGGGGTCCAGCACGTTCTCCAGGTCCTTCGCGAACACTTTCATCATCTGCGGCTTGAGCATCGAGCGGCCGTAGCACTCGACGTTGCCGCCGAAGGAGTGGATGAGCGTCTTGCCTGACACCCATGCGACCGCCCCGTGGATCGTGTTCTCCGCGATCCCGTTGCGCCGATACTCGACGAGCGGCTGCCAGTCAGGGCGAGTCCTGAGTGCGGAGTCCTCAGTCCTGAGTCCTGAGTGCTGAGTCCCGACTCCTGAGTCCTCAGCTCTGAGAGTCGAATCGCGAGGGGTCGGTTTGAGCATTACTCAACTCCGGGGAGTCTGAGCGATCGAGGACCGCAGCCCTCCGATCACGCGACTCGCTTCAATGGCAAGGCCGGCCAGACGATTGAACTCTGTTTCGGAGAAATAGCCAACGTCCAATGCGACGTAGAGATGCGATCGAACCTCGGCACAACTCGCTTTTGCAACCGAGAGAAACTGTTTGAACTCTCCTAACCGATGCCGCTCGAAACCCTCCGCGACATTCGCCATCGTCGAGACCGCAGCTCGCCTTACCTGATCGCTCAAGCCGAAGTCCTGCCGAAAGCCCTGCGTGCGAGTGACCATGTAGATCTCCCGGATCAACACTCTCGCCTTCTGCCAGGCAATCAGATCTTCGAATCTCTCGATCATTTCAGTACACCCTCCGACTCAGCACTCAGGTCGCGGGACTCAGGACTCAGCACTCAGGACTTCACCTTATCCATGAACGCACGCATGTTGCGGCATACCCGCGCCGAGTCGTGGTTGTTGAAATCGAACCAGAGCATGAGGCGATCGTCGGGATGGAACCGGCTCATCTGTGCGACGATCGTCTCCGCGTCGCCGACGAGGGCATTGTTCGTCGCACGCTCGACCTTCGCGGGGTCGAGTGTTCCCTCGAGCGCCTTCCAGTAGTTCTCCAGCGCTCGCTTCGCCTCGGCCGCCGCCCGCTCGTTGCGCTCCTCGCGCGTGAGACCAGGTTCCTCGTTGATGAAGACGAGTACGGTGCGCGGCATCAGCCGCCGCGTCCAGCCGCCGCCGTCGGGATGGTAGGCGCGCGACATCCGGTCGTTCGTCTTCTCGATCTCGTCACCGGGCGTGATCGACAGATTGAAGACGCCGACCGGCAGGATCGTGTTCGCGAGCTCCTGCGTTTCGGCGTCGTGCGATCCAATGCTCAGATTCAGCAACCGCATCGGCGCCTCCTGCGGCACGATCTTCAGGTTAGGGAAGACCCACCACGAAGGGATCGCGATCTCTTCCGCGGGAGCGCCGTGCGCTTCGACGACGCGCGTCCAGTCGGCATCGCTCCGGAAGTCGCGCCTCCGCAGGATCTTCGGCCGGATCATTGACGAACTGAGCGTTTCCCCGCCGAGGAGACGAAGGAAGATCTCCGTCGCCTCCTGGAAGATCTTCGTTTTCACGACCGGCCAACCAGCGCGGTCGACGGCGGTGCGCGGCACGATGCCGTACGGAACGTTGATGAACGGGAAGCGTCCCGCGGCGAACCCGATCGTGAGCTGGCGCGTCTCGCGCTCGTCGAGACCGTGGAGCGAGAGAAACGTCTTGATCCGCTCGGCCGCCGCGATCGGCCCGCCGTTGCACAGAATGTTCATGATCGCCGAACCGACGCCGAGACGCTTCGTTCTCGCGAAGATCCTGTGCGCGAGCTGGAGGATGTCGGTGTTGAGTCCGACCTCGCCGACGAAGTGCGGAATCACAGCGTCGGGGTTCGTCTTCTGCACCTCGGTCGACAGGTGGCTCTCCGCGACCCAGGCGGTTCCGAAGCCGAGCCGGTCGGCGAGCTCCACCTGCTCGAAAAAATTGAGCCACATCTCCCGCTCCGGCGGGATGCGCCCGTCGACCTCGGTCTGGCTGATCGAGAAGAAAATGTCGAATTCCACGGTGGGCCGAATTATAGAAGCGCACCGCCGGGATCACGACGAAAGAAAAAGGGCGCGTCCGAAGACGCGCCCTTTCGGGATCCGTGGTTCGCTCGAAGCTCGAATCAGAATACGTATTTTGCGGAGATCGAACCGACCTTGAACTTGTCGGAGGTGTCGTACGCCGCGTCGATCTGAAGTTTCGTGAACGCGAAGCCGATGCCGATCGAGTAGTGGTCCTGGTCCTCGCCTTCGGGGAACAGGATGCTCGCCGCGACCTGGTTTCCGGAAGTCTGAGCGCCGGCGTAACGGAGGCTGTGCTCCGGATCCTGCCACCAGCCGGCACGGATCGCCCACGGAATCCGGCTGTTGATGAAGAACCACTCCGCGCCAACGTGGATCTCGGTGACGTCCTCGCGCCGGTAATCCGGGTCGTTCGCGATGTCGTCATAAACCGAGAGGAAGTTGTCGACGAGATCGGAGTAGTTGATCTGCACCGCATCGACGTTGATGCGAAGCGGCGGCGTCGGGTTGTACGAGATGCCGATGCCGTAAACGTCGGGGACGTTGAAGGACGGGCGTCCCACTTCTTCGACGTTGAGATTGAAGTCGGTGTCGAACTCGCCGAGCGCTACGGCGGTCTGGAACTCACCGCCCGTCTTGTAGACGCCGCCAATGTTGAACTTGCTGCGCGGGCTGCCGATCTTGAAACCGATCGTGTAGCTGATGTCGTCTTCGTCCGAGGTCTGCGCCAGCGCCACGAGGGGATTCAGGTTGAAGTCGGTGCGGAACGAGATCGCTTCCTCGGTGAAGTTCTGATACTTCACAGCACCGCCGATCGAGAAGTTGTCGCTCACCTTGTACGCAGTGGCGAGTCCCCAGGTCTCGAGATCGATGTTCACCGCCGTGTAGTACGGGAAGGTGCGGAACGCGGTGCAGTCGCCTCCGAGGTTGATGCACTGGTCGCGGCCCACCGGACCGTTCGGCCCGAGGAAGAAGTCGATTCCGAGCACTCCGACCTGCCCGAACTGGTTCTGCGAGAAGAGCGCGTTGGCCTCATTCTCGAACTCGAGCACGGAGTGGTAGTAGCCGGCGAGGCGCCAGTTTCCCTTCGGCACGACGAAGCTTCCGAACGAGATCTCCGCCCTGCGGCTGTTGGCCGTGTAGTCCATCGTATCGAGGAGGCTCAGATTGCCCGGATCGAACGTTCCGTTGACGGGCAGCGTCTGGATCGTCTTCGAGTTCCGAATCTCCATCGTTACCTCGGGACGAACCAGTGCGGTAAGACCCGCCGGGTTCGCTTCCGCAGCCGACGAGTCGTCGGCCATGCCGAGGAACGCGCCGCCCATACCGAGCGAACGCGCTCCGGGATTGCCAAAGTTGAAGATCAGACCCGACAACGCTTCGATGTCGGTGTTCTGCGCCGATGCCCCGAACGAGCAGACAGCCAGCGCCAGCACGATGATGAAATGCTTCCGCATCATTACCCTCCCTGTCGCAGAGCGACCAGTTTCCCTAGTGAGATTGTTTGCAACAGTCTATGACCCGTCGCGAGCCTTGGCAAGAAACGACCACAGGATAGAATCGCGCGCAGCGTGCGAAACCCGCCCGACCGAGGTGACCTGTGAGCTCCGTTGACCGAGCTGTCGAAGCCGCAAAGAGCGGCGCCGAGATCCTTCTCAAGTACTGGCAGCAGCTCGACCGCCTCGACGCGACCCTCAAGGGACGCCACGACTGGGTGTCGAAGGCCGACCGGGAGAGCGAGGACGCGATCGTCAAACATCTCGCCGCCGCGTTCCCCGGCGACGCGTTCCTCGGCGAGGAGACAGGGGCGACTCGCGTGGGCGGCGACCGCACCTGGATCATCGACCCGCTCGACGGGACGTCGAACTACCTGCAGCACTTTCCGGTCTGGTCGGTGTCGATCGCGCTGCGCGAGCGTGACGAGATGACGATCGGCGTCGTCTACGAGCCGCTGCGGGAGAACCTGTTCGTCGCCGAGCGCGGCAGCGGCGCGTTTCTCAACGGCAAGAGGCTCACGATCTCCACGCGGGACGCGATCGAAGGATCGTTCCTCGCGACCGGCTTTCCCTTCCGCGCCATGGAACACGTCGAGAAGTACGTTTCGATCTTCCGCGACGTGATCTGCGTCTGCAAGGGAGTCAGACGCCCCGGAAGCGCCGCGCTCGACCTCGCCTACACCGCCGCGGGGGTCTTCGACGGCTTCTTCGAGCTTCACCTCGCGCCGTGGGACGTCGCCGCTGGCGCGGTGCTCGTGCGCGAGGCGGGAGGAGTCGTCTCGGACTTCTCCGGGGGAGAGCGCTTCTGGGATCGCGGCAACATCGTCGGCGCCGCGCCGGGCGTGCATCGCGAGCTGCTCGGACTGATCGCGCGCTACACGCGGGAGGACCAGCTCGACCGATGAGACTTCCGCGTCCGCTCGCGCGCGAGTTCTACTTCCAGGAGACGGTCGACGTCGCGCGCTCTCTCCTCGGCTGCATCCTCTGGCGACGCCTCGACGGAGAGTGGCTGGCCGTCCGCATCGTCGAGACCGAGGCGTATCTCGGAACGAACGATGGGGCGAGCCACGCCCGGCGCGGGCACCGGTCGCCGCGAAACGAGTCGATGTATCTCGACGGCGGGCACATCTACGTCTATCTCACTTACGGCATGCACCACTGTGCCAACGTCGTTACGCAGGAGGAGGGCATCCCGGAAGCGGTCCTGCTGCGCGGGGGCGAGCCGGTTGCCGGGATCGAGACGATGCGGGCGCGCCGCGCGGCGGCGCGCGACCGCGACATCGCGAGTGGCCCCGGCAGGCTGACGCAGGCGATGGCGCTCGGGCGGGAGCTCGACGGCGCGTCGCTCGCGGGGCCGGAGCTTCGAATCACGCCGCGAACGCGCGAAGTGGCCGACGCCGACATCGCCGTTTCCACGCGCATCGGCGTCGAAGGTGCGCCCGACGGAGTCCTCTGGCCACTTCGCTTCTACCTGGCGGGAAACCCGCACGTCTCGCCGGGACGGCCGGCGGGGACGTTCGTGCCGCCGAAAAAGCGGCGCTTGTAGGCAAGGCGTCCCGCCTTGCTCGCTATACCAGATCGAACGCGCTCGGCTATCGCACGAATCGGCAAGGCGAGACGCCTTGCCTACAAGAGCAGGGGCACGGCGTGTGCCCCTGCGAACCACCGGGCCGATCGATCGTGCGGCGCTTCGCGCCGCGCGCAGGCAGGAGTGCCCGCGCCACATGCGACCTACCTCTTGAACACTTTCAAAAACTTGGAGAGGATTCCCTGCTCTTCATCGAGTTTGAGAAGCTGCTCGATCTCGCCGGCATCGAAGAACGATCCGCCGCAACCGGCGCAGTAGTCGACCTTGATCTTCTGATACTCGACTTCCTTCAGATCCATGCCGCACTTCGGGCAGTTCATCCAGTGAAGCTCTTTGAGCTTCTTCTTCGTTTCCTCTTTCATCTTCGCCGCGCTCTCTTCCTGCAGCTTGCGCAGCTTGTCGAGCTCGAGCTTGAGGAAGTACTCCTTCTCATGATCGCTCGGGTTCACGGGCATGTCGGGCTCCTCGTCCAGTCGTTGTGGAAGTGCGGCGGGTCGCGCCGCGCGGACTATTGTAGTGAGTAGCGGACGCCGATCAAAGCGCGGCGCCCGGGCGCCCGGAATCCCGCGGTTTCCTCGTATGACTCGTCCCAGGCATTCTCGATGACGACGTAGGGGCGAAACGCGCCGAGATTCCACTCGGCTCCGAGCTCACCCACGGTGTACGCCTCGTCGGCGATCCGGTCGAAGGGAAACACTGGTCGCACGTCGTCGCGCTCACCTCCGTGCGTCACCACGAGATGCGCCTTCACGCGGCTCGAAGCCCAGGCGAGGCTCGCAGAGCCGGAGTGCTCGGGGCGACGGAGCAGCGCCTCACCCGTGCTCGTCTGCTCGGTGTCGAGCCACGTGTACGAGACGCTTCCGGAGAATCCCCGGCCGATCGGCGCGCGCAGTCCCGCCTCGATCCCGCTCGTCGTCGCGGCCCCGGTGTTCCCGAAACGCGAGTTCGCATTGTCGAAGACGATGAGGTTGTCGAAGTCGCTGTCGAACCAGGTCAGGGTCGCGGCACCGCTGCCGACTTCGACATCCCAGCCGAGCTCCCAGCTCGTGCTCCGCTCCGGGTCGAGCGCCTCGTTCCCGAAGAACGGGAAGTAGAGCTCGCCGATGGACGGCGCGCGGAAGCCCTCACCCCACGCCGCGCGCAGCTTGTGACGTCCGGCGACGAGCGCGGCGGCAAGACGAGGCGACGTTTCGCGGCCGAACGTGTCGAAATCGTCGGTGCGAACACCGGCGCTCAGCTCGAGCCGCCCGCGACCGAGCTCGTGCCCGCCGCGCCACTCCGCGAACAACGACGTCGCGTCGCGCAGCGTGTCGTCGAGGTTCACGCCGTAGCTCGTCACGTCGTCGACTTCCGCGCGCTCAAACTCTCCGCCCACGAGCAGCGCGCCGTGACGGGTACGGGTCGTGGTCAGAACGTGCGCGCGCGAAGTCTCGGAGTCGGTCTCCGCGAAGTTGAATCCGAACGGATCGTCCGGATCTTCGAAGTTGTCCTCGCGCCCGTTCTTCGAGAGCGTGACCTCGTAGGAGAAGGCGCCGAGCTCGTGCGCGAACGGAAGCGTCAGCTGCAGCTCGTGGCCGTCCTGCCGCCGGTTAGGGCTCGCGATCAGCGCATCGCCGGATGCGTTCGTGTTCAGCGGGATGCCAAGCTCGTACTGGTCGAGGCGGGCGCGGAGCGCGAGCCGCATCGGCCCGTTCGACCAGCGCGCCGAGACGTCGGCGACCTCCTGCGAGAAGTCGTCGTTGTCCGCGAAGCCGTCGTCGTCGCGATGCGAGACTGCGCCGGCCACGCGCCAGGCTCCACCTGCCCAGGCGCCGTCGATCCTGCCGTCCAGAAGGCCGTTCTCTCCGGTCGCGGCGTCGATGCGGAGCCCCGTCCAGACCGAGTCGGTCCGGATGTTCACCACGCCTGCCATCGCATCCGACCCGTAGAGCGCCGAGAAGGGGCCGCGGACGACCTCGACCCGCTCCACTCCCGTCGTCGAGAACGAGCCCCAGTTGAAGCCGGAGAAGTACGGGTCGTTGACCTCGACGCCGTCGAGCAGCACGAGCGTGTGCGTCGAGTTCGATCCGCGGGTGAAGAGCGACGCCGCCTTCCCGGGAGAGCCGGAGCCGCTGATGTAGAGGCCCGGCACTTCGCGAAGCATGTCGGCGACGAAGCTCGCCCCACGCTCTTCGATTTCCTCGCGCGTGATCACGGTCGCGGCCGCGGGCACGCTCGAGAGCGGCTCCTCGATCGCCGATGCGGTCACCAGGATCTGATCGCTGTATGTCGACGCGGACGACGAGGCGTCCGGCTCCACTGCACCGGCGGGAAGATCCGCGCCCGACGCAAGCGATCCAATGAGTGAGAGAACCAGAACCAGCAGGAGTGACGACCTTACGCGCATGAGGCTCCTTTCGCTTCCCTCCGAAGCGTGGAACTCCGGGGAATGGAAAAGTGGCGCCGCATGCGGTCGCACTCCTCTCACCCCGGAGGAACGTTGAAATCTCGACGCGCGATCGGTCTCCTGGCTTCCGGGTCGTCCTCGTCGCGCTCCCTTCCCGTTGTTCACAGTGGGTGCCGCCCCTCGTGGGCTGGCCGTTGCGCGAGTCGTCGCCGGTCTCAGTGGCGGGGGCCGCGCCGGTATCTCACCGGCTTCCCGTCACCGCGGTCGATGGGCTGAGAAAGAGCGCCCGTTTCCGGGCAGGGATGCATTCTGGTTGTCCGATTCGTTCACGTCAAGCGACTCGGTTCGGTGGCGTCACGGGCGGGCATCGCCGCCGGTCGCGAAATTGACAGCCCCCGAGGGCCACGATAACCTGATGGGCCTCATGGTCCTCTTCAACTACGCGACGAAAGAGATCACGGCCAAGATCGTCTATTACGGCCCCGGTCTCTGCGGGAAAACGACGAACCTTCAGTTCATCTACGACTCGCTCCCGTCGAACAACCGGAGCAAGATGCTCTCGCTCGC
>JBPPMG010000179.1:0-4332 GCA_051305935.1 Thermoanaerobaculia bacterium
TGAGTGCTGAGTGCTGAGTGCTGAGTGCTGAGTGCTGAGTGCTGAGTGCTGAGTGCTGAGTGCTGAGTGCTGAGTGCTGAGTGCTGAGAAGAAGGCTCTCCGGTCGGCTTCGGTCGCGCAAGTTACTTCGAGTGCCCATGCTGCAAATGCGAACAGTTCAAACAGTCTCGGAAGTCGTCGCGGACGCGAGCTCGGTACTCAGCGCGGTGGGCGAAGTGTGGGTCGAGGGCGAAGTGTCGAACTTCGTACGCGCCGCATCGGGGCACCTCTACTTCACCCTGAAGGATGCAGGCGCGTCGATCTCGGCGGCGCTCTTCGCGAGGAGCGCCGCGCGCCTCCGCTTCCGCATCGAGAACGGCCAGAAGCTCATCTGCAAGGGACGGCTGTCGATCTACGCGCAGCGCGGCCAGTTCCAGATCATCCTCGACCACGCCGAGCCGTCGGGCATCGGCGCGCTGACTCTCGCCTTCGAACAGCTCAAGACGCGCCTCTCCGCGGAGGGCCTCTTCGACGCGGGCCGGAAGAAGCCACTTCCGATGCTCCCGCAGCGCATCGCGGTGGTGACGAGCCCGCGCGGCGCCGCGATCCGCGACGTGCTCAACGTGCTCGGCCGCAGATTCGAAGGGCTGTCGATCCAGATCTATCCGGTCCACGTGCAGGGATCGAGCGCGGCCGGCGAGATCGCCCGCGCGCTCGAGGCCCTCTCGCGCTGGGACCAGCACGACGTGGTGATCGTCTGTCGCGGCGGCGGCTCGCTCGAGGATCTCTGGCCATTCAACGAAGAGGTTGTCGCGCGCGCGGTCGCGGCCTGCCGGATTCCGACGATCTCGGGTGTCGGGCACGAGCCCGACGTCACCATCTGCGACTTCGTCGCCGACAAGCGCGCCGCCACGCCGTCTGCGGCCGCGGAGATCGTCGTGCAGGCGAAAGAGGAGATCGTCTACAGGATCGAGAGCGCGCGCCGCGTGATCCACGAGCGATTGAGCCGGCGCGTCGCGTTCTATCGCTCCGAGCTTCGCCATCTCGCCTCGGGCGAGGGGCTGATGAGCGTGCCACTTCGCATCGAGCGTGAGCGCCGGGCCCTCGACACGAAACGGCACGAGCTGCGAAACCTGCTCCTCGACCAGGCGCGTCGCCTTCGCACGCGCCTCGCCGCCGCGGACGAGCCGCTGCTCCGCTTTCCCGGGCGCCTCGCGCTGCCGCAGCGGCGCGCGATCCTCGCCCAGTTCGATGCTCGGGCTGCCTCACTGCTGCGTGCCAGACTCGATCGGTCGCGAGCAGCACTGGGAGCCTCGGCCGGCCGCCTCGAGGCGGTCTCCCCACTCTCGGTTCTCTCGCGCGGCTACGCGATCGCATACTCTCTAAAGGGAAGAAGGCGCCCGATCCTCGACGCGGGCGCGGTATCCAAGGGTGACCCGATCGAGGTGTGGCTGCGTCGCGGCTCGCTCGGTTGCACGGTGAACACGGTGACGCCGGAATCCGGTGACAACGATCGCCAGGATGGACGAAACGAACATGGCGCGCCCTCGGCGCGCAGCGGAGATGACGATGGCACGAAGCCGCGGGAATGAGTTCGAGAGCGCGTTTCAGAAGCTCGAGGGAATCGTCGCGAAGCTCGAGAACGAGGAGATCTCACTCGACGACTCGCTCAAACTCTTCGAGGAGGGCGTGACCCTGTCGCGCTTCTGTCACGCAAAACTCGAGGAGATCGAAAAGAAGATCGAGACGATCGTCGCCGACTCGAAAGGCAACCCGAAGACCTCACCTTTCCACGAAGAAGGCGAGGACGAAGACGAAGAACCCGGCGAGGACGACGCCGAGGACGAGGACGAGGACGAGGACGACGGGAAGATACCGTTCTAGAGGCAGGCGAAAGGCGAGAGGCGAGAGGCGATGAGCAGTCACATGGAGACTCGCTCAACACAACTCGCGTCAGTGAAGGGCGCATAGGCGAAAGGCGAGAGGCGATGAGCAGTCACGCCGACACGTGCTCGACACAGCCCGCGTCAGCGAACGATGCCAGCCTCGCCGCTCCGCGATACCGAGACTGCCGCCTCCCTTCTGGTCCTCCTCCAATCGCGCCCAATCCCCCGCCTGCTCATCGCCTCTCGCCTCCCGCCTGCCTCATTGCCCATCGCCTCTCGCCTCGCGCCTACCTCTCGCCTTCCGCCTCTCGCCTGTGCTGCGCCCCACTCGCCCTCCACCCCGATTGCTGTACCATAGGCGCAGTCCCGAAAAGTGAGGTTCCCGATGCGCCTATCCGGTCGCGCGGCAGCGCTGCTGCTCGTCATCTTTGTCTCGTCGTCGGCCTACGCCGTCACACGCACCTGGTCGCAGACTGCAGGCGGCTCCACCGGCTCGTGGACGAACGGTGGGCTCTGGATGCCCTCGGGCGTTCCCCAGACTGCGGACGACATTCGCATTACCGAACCGGGCTCGTACTCGTGCACGACCGGAGCGAACTTCACGATCCGAACGCTGACGATCGGCGGAAGCAGCGGGGGGAAGTTCGTCGAAGTTTCTCCGTCGACCGGGCTGAACATGACCACCGGCGGAACGCTCAACGGAAACGCCACGCTCTCGGTGCGCGGCTCGATCACCGACGGCCGCCTGACGGTGAATCAGGGCGGCTTCCTCCAACTCCGCACGGGATCGATGGTGATGGGCAACGATCCGATCATGATCAGCAACGGTCTCTTCGTGAACGAAGGCTCGGAGATTCGCGGCCGCAGCCTTACGAACGACGGCGGGCGCTTCGATCAGAAAGGAAGACTCGTCCTCTCGGAGGGCTCGAGCATCACGAACGCAGGCATTCTCGACATCTTCGAAGGGAACGTCGATCGTGGCTCGGGAGCCGGCGGCTCCATCACGAACAATTCACTCATGCGGATGCGCACGACGACCCCGGTGACGATCGGTGTCGACGTCACCAACAATGACGAATTCGAGGTGGGCGCCGGCAGCGTCACGTTCGCCTCGGCGGCCTACACCCAGGTGGGTGGCAAGACGACGGTGAGCGGGGGAAGCCTCGCCGGTCAGGTCAACATCAACGGCGGAACCTTCAGCGGCACGGGCACGGTGAACGGCAACTTCGTCAACGGCGGAACGATTCAGCTCGCGGCGCCGATCTCGTTTGGCCAGCTCACCGTGAACGGCACCTTCGCGCAACAGCCGACCGGCGTCGTGCAGATCAAGATCGGCAGCGCGAACCAGTTCGACAGACTCGTCATCAGCGGCCTGGCAACGCTTGGCGGGCAACTCTCGCTCAGCTTTCTGGGCGGCTTCGTCCCGACGGCCGGCATGCAATTCCCGATCATCACGTTCGGCACGTCTCTCGGCCAGTTCGCGATCCAGAACGGGTTCCAGGTCGGCGGCGTCGTCATGAAGCCGCAGTACGGCCCCAACGGCGTGTCGCTCGTCGCGCAGCTCGCGAGCACCGCGTGCGGGAGCGACAGCCTCTGCCTGCTCACGGACCGTTTCGACGTCACGCTCACGGCGCGCGATCCTCGCACCGGCGCCACCGGAGCCGGCGTGCCGACCCAGCAGAACGACGTCTTCGGCTACTTCACGATTCCTGCGCTCACCGGCAACACGCAGAATCCCGAAGTGATCTTCAAGATGCTCGACGGCCGCGGCGTGAACCAGAAGTTCTGGGTCTTCTACGGCGGCCTGACCGACTTCGAGTACACGCTCACGATCTTCGACCGCATCGCAGCCACGACGCGAACGTATACGAAGCCGGGGGGGCAGTTCGTCGGCGGCGCCGACACCTCGGCTGTTGGGAAGCGCCTGACCGAAGCGCCGCTCGAGCCCTGGCTCGGCCTCGACGCTCTCGACCTGCTCTCGGGTCGCGAGGCGCTCGACGATCCGCCGGTCGCCTCGGGCGAGGCCGGGTGCATCACCAGCGGCGACGCGCTCTGCGTTCTCGCGGGACGGTTCCGGATCCGCCTAACCGCGAAAGACCCACGCACCGGAGCGACCGGCGCCGGGGTCGCGATCGCGCAGAACGACCTCTACGGCTACTTCGGCATCCCGTCGCTCACGGGCAACCCAGGCAATATCGAGGTCTCGGTCAAGATGCTCGATGCCCGCGCAGAGAACGGGAAGTTCTGGATCTTCTACGGCGGCCTGACCGATTTCGAGTACACGCTCACCGTGACGGACACGTCGACGAACGCGACGAAGACCTACACGAAGCCCGGGAGCGTGTTCACGGGAGGCGCGGACACGTCGGCGTTTTGACGGGGACGGGTTGTTAGTTGTTAGTTGTTAGTTGTTAGTTGTTTGTTGTTAGTTGTTAGTTGTTAGTTGTTAGACGCTCAGCGCAGCGGC
>JBPPMG010000199.1:0-2426 GCA_051305935.1 Thermoanaerobaculia bacterium
GTTTCGGTGAGGTTCTCGATCGCGTGGAGACCGTCCTCCGAGGGCTCAGGGCCGCAAGCCCCGAGGCGCGGATCTACCTGCTGGGGCTCTACGATCCCTTTGCCGCACGGGGGAACGAGGTCGCTTCCTACGTCGCCGCCTGGAACTCGGCCCTGGTCGACCGCTTCGGCGACGATCCCCGAATCACGGTCGTCCAGACGGCCGACCTCTTCGTCGGCGTCGATCGCCTCAGTGCCGACCGCTTCCACCCCAATGAGGACGCCTACGAGCGGATCGCCAGGCGAATCGCGGATTCGGCGAATTATTAAAGGCGAGGGGCGAGGGGCCAGGGGCGAGGAAAAACAACGGCAACATCAGAGCGAGCCTCGGATTTGCTTTTGCCTTTCCTCGTCCCTCGTCCCTCGTCCCTTGCTTTTAGTTTCGCCTGCCAGTGGCGGGAACCGCCCGCGCGCACCATGTTATGGATGAAGCGCGCGCGCAGTCGCGCGCGGAAGCCTGGAAGGCTCCATGACGGCGACGCTCGCTCCGGCCAGAACCGTTTCGCATTATCGAATCGACGAGATGATCGGCCGAGGAGGGATCGGCGACGTCTACCGCGCGACGGACCTCCGCCTCGGGAGGAAGGTCGCACTGAAGTTCCTCCGCTGGACCGGCAACGAGGAAGACCGTCATCGCTTCTTCGACGAGGCGACCGCCGCATCATCTCTCGATCATCCGAACATCTGCACGATCTTCGACATCGACGAAGAGGACGGCCAGGTCTTCATCGCCATGGCGTTCTACGACGGCGAACCGCTCGACCGGCCGATCGCCCGAGGTCCTCTCGACGCGGAGCGGGCGATCGCGTTCGGGATCCAGGCAGGACGTGGCCTCGCGGCCGCGCACGATGCGCTGCTGATCCACCGCGACATCAAACCGGGAAATCTGATGATCACGAGAGGGGACACCGTAAAGATCCTCGACTTCGGACTGGCGCGCATGGTCGGCGGGGCAGAGAATCCCGCCCGGATCACCGGCACGCCGTACTACATGGCTCCGGAGCAGCTGAGGGGCGAGCCGGCCGATCCGCGCACCGACGTCTGGGCTCTCGGCGTGGTCCTTTACGAAATGCTGACCGGGATCCGGCCGTTCGACGGCAGCGGGTTCGCTTCCATCCGAGCCTCGGTTCTTCAGCATCACCCGGCCGCGCCATCCGCCCTTCACGACTCGGTCCCCGCGGCGCTGGATTCCGTGGTCATGCGCGCGCTCGCGAAGGACGTTCATCTGCGCTGCGAATCCGTGAACGTCCTCGTCTCAGAGCTCTCCTCGATCCTCTCGGCGCTCGACTCGGGTGCGGTAACCGTGCGAAGGACCGACCGGGGGAACTACCCTTCCCTCGCGGTACTCCCTTTCGTCGACATGAGCGCCGCCGGCGATCAGCAGTATCTCGGCGACGGAATCGCGGAGGAGATCCTCCGCGCGCTCGCGGTAAGTCCCGACCTCTACGTCGCCTCGCGCACGTCGGCATTCCAGTACAAGGGGCGGTCGGTGGACGTGCGTGAGATCGGCGCGCGCCTCGGCGTCGACCACGTTCTGGAAGGAAGCGTCCGACGTGCCGGCGAGCGGCTGCGGATTTCCGTTCAGCTCGTCAGCGTCACCGATGGATACCGCCTCTGGCACGAGCGTTTCGATCGGAACATCGAGGACGTGTTCGCTCTCGAAGACGAGATCGCCGAACGGATCGCCGCCGCTCTTCAGCTTCGTCTCTCCCCCGCCCTCTCTGGCCGTGCGACGATCGCGAATGCCCAGCAGGCGGAAGCCTGGGAGCTCTACCTCAAGGGACGGCAATTCTTCCACCTTCACCGGCGCAAGGCATTCGAGGTCGCGGTGCAGACGTTCCGCCGCGCGATCGAGCTCGACCCGTCCAGTGCCCGGGCGTGGGCCGGCATCGCCGACTGCCACTCGTTCCTTCACCTCTACTTTGGCGAGCGGGAGGAAGCGGTCGAAGCGGCGGGCGAGGCGAGCCGCCGGGCACTCGAGGTCGCGCCCGATGCAGCGGAAGCGCACGCCTCGCGTGGGCTTGCCCTGTTCGTGAGCCGGGACTGGGCGGGCGCCGAGCGCGAGCTCGCCCGCGCGATCGAGATCGACCCGCGCCTGTACGATCCGCATTACATCTTCGGGCGCATCACCTTCTCGGAAGGAAAGATCCGCGAGGCCGCCTCGCACTTCCGCGAAGCATGCGCCATCGACCGCGAGGCCTTCGACTCCTGGTATCTCCTCGGGATGTGCCTGCGCAGTCTCGGCGAGGAGACCCGCGCGGCGGCGGCGGACCTCGAGTGCATCGAGGCTGCCAAGCGCCGGGTCGCGCAGCATCCCGACGACACACGCGCGTGGACCATGGGGGCGGCAGTGCTCGCCGGACTCGGCGAGCCCGAGCGCGCCGCCAA
>JBPPMG010000222.1:0-2961 GCA_051305935.1 Thermoanaerobaculia bacterium
GAGTGACGCTCGCATTCACACGTGAGCTGCGATTGGCAGCGCGCTCTCAGCGCGCCGACTGCGGCTCCACTTCCACTCCTCGACCGCGCAGAACACGCACGGGACGATGAACAACGTGATCAAGCTCACCGCCATCCCGCCGACCGACGGGATCGCCATCGGCTGCATGACGTCGGAGCCGCGCCCGGTCGCCCAGAAGATCGGCATCAGGCCGAACACCGTCGTCGCGATCGTCATGAGGCACGGTCGAATACGTTTGAGACCTGCTTCGACGGTCGCCGCGCGGATCTCGGCGACCGACGCGAACGCGCGCTCCTTGAACGAGCTCTCGAGGTAGGTCGCGATGACGACACCGTCGTCGTCGACGACGCCGAAGAGGACCAGGAATCCGACCCACACAGCGACCGACAAATTCGCGCCCCACAGCGCGAGCATGATGAAACCGCCCGCGGCAGAGACGACCACACCGAAGAAGATCACTGGCGCGATCCACCAGCGCGTGAAGCCCAGATAGAGCATCACGAACATGATGAAGAGCGTGATCGGGACGAGGATCTGCATACGGGCCGTCGCACGCACTTGATTCTCGAACTGGCCGGACCACTCCCAGTAGTAGCCGCTCGGCACGACGAGGCGCCCGTCTTTCACTGCCTGCTGCAGTAGCGCCTCGGCGTCGTCCACCACCGAGACCTCGTCGCGATCACGCGTGTTCATCGTGACGTAGCCGACGAGGAGTCCACGTTCGCCTTTGATTTCTTGCGGTCCCAAGACGGTCGTGATCTCGGCGAGCTGCGCCAACGGCACCTGTGCACCGGACGACGTGGGCACGCTGATGCGTTGGAGTGCCTCGGAGTCTTCGCGGAAGTCGCGCGCGAGACGGATCCGGATCGGATAGCGCTCGCGGCCTTCGACCGACTCCATCAAGTTCATGCCGCCGAGCGACATCTCGATGACCGACTGCACGTCGCGGATGTTGATTCCGTAGCGACCGAGGCGATCGCGGTCGATGTCGATCTGGATGTAGGGCTTGCCGACGATGCGATCCGCGACGATGTCGGTCGCGCCGGGCACCGCGTGCAGGAGCTGCTCGATCTGCAGTCCGACGCGCTCGATCTCGCGCAGGTCCGAGCCGTAGATCTTCACGCCCATCATCGCGCGGAAGCCGGTTTGGAGCATGACGAGGCGCGTCTGGATCGGCTGCAAGAACGTCGGCAACACTCCGGGGATCGCGGTCTTCTCCTGGAGCTCCGCGAGGATCTCGCCTTTCGTGATGCGGCGTTCTGCGGGCCAGATCCAGGCCAGAGGTGAGCGGAGAAACGCCGGCCAATCCGAGAAGAACCGCTCGACTGCGCGCGTGCGCCACTCGTCCTCGGGCTTGAGCAAGATGATGCTCTCCATCATCCCGATGGGCGCCGGGTCGAGCGCCGATTCAGCGCGGCCCACCTTGCCGACGACCGACGCGACTTCGGGCACGCTCGCGATCGCCAAGTCTTGAACGCTGTTGACCTGGATGGCTTGCGAGAGCGACGCCTGCGGAAGCAAGGAAGGCATGTAGAGGAAGGAGCCTTCGTCGAGCGGCGGCATGAACTCGCGTCCGATGCCGGGCAAGATGCGGCCTTCGCGGAGCACGGTCGTGCCCGCCGCGACCTCCGCGTCGCGTTCTTTCGGATCCATCCGGCGCCAGAGGAACCGGAAGTGCTCGCGTCCATCCGCGCGCTGCACGGTCTCCCAGCGCAGCTCGTCGAATTCCACGAGCGGCCGGGTGACATCGGCATCGGGCTGCGCGTGCATGACACGTTTCAACTCGGGCGACGCCGGTGCGCGCGCGAACAAGTTGATCGCACCTTCGAACGGTAGGAGTGTCGTGCCGACGCCGAGCCAGACGGACAAACCGGTGAAGAGGATCAGGAGCGGTACGACGAGGAACTTCTTCTTGTTCCCGAGGATCCACGTCAGTGCCGGCACGTACGCCCGCGCGATCGCGCGCGAGGCACGGTTCTCCTCAAGTGGCAGGAAACGTTCACGCGTCATGCGCACCACACACAATGCGACACCGACGCCGACGGCACCCGAGATGAGCCAGCCCGTGTCGTGGCCTTTCGCCATGCCCCACATGAACGCGGCGTGGGTGGCCAGCGCCGCGAGCACGCCGATGCCGACGGCCAGCGCCGCGACGATTTGTTTCCGCCACCGGATGGGGCGGAAGAGCAAGTAGCAGAGGAACGGCACGACCGTGATCGCCAGCACGACGGACGCTCCGATGGCGAAGGTCTTCGTGAACGCGAGCGGGCGGAAGAGTTTCCCTTCCTGATCGAGGAGGAAAAACACCGGGATGAACGAGACGATCGTGTTCGAGACAGCGGTGATGATCGCTCCGCCGACCTCTGTCGCGCCCGCGTACACGATCGCGAAGTGCCCCTTCTCGCGCTTGTCCGCTTCCGTGGCCGCCGCGATGTGACGGTAGATGTTCTCCGTCATGATGATGCCCATGTCGGCGACATCACCGATCGCGATGGCGAGGCCCGCCAACGACATGATGTTGCTGTCGACACCGAACACGTACATCAGGATGAACGTGAGCGCGACGGCGAGAGGCAACGTCGCGAGCACCGTGACCGTCGAGCGCAGGTGCAGCAAGAAAATCAGGATCACCAGGCTCGCGAGCAGCGCTTCTTCGCCGAGCGCCTCCTTCAACGTGCCGAGAGTCTCGTCGACGATCGTCGTGCGATCGTAGAAGGGGACGATGCGCACGCGTGAGATGCGGCCGTCGGCGAGCGTCTTGCTCGGCAGGCCGGGTTCGAGCTGGATCAACTTGCTCTGCACCCGCGCCATCACCGCGCGCGGATTCTCGCCGTAGCGCATCAGCACCACTCCGCCGACGGCTTCGACCCCGGACTTGTCCAACGCACCGCGTCTGAAGTCCGGACCCAATTGCACGGTCGCGACGTTGCGCAGCGTGAT
>JBPPMG010000247.1:0-3208 GCA_051305935.1 Thermoanaerobaculia bacterium
GTGGGACCCGAGGCGCCGATCTCCTGCGCGCTGACCGGTGAACCGCTTCCGTCGAAGGGCCACGCCGGGTGTTTCGACTGGCCGATGCGAAGCCGGCCGCCTTCCGTCAGGGATGGGTGCTCGGCAAGGAAACGCCAAAGCGCGGCGGCCACTGCCGGAGAAAGCGCGACCCGATCTCCCTCGGGCAACGAGCCGGCGCCCGGGAGGCGCAGGGAATCCGCGGCTTCCGTCGCTACGTCGAGCCGCAACTCCGCGGCGCTCCGCGCCCCGAGATCGACGGCGATACGGAGAGCGCGATCGCGATCGACGAGCGAGAGATGAACGCGCGCAATCTCCTCGGTCCAGGCAGCCGTCGGCCCGTCGCCTTCGATCGAGTGTTCGGCGAGGCCGGCGACCACGGTGAGCCGTTCGATGGCCACACCACCTCCCTCGAGCGACGCAAGCCTGCGTGCGACGTCCGTCGCGCCGGCAACGTCGGGAGCGGTCGCGATCGACCGTTCCCCCCGCGACTCGACGCGGAGGCGACCGCGCTCGCGGGTCGCGATGCCGTGCTCGCGCGTCACGACCGTCGAGATCGACCGTCCGCTTCGCTCGATGCGCACCGAGGTGCCACGCTTCGTGTACGTTTCCCTCATCGGGGACGCGCCACCAGTCCTACAGCGAAGCTGCCGACCGGCAGCGCCTGTCCTTCGTCGGAGCAGATCACGCCGGGGTAACGGGTGTCGTCGCCGAACCAGCCCTCGATGCGCGCAGCGAGCCCGCTTCGCGTATCGCGAATGGTGAAACGCGGAAGCAGGAAACGTCCGCGGTCGTCGACGAGCTCGGCGAGGGAGACGCGGATCACGACCTCGTCAGTCAGCGGGTCCCACGATCCGTGCTCGACGAGCTGGATCTCGACGCGCGGGGACGGGAGCTTCATCGGTTTGCCCGACGCGGCCACGCGCAGGATCGACATGCGCGTGATCGGCGTGTCGCGAAACGACCACCGGCGCAGCGCCGACGGCTGCTCGCCTCGTGTCAGGTCGCGACAGGAGACTGGCCGCCCGCAGTCGTCGGCGGCGAGGTGTCCTGGGCCGTCGATCGCGGGATTGTCCAGGACCTCGAGCCATGCCGGCCATTTCACTCGTGGCGCGACGCGCTCCGCGGGATGGCCTAACGCCTCGTGGAGCAGCACGGCGGCGCTGCCTCCCGACCAGGCGATCGGAAGGGCGTCGATCCGTGGATCTCTCGCTGGGGGCCTCCAGAGCGCATCCCTCAACCGGCCGAGGTCGCCTCGAAGCGACGCGGGCGTCGAAACGATCGAGACGTGCGCGTGGTCGTGCGCCGGGGCTGTCGTGACGACGAGCTCCTCGAGGCTCGCGTCGGGATCGCTCCCGCGGTGCGCGGCGACGCGGCGCCGTGCGATCACGTGGAAGCGCCAGCCGGCGTGCGCTTCGAGGTCGATGTCGAGCGAGGGCGGCACGGGCTCGGGTGCGGAGAGAAGCTCGACGATCGCGGCGGGAGCGCCGCGCCCGGGCGGCGTGTCACTCGCGTCGATCTCCACCGAGTTGCCGCGGCTTCGGGTGCGCGCCCATCCGCGATCGAATCGCGAAAGCTCGGTGACGAGCCGGCCGCCGCGGCAGAGCCGTCGCTCCTCGACGATCGACGATGCGAACCAGTTCAGCGTCACGCGCGACACTCCTGGCGGGAAGGAAGCGGCTTCACCGCTACAGGCTACTAGACAGGCTCGGGCTCGTAGTTGAAAAACTTGGTGAGCTCGTGCCGGAACACGAGCTTGAAGTCGCCGATCGGGCCGTTGCGCTGCTTGGCGATGATGATCTCGGCGATGCCCTTTTCCTCGGAGTCCTTGTGGTAGACCTCGTCGCGGTAGATGAACATGACCAGGTCGGCGTCCTGCTCGATGGCGCCCGACTCGCGAAGGTCGGCCAGCTGCGGGCGGTGGTCGCCGGTCCGCTGCTCCGGCCGGCGTGAGAGCTGCGAGAGGGCCATGACCGGCGCGTCCATCTCCTTGGCCAGCGCCTTGAGGCCGCGCGAGATCTGCGAGATCTCCTGGTTGCGCGACTCGCTCCGCCCGCGGAAGTGAACGAGCTGCAGGTAGTCGACCATGATCATGTGGAGCCCGTGCTCCATCTTCAGGCGGCGAGACTTCGCGCGCATCTCGAGGATGTCGATCGCCGCGCTGTCGTCGATCCAGATCTTCGCTTTCGCGAGTCGCGCCGACGCCTCGGCGAGCGCGTCCCAGTTCTTCTTCGAGAGGAGCCCCGAGCGGATCAGTTGCGTCGACACGCCCGCCTCGGACGACAGGAGGCGCAGGCCCAGCTGCTCCTTCGACATTTCCAGCGAGAAGATGCCGACGTTGTGAAGCGGCTCGTCGCTCCCGAGCCGCGGGATCGCGACCGACTCGGCGATGTTCATCATCAGCGACGTCTTCCCCATCGACGGGCGCGCCGCGAGGATCACGAGATCCTGGCGCTGGAAGCCGGACGTCATTTCGTTGAGCCGGTCATAGCCAGTCGGGATGCCGGTGATCAACTTGCCGGCGCCCTGGAGCTGCTCGATCGCGCCGAGGTTCTTGCGAGTGATCTTGTCGAGGCCGACGAATCCCTGGTCGGTGCTCCCCTCGGCGATGTCGTAGAGGCTCTTCTCCGCCGCCCCGAGGACTTCGCCTGGATCGCCCGGCGCGTCCATCGCCGAACGCATGACCTGGTTGCCCATCAGCACCAGGCGGCGCAGTGTCGATTTCTCCTTCACGATGCGCGCGTAACGCTCGACGTTCGCGATGTCCGGGATTCCGTCGACGAGCGAGGAGACGTAGGCGGCCCCCCCGGCCTGCTCGAGCTGCGCGGTTCGGGAGAGCTCCTCGCGGATCGTGAGCAGGTCGATCTCACGCGACTGGTCGGCGAGATTCTGGATGGCGGAGAAGATGACGCGATGCCCGTCGCGATAGAAGTCCTCGGCGTGGAGAATGCCGACGACGCGGTAGAACGACGACGCGTCGATCAGGATCGAGCCGAGTACCGACCGCTCCGCCTCAGGGTTCTGCGGCAGCGGTTTGTCGATCGCGAGAGTGAGAGGAGCGAATGCCATTGGAAGCTTCGCCCCGGATCGCGATACGGCGCGCGGGGGCGCGGGCAACTCGTCCGGAGCGGGACGAGGATCAAAATGGATTTTGGCCGGGGCGGGGGAGGGGAGCGATTGCTCGATGGGG
>JBPPMG010000264.1:0-16786 GCA_051305935.1 Thermoanaerobaculia bacterium
GCGCAGGCACTCCTGCCTGCGCGCGGCGCGAAGCGCCGCCTTGAATTCGAGGTTGAGGCGGCAGAGTGTCGCCTTCGGCGACGCGCAGGCAGGAGTGCCTGCGCCACATTACCTCTCGCCTCTACGCCCGATGCAGATACTGTCCCGTCACGCTCTCAGGATTCTCGGCGAGATCGCCGGGCGTCCCTTTGGCGATCAGGTAGCCGCCGCCGTCGCCGCCCTCGGGGCCGAGCTCGATCACCCAGTCGCACGCCTCGATCATTTCGAGGTTGTGCTCGATCACGAGCACCGAGTTCCCGTGCGCGATCAGGTCGCGGAAGGTACGGAGCAACTGGCGGACATCCTTCGTCGCAAGCCCGGTCGTCGGCTCGTCGAAGAGGAAGAGGCGGCGCGCCTTCGTCTTCTCGGTTCCGACGAGAAACGAGGCGAGTTTGAGCCTCTGCGCCTCGCCGCCCGAGAGTGACGCCGTCGACTGGCCTAACCGAAGATAGCCGAGCCCGACGGAGCGGAGAGCGTGCAGTCGCTTGAGGATCTTCCGCTTGTCGACGAAGAAGCGAAAGGCGTCGTCGACCGTCATCTTCAGGATGTCGTCGGCGCTCGCTCCCTTGTAGCGGACCTTGAGGACGCGGTCGCCGAAGCGACGCCCGTTGCACTTCTCGCAGATCACCTCGACGTCGGCGAGAAACTGCATGTCGATGACGACCGTGCCGGCCCCCTCGCACGCGTCGCAGCGTCCGCCCGCCGTGTTGAACGAGAACATCCCGGGCGTGATGCCGTTGAGCTTCGCCGCGGTCGTCTCGGCGAGGATCTGGCGGATCTCGTCCCACGCCTTCACGTACGTCGCCGGGTTCGAGCGCGTCGAGCGCCCGATCGGCGACTGGTCGACGAGCTGGATGTCGTCGATCTGCGAGACCCCTTCGATCTTCCGGAAGCTCCCGACGTCGAGTCCGGGAACCGCGCGGAAGTTCCTCTGGTATCCGTTGAACAGGCAGTCACGGATCAGCGTCGATTTTCCGGAGCCCGAGACGCCGGCGACCGCGACGAGGCGGTCGAGCGGGATCTCGACATCGATCCCCTTGAGGTTGTTGCCGCTCGCACCGAGGATGCGAATGCTGTTGGCGCCGTCGTGATGGCGGCGCGAGCGTGAGGCGCGCGGCTCGTCCATCGATTCGATCGGTGGCCCGTCGTCGGTGTCCGCTGCCTGACGCACCTCCCATTCGGGCGGTTTTCCCGTCCAGACGAGCTGGCCGCCGAGCTCGCCGGCGCCGGGGCCGAGCTCGACGATCTCGTCGGCGCCGCGGATGACGAGAGGATCGTGCTCGACGACGACGACGGTGTTCCCCGCGTTCCGAAGCCGGTGCAGGACCGTCAGCAACCGCGAGCTGTCGCGCGCGTGGAGGCCGACGGTCGGCTCGTCGATGACGTACAGCGTCTCGGTCAGGGCGCTGCCGAGCGCGGCCGCGAGATTGATCCTCTGCGCCTCGCCGCCCGACAGCGTGCGCGTCTGACGGTCCAGCGTAAGGTACGAGAGCCCTACCTCGTCGAGGTAGACGAGGCGGTTGAGCACCTCGCGGCGCAGATGCCCCGCGACGCGCTCTTCCTGTTTCGTCAGTGGGAGATACTCCCAGAAACGGCGCGCCGTGCCGACGTTCATCGAGAAGAGCGAGACGACGTTCTGGTCGCGGAAGCGGACGTTGTGCGCCTCACGGCGGAGCCGGCTCCCGTCGCACTCGACGCACATCTCGTAGCTCCGGAACTTCGCGAGCTTCACGCGGACGTGGATCTTGTACTTCTTCGTCTCGAGCCAGTCGAAAAAGCCCTTGATGCCGTACCACGACCCGCGACCGGCGTAGACGACGTCCCACTCCGCCGGCGTGAGGTCCTTGACCGGAACTTTCATGCGCACCTTGTGCTTCGCGGCCGCTTTGCGCAGGTCGTCGTAGCAGTCCGCATAGCCCTCGGAGTTCCACGCAGCGATCGGCGTCTCGTCGAGCGTGAGCGAGCGGTCGGGCACGACCTTCTCGAGGTCGATCCCGATGACGCGGCCGTAGCCCTGGCACGCCTCGCAGGCGCCGAGCGGGGAGTTGAACGAGAAGAGGTGCGGGGTCGGATCCTGGAACTCGCGCCCGCAGCGGTCACAGGAGAAGCGCGAGGAAAAGCGGTGGCTTTCCCAGCCTTTCGGCGTGTCTTCGAGCACGTTGACGAGGCCGCGCGCGATCGAGAACGACTGCTCGATCGCCTCGGCGACGCGCGAGCGGTTCTCTTCCTTGATCTGGAAACGGCCGACGACGACGTCGACGAAAGTCGCCTCGCCCAGGTCGAACGAGGTCAGGTCTTCGATCTTCCCGTCGATCCAGATGCGGACGAAGCCGCCCTTTGCGAGCTGCGCGACGACCGCCTCGCGGTGCTCGGGCTCGAAGAAGAGCGGAGCGGCGACGACCACGCGCGCTCCGTCGAGCGACGACATCACGCGCGAGGTGACCGACTCGGGGCTTTCCCGGCGCACCTGGTGATTGCAGTCGGGGCACCAGGTCTCGCCGCACCAGGTCAGGAACAGGCGGACGTAGTCGGCGAGCTCGGTTGCCGTCGCGACGGTCGAGCGCGCGTTCTTGACCGTGTTGCGCTGCTCGATCGCGATCGCGGGGAGGATGTTCTCGATCTCGTCGACGTCGGGGCGCTCCATCCGCTCGAGGAACTGCCGAACGTAGGTCGACATCGACTCGACGAATCGGCGCTGCCCCTCGGCGTAGAGGGTGTCGAAGGCGAGCGAGGATTTGCCCGATCCCGAGACTCCGGTGATCACGGTGAGGCGCCGGTGCGGGATGTCGACGTCGATACCCCGGAGGTTATGGGTGCGCGCTCCGCGGATGTGGATCGAGTGCGCCGTCATCGGTCGAGAGCAAACGCCGCAGGAGTTTCCAAATTTCCGACGCTATTTGTGACGCGGCGCTACAGGGCCCGGTGAGCGGCTGGCCGCCGCGTGGTGATCGCCCGTACTGCAAGACGTGGCGGAGAGGCGCGAGACTGAGTATGGGCCGGTTTCCTCCCTTCGCGAAGGAGGCCGCTGAGGAGGCGGAAATGCTTGGTGAGCTGCTATTCGTCCCGATCGTTCTCGCGCTCGTCGCGATGGTCTTCGTCGTGATCGACTACCGCAGGGCGCTGCAGGAGTGGAGCGCACCCCGCCAGGCGGTCTGCCCGCGCGACAACAGCCCTGTCGACGTCCAGGTCGATACGCACGCGGCGGCGCGCACGGCGGCGTTCGGCGTGCCTGTCCACGTGCGGATCTCCGGCTGCTCCCACTGGCCGGAGCGTGCTGGCTGCGACCAGCGCTGCCTGCGCCAGGTCTCGCCGGGGCACACGGCGGTCGTGGCGAAGACGGCGTAGGCAAGGCGTCCCGCCTTGCCCGCTTCGCGCGACACTTCGATTGTCGCAAGTCCGCGAAGGCGGGACGCCTTCGCTACAACCCACTTTGCGGTAAACTCCGCCCGATCATTCCGGGACGCGTCGCCGGCGGTTTGTTCATGCCCGGCAAGCGCCTTCCGCGATCGACATCTCAGCACCAGATCAGGAGACGCTCATGTCGAATAACTACGATGTCCTCGTCCTCGGCGCCGGTCCGGGGGGCTATGTGGCCGCAATCCGTGCCGCGCAGCTCGGCCTCAAGGTTGCGGTGGTCGAGAAGAAGTACTGGGGCGGGGTCTGCCTCAACGTCGGCTGCATTCCGTCGAAGGCGCTGCTCCGAAACGCCGAGGTCGTCCATACGATCTCGAAGGAAGCGAAGACCTACGGCGTGAAGATCGAGGGCACCGTGTCGTTCGACTACAGCGAGGCGTTCAGGCGCTCGCGCAAGGTCTCCGACCAGCTCGTCAAGGGCGTCCACTTCCTGATGAAGAAGAACAAGATCGACGAGATCGACGGCTGGGCCACCTTTACCGGTCCGAACGCGGTCTCGGTCGAGCTGAACGACGGGAAGAAGGACGAGATCGCATTCAAGCACTGCATCATCGCGACCGGCGCGACGACGCGCCTGATCCCGGGCTCGAAGCTGAGCGAACGCGTCGTGACGTACGAAGAGCAGATCATGGAGGACAAACTCCCGAAGTCGATCGTCATCGTCGGCGCTGGCGCGATCGGCGTGGAGTTCGCCTACGTGATGGCGAACTACGGCGTCGACGTCACGATCGTCGAGTTTCTCGACCGTGTCATGCCGCTCGAGGATGAAGAGATCTCCGCAGAGCTCGCGAAGCACTACCGCCGCGCCGGGATCAAGGCGCTCGTCTCGACGCGCGTCGACAAGATCGAGGACACCGGCTCGGGCGTTCGCGTCCACGTGACGAACCTGAAGGACAACTCCGCGACGGTGATCGAGACCGAGAAGGTCATGCAGGCGATCGGCTTCAAGCCGCGCGTCGAGGGCTACGGGCTCGAGAAGACCGGGGTGAAGGTCAGCGACCGCGGCGCGATCGAGATCGACGCGAAGATGCGGACGAACGTGCCGCACATCTACGCGATCGGCGACGTCACGGCGAAGCTGATGCTCGCGCACGTGGCCGAGGCGATGGGGGTCATCGCGGCGGAGAACATCGCGGGGGCGCCGACGATCGAGCTCGACTACGTCATGATGCCGCGCGCGACCTACTGCCGCCCGCAGATCGCCAGCTTCGGCTGGACCGAGAAGCAGGCGAAGGAGAAGGGCTTCGACGTGAAGGTCGCGAAGTTCAACTTCATCGCGAACGGCAAGGCGCTGGGCCTCGGTGAGGGAATCGGCTTCGTGAAGCTGATCTCCGACGCGAAGTACGGCGAGCTGTTAGGTGCGCACCTGATCGGCCCCGAGGTGACCGAGCTCCTTCCCGAGCTCACGCTCGCGCAGAAGTGGGAGCTCACGGCCGAGGAAGTCGCGCGCAACGTACATGCGCACCCGACCCTCAGCGAGACGATCAAGGAAGCCGCGCACGGGCTGATCGGGCACATGCTGAACGGATAGGCGAAAGGCGAAAGGCAGGCATGTGGAGTGCGAAAGCAAAGCTTTCGCGGCGGCGCGCAGCGCCGCATCAAGGTGAGAGGCGATGAGCAGGCCGGCGACGCGTGTTCCCAGGTGCAGCGCGGCGCGTAGCGGCGGCCGAATTTAGCCCCCGGTCGAAGACCGGGGGAATCGCACGCCATCATTTTGCGCGCCGCGTAGCGGCGCTGGATCGATAGCCGATCGCACGCGTCCGCGCGACGCGTATCGATTTCGCGCTCGACGCGGGTGCTCTGGCGCCGCTACGCGGCGCAAATCCATTTTCGCGACCTGACCCCCGGCTGCCGCCGGGGGCTAAGATCGGCCGTCGCTACGCGACGCCAAACGACCAGGCATCTCGCGCTCCCCGTTCCGCGTTCTCAGTTTCGCATTCCGCAATCCGCAATCCGCGTTTCGCGTTCCTACCTCTCCGTCCTCAATCTGCTGTGCCTGAACCCGTACGCAAAGTAGATCACTGCGCCGGCGAGGAGCCACCAGAAGAAACGCATCCACGACGAGGGGGGCAGGTAGTAGATCAGGAAAAGGCAGGAGGCGACGCCGAGGCCTGGAACCACGAACGGGCCGAACGGCACGCGGAAGGGGCGCTCGCGATTCGGTTCCTTGATGCGCAGGATCGTGATGCCGATACAGACGAGGATGAAGGCGAAGAGCGTCCCGATGTTCGTGAGGTCGACCATCGCGTCGAGCGGCGTGACTGCGGCGGTCACGCCGACGAACGCACCCGTGAAGATCGTCGTCACGTGCGGCGTGCCGAACTTCGGATGAATCTTCGCGAATGACTGCGGGAGGAGGCCGTCGCGCGCCATCGCGAAGAAGATGCGCGGCTGGCCGAGCTGGAAGACGAGAAGCACCGCGGTCGACGCGACGACTGAGCCGAACGCGACGACTCCGACCATCCAGTCGGGCATCTGGGCGAAGCGCATCGCGAGCGTGAGCGGCTCCGCCTGCTCGCTCGCGACCGTCGCCTTGAGCGCGTCGTACGGGATCATCCCCGTGAAGACCGCGGCGACGATCACGTAGATGATCGTGCAGATCACGAGCGAGCCGATGATCCCGATCGGCATGTTGCGCTGCGGATTCTTCGTCTCCTCGGCCGTCGTCGACAGCGCGTCGAAGCCGATGTAGGCGAAGAAGATGATCGCCGCGCCGGCAAAGACGCCGTGGAATCCGTTAGGCATGAACGGCGTCCAGTTCTCCGGCTTGACGAACTTCATCGACGCAATGACGAAGAACGCGAGCACGATGAGCTTGACGACGACCATCCCGAGGTTGAAGTTCGCCGACTCCTTGATTCCCCAGACGAGCACCACCGTGATCAAGGCGACGATTCCGAACGCGAGAATGTTGAAGATGATCGGGATGCCCGCGATGTGAGGCGCGGCCGCGACGACCTCGGGCATTCCGCGCATCGCCGTGGTGTAGTCGACCACGATCCAGTCGGGAAGGTGGATGCCGAAGCCCTTGAGCAGAGTGTTGAAGTAGTTCGACCACGAGATCGCGACGGCGACGTTGCCGATCGCATACTCGAGGATCAGGTCCCAGCCGATGATCCAGGCGACCAACTCGCCGAGCGTTCCGTACGCGTAGGTGTAGGCCGAACCGGAAACCGGCACCATCGCCGCGAATTCGGAATAGCAGAGTGCGGTCAGCGCGCAGACGAAGGCGGTCAGCACGAACGAGAGCATCAGCCCCGGACCGGCGCCGGGACGAAGCGCGTCGCCCGCTGCCGCGGTGCCGACCGTCGCGAAAATGCCGGCGCCGATGATCGCGCCGATGCCTAACGCGATCAGGTTGATCGGCCCGAGCACCCTCTTGAACTCGCGCCCTTTTTCGTGGGTTTCCGCAACGAGAAGATCGAGCGATTTCGTCTTGAAGAGCTGGCTGAAGGACATGCCGTGATTCTATGAGCGAATCGCGGGTCGCGAATTGAGAATTGTCGCGGAGGCCTCCGGCCTCCGCGCCACGGCCGGAGGCCGTGGCCACTAGGCGGCAGTCGCGACGTCGTCTGCGCCCTCTTTCTTCGGCCAGATGAACGACGCCGCGATCGAGCCGGCGAGCAGCAGCGTGACGACCACGAGCGAGAGGCCGATCGGGATCTTGTAGAGATCGATCAGCAGCATTTTCGCCCCGACGAACAGAAGCACCAGGGCGAGACCAACCTTCAGCAGGTGGAACTTCTCGAGGACACCGGCGAGACAGAAATAGAGCGCGCGCAGACCGAGAATCGCGAAGACGTTCGACGTGTAGACGATGAATGGGTCCGACGTCACGGCGAAGATCGCCGGGATCGAGTCGACCGCGAAGACGAGATCGCTCGCTTCGACGGCGACCAGCACCAGGAAGAGCGGCGTGGCGAGCCACTTCCCGCCTTCGCGGACGAAGAACTTGTCGCCGTGATAGTTCGTCGTGGCCGGGATGACCCTCTTGAAGAACCGGAAGATCGGGTTCTTCTCCGGTTCGACCTGCTCGTTCCGCTGAACGAGCAGCTTGATGCCGGTGACGACGAGCAGCGCGCCGAAGATGTAGATCACCCAGTGGAACCGCTGGAGCAGCGCGGCACCCGCGAAGATGAAGATCGCGCGCATGACGAGCGCGCCGAGCACGCCCCAGAACAACACCCGGTGCTGGTACTTCGCCGGAACGGCGAAGACCGAGAAGATCACGAGAAAGACGAAGACGTTGTCGACCGACAACGCCTTTTCGATGATGTAGCCGGTGAGGAACTCCATCCCCTTCTGCGCGCCGAACCAGTGGTAGACACCGGCGTTGAAGACGAGGGAGAGCGTGATCCAGACGAAAGTCCAGGTGAGGGCTTCCTTGAACCGGACCTCGTGGGAGGTACGGTGGAAGACCCCAAGGTCGAGCGCCAGCATTGCGAGGATGAAAGCGGTAAATCCTCCCCAGAGGAGAGGAGAGCCAATCGACGTCACTTCCATGCGGGTTTCGACTCCTGAAGATCCGGCCGAGCGCGCCTACACGGCGGCCGCCGGGGATGCCTGGGAAGATAGTGCCCGGTCTGTGATAGATCCAATTGATAGTTCGTGTCGTTTGGATCGAGAAAAGCGAAGTGTTTGGGTTACGAGCCGACCCGGTGTCGTCGGATGGAGAGAGTGCCGCGGCGTCGTTCGGTCTTCCGGGTCGCGTAGCGACCGCCGAGATTAGCTCCCGGTCCCGCGGAGCGGGACCGGGGGAACGGGAGTGTTTGATCGAGTCGCGCCGCATAGCGGCGCCGGAACGTCGGCATGAATCACGCGATCGAAATTCGTGGCGCGCCGCGTCGGGCGAGCTCAGCTCTGGCGCCGCTACGCGGCGCGCGACCTCTTCGCATCCGTTTCCCCCGGTGGCCGGCCCTTCGGGCGCGGCCACCGGGGGCTAAGCTCGGCCGTCGCTACGCGACGACGCCTCACCTCAGTCTGCTCTTCGCCTCTCGACTGCGAGTCGCCGTTCTCCGCCTCGATGCGGCGCTTCGCGCCGTGCGCAGGCAGGAGTGCCTGCGCCACATGCGGCGGCGATTGCTGCGCGATGCCCGTCGCCCCTGCCTGCTTTCGCCTCTCGCCTCTCGCCTCCCGCCTGCTTCGTCTGTGACCTGCATCCTTTGACGTTTGACCTGCAGTTTGATATCACCCGTCGCGGAGGTCTCCCATGTCCCACCCCCCGTCCAACGAGCCGCTCATGCGCACCCCTCTGTTCGAAGCCTGTCAGGAAGCCGGAGGGCGGATGATCGACTTCGGCGGCTGGGAGCTGCCGGTCCAGTTCACCGGAATCCTCGAAGAGCACGCTGCCGTTCGCGAGCGCGCCGGCCTTTTCGACGTTTCGCACATGGGCGAGATCCTCGTCCGCGGTCCGCAGGCCGAGGCCTTTCTCCAGAAGTGCACCTGCAACGACGTCTCCAAGCTCTCCGACGGTCGCATCCACTACACCGGCCTCCTCTATCCGACTGGCGGCTTCGTCGACGACATACTGATCTACCGCAACAGCGCGACCGATTACTTCGTCGTCGTGAACGCGGCGAACACTCCGAAGGACTTCGCCTGGTTCGTGGAGCAGTCGAAGGGTTTCGACGTCGAGGTCGTGAACGCGAGCGCGAACTACGCGCAGCTCGCTCTCCAGGGCCCGCTGGCCGAGAAGCTCCTGCAGACGCTCACGCCCCTCAAGCTCGCGGACATCAAGTACTACCGCTTCGCGAAGGGCGAGGTCTGCGGCGTCCCGGCGATCGTCTCGCGCACGGGGTACACGGGCGAAGACGGCTTCGAGGTCTACATCGCCCCCGCGGAGGCTCCCGCGATCTACCGGAAGATCCTCGCCGATGGCAAGGCGCTCGGCGTGGTACCGATCGGCCTTGGGGCGCGCGACACGCTGCGCCTCGAGTCGAAGATGGCGCTCTACGGCAACGACATCGACAAGGACCACACGCCCCTCGAGGCCGACCTCGACTGGATCGTCCGGCTCGAGAAGGGCGACTTCAACGGCCGCGACGTCCTCGTCGCTCAGAAGGAAAAAGGCCTCACCCGGAAGCTCGTCGGATTCGAGATGGTCGACCGCGGAATCGCGCGGCACGAATACCCGGTCGTCGAGGGTGGAGTCGAGGTCGGCGTGGTCACTTCGGGCACGCACTCACCCACGTTGAAAAAGGCGATCGGTCTCGCGTATCTTCCTCTCCGGATGTGCGATGTAGGCACGGAGTTCTCCGTGCTCGTGCGTGAAAAAGAGACGAAGGCGCGCGTCGTAGCGACCCCGTTCTACAAGAGAGCAAAATAGCCGGCCGCCGTCACGGCGCGTCAGGTAAGGAGCGACGATGAAACAACCCGAAGACAACCGTTACGCGAAGAGCCATGAGTACGTCCACGTCGAAGGTGGGATCGCGACGGTCGGCATCAGTGACTACGCGCAGAAGGAGCTGGGCGACGTGGTGTTCGTCGAGCTACCGCAGGCCGGCTCGCAGGTCGAAGCGAACGAAGAGTTCGGCAACATCGAGTCGGTCAAGGCCGCCTCGGAGCTCTTCTCTCCCGTGACCGGCGAAGTCGTGGAAATCAACGAAGAGCTCGCGTCGCGTCCCGAGCTGGTCAATACCGACCCGTACGGCGATGGCTGGATGCTCAAGGTCAAGCTCACGAGCCCGGAAGAGCTCGACGTGCTGATGACCGCCGAGGAGTACGAGGAGTACGTCGAGAAGGAAGCGGGCAAGTAGAGGCCCCGAAAGGGGTGTGGCGCAGACACTCCTGTCTGCGCGCGGCGCGAAGCGCCGCACGGTCGTACCGGTACACTTCGGGGTCGCCCCGCGGAGATGCGACGACGCGCAGGCAGGAGGAGTGCCTGCGCCACATCGTCCTTGCCCGTTGCAGAGGTTTCGCTTCGCTCGGAATGACAGGTGCTCGTGCGCACACTCCTGAGCGAGATGTCGTAAGTCCAACCCGGAACCAGTGGAGCCAGCCTTGCAAACCACACCGATGCGCTACATTCCCAACGCCGCGGAAGACATCCGCGAGATGCTCGAGACGATCGGCGTCGATTCGATCGACCGCCTCTTCGATTCGATTCCGAAGGACGTGAAGCTCGACCGGTTTCTCGACGTGCCGGGGCCGTGGTCGGAGATCGAGGTGCGGCGCGCCTTCGCCTCGCTCGGTTTCCGAAACGTCCGCGTCGACGACAAGCCGTCGTTCCTCGGTGGAGGCGTCTACCTTCACCACCAGCCGGCATGCATCGACCAGCTCCTGCTTCGCGCGGAGTGGCTGACTGCGTACACGCCGTATCAGCCCGAGGTCTCGCAGGGGACGCTGCAGTCGATCTTCGAGTACCAGACGCACCAGTGCATGCTGACGGGGCTCGATGTCGCGAACGCTTCGCTCTACGACGGATCGACCGCGTTCGTCGAGGGCGTGCTCCTCGCACAGCGCGTCGCTCCGAAGAAGACGAAGGTTGTCATCGCGAAGTCGATCCACCCGATGTACCGCGAGACGCTCGTCACCTACGTGCAGAATCTCGGGTTCGAGATCGTCGAGATCGGCACGGCGCCTGACGGCCGCATCGATCTCGCCGCGCTGAAGGCGGCCTGCGACGCGAACACGTTCGGCGTCGCGATCCAGTCGCCGAACTTCTTCGGCGTGCTCGAGGACTACGACGCGGTGCGCGAGATCGCCGATGCGGCGAAGGCGGCGAAGATCGCGGTCATCGCCGAGGCGAGCTCGCTCGGCATCGTGTCGCCTCCCGGGAAGCACGGGTTCGACATCGCGGTCGGCGAAGGACAGGCGTGGGGCATCCCGATGTCGTTCGGCGGCCCGTACGTGGGCTTCATGGTCGTGAAGGACGAGCTCAAGCGCCACATGCCAGGGCGGCTCGTCGGCGAGACGGTCGACGTCGACGGCCGGAAGGCATACGTCCTGACCCTCGCCACGCGCGAGCAGCACATTCGGCGGGCGAAGGCGACGTCGAACATCTGCACGAACCAGGCGCTGATCGCGCTCGCCGCGAACATGTACCTCTCGCTGCTGGGCAGGAAGGGCCTCCGCGAGGTCGCGAGCCAGTGCCTGCAGAAGGCCGCCTACCTGCGCGGAAAGCTCGCGGCGACGGGTAAGGTCGAGTTCCCGTTCGCGGCTCCCATTTATAACGAGTTCACGGCGCGCACGAAGCGTCCGGCGCGCGAGCTCCTCGCCGCGCTGGCCGACCAGGGCATCCTCGGTGGGGTCGCCCTCGACACCTGGTATCCGGACCGGCCTAACGATTACATCGCCGCGGTCACCGAGATGAATACCGTTGCCGACATGGACCGCTACGCGGCGGCCATCGCGAAGGCGCTGTAAGGAGGCGACCATGAGCGAGAAAACCAAGACAGAGAGCGCCGCGGCCGCCCCCTCCGGAGCGAGCTTCCACAACACGGCCGAACCGGTGATCTTCGAGCGGTCGAAGATCGGCCGCCGCGGATACCAGTTCCCCGAGCTCGACGTTCGGGAGGAGCAGCTCGAGTCGCTGCTGCCCGGCAATCTGCTTCGCGAGGACATCGAGGGCGAAGTCGAAGTCTCCGAGGTCGACGTGATCCGGCACTTCACGCGGCTCTCGAAGCTGAACATGTCGATCGACGCCGGGCTCTACCCGTTAGGCTCGTGCACGATGAAGCACAACCCGCGCATCAACGAGGCGATGGCGCGACGCGAGGGCTTCGCCTACAGCCACCCGCTCCAGCCCGAGCACCAGGTGCAGGGCTCGCTCGAGCTGATCTGGCTGCTCGAGCAGACGATGAAGGAGATCTTCGGGATGCCGCGCGTGACGCTGCAGCCGGTCGCGGGCGCGCACGGCGAGCTGACGGGCATCCTGATGGTACGCAAGGCGCTCGCGAAAGCGGGCAATGCGCGCAAGGTGATCCTGATCCCTGACTCCGCACACGGCACGAACCCGGCGTCGGCCGCGTTCGCGGGCTACACGACGAAGGAGCTGAAGTCGAACTCTCACGGCACGCTCGACCTCGACCTGCTCGAGCGCGAGGTGACGGAAGACGTCGCCGCGCTCATGCTGACCGTGCCGAATACGTTAGGCGTGTTCGAAGGACAGATCGTCCAGATCGCCGACATCCTCCACCGCAAGGGAGCGTTCCTCTACTGTGACGGGGCGAACCTGAACGCGTTCGTCGGTATCGCGCGCCCGGGCGACATGGGGATCGACGTCATTCACTCGAACCTCCACAAGACCTTCTCCACGCCGCACGGCGGTGGCGGCCCGGGCGCGGGCCCGGTCGGCGTCGCGGAGTCGCTCGTCCCGTTCCTGCCGGCTCCGACGATCGAGCGCCGTGACGACGGCACTTTCTACCAGGACTTCAATCGCCCCGACTCGATCGGGCGCGTGCGGGCGTGGAACGGCAACTTCGGTGTCCTCGTCCGCGCGCTCACTTACATGCGCTCGATGGGAGGTCCCGGGATGCGCCGCATGGCGGAGATCGCCGTGCTCAACGCGAACTACATTCGCGCGCGGCTCAAGGGCGCGTATCACCTTCCGTACAGCGATGCGTCGCTGCACGAGGTGGTCTTCGACGACAAGAATCAGCTCGCGAACGACGTCCACACGCTCGACATCGCGAAGCGGTTGATGGACTACGGCTTCCATCCGCCAACCATCTACTTCCCTCTCATCGTTCCGGGCGCGCTTATGATCGAGCCGACCGAGAGCGAGCCGAAGGAAGAGCTCGACGCGTTCTGCGAGGCGATGCTCGCAATCGCCCGCGAGGCCGCCGAGTCGCCCGAGCTCGTGAAGTCGGCACCGCACACCACGCCGGTGCGCAGGCTCGACGAAGCGAGGGCGGCGCGGCAGCCGGTGCTGCGGTGGACGCCGAAGACGTAGGGTTTTCAGCTCATCCGAAACGACGAACGGGCGGCCACGGGCCGCCCGTTCTCACTTATTGGATCGGGCGTATCCTGCGGGACGCGTGTCGTGAAGTTAGAACGCAGAACGATGAATGTTGAACCCAGACAACGACCACGGCGGCGACCCCTTTCTGGGTTCAACATTCATCGTTCTACGTTCTAACTTCGGCCTTTCGACTCTCACTGAACGATCGTCTTTGACCCCCACCCCAGCGTCCCCTTCGTGCATGCCTGCACCACCTTGCCCGGCAGCGGGTGGTCGAGCCAGGGGGAGATGACCGCGGCCGCGGCGAGGAGCTTGTCGAGGTCGACGCCGTGCTCGACGCCCAGCCCGTCGAGGAGGTAAACGAGATCTTCGGTCGCGACGTTGCCCGACGCGCCCGGCGCGTATGGGCAGCCGCCTAACCCGCCAGCCGAGGCGTCGAAGACTGAGATGCCGAGCTCGAGAGCGGCGAGAGTGTTCGCGACGGCCATGCCGCGCGTGTCGTGGAAGTGCATCGCGAGGCGGTCGCGCGGGATGACCTGCGTCAGGAGATGCAACAGTCCCTGGACCTGCATCGGCGTGCCGACGCCGATGGTGTCGCCGATCGACACTTCGTAACAGCCGAGGTCCATGAGGCGCGCGGTGACCTCGAGGACCTTCTCGGGAGCGACCGCCCCCTCGTACGGGCAGCCGCAGGCGCACGAGACGTAGCCGCGGACACGAATTCCCTCGTCGCGCGCGCGAAGCGCCACGGGGGTGAACTCCTCGAACGACTCGTCGATCGTCATGTTGATGTTGCGCTTGTTGAACGACTCCGAAGCCGCGGTGAAGATCGCGATCGACTCGACGCCGCACTCGATCGCGCGCTCGAGCCCCGTCATGTTCGGAACCAGCATCGGGTAGTCGACTCCGTCGCGCTTCGCGATCTTCGCGTAGACCTCGGCGGAATCGGCCATCTGTGGAACCCAGGTCGGATGGACGAATGCGCCGGCTTCCACGGTGCGCAGCCCCGACTCTGCCAGCGCTTCGATGAAGGCGACCTTCACGTCGAGCGGAATCGTCGACTTCTCGTTCTGCAGGCCGTCGCGCGGACCGACCTCGACGATGCGGACGCGGTCGACGTCGAGCTTCATGGCGCTTCCGGAGTGCGGGCGAGAACGATGAGGTCGTCGGGCGGCTGCACCATCTCGCCCGCCTTGCAGCGGATCTCTTCGACGGTGCCGTCGTACGGCGCGCTGATCTGGTGCTCCATCTTCATCGCTTCGAGGATGACGAGCGGCGCGCCACGCGCGACGCGCTGGCCCGGTTCCACGAGGATCTTCGTCACGAGCGCCGGCATCGGGGCCGCCATCGTGTGCTCGCGCTGGCGTGACTTCGCCCGCCGCGCCCCGGCGGTCACTTCGGCGATGACGATCTCGCCGCCGAAATCGAAGTGCAGCTCGTCGCCGACGCGAACGAACGGGACGACGTGGCGAACGCCGTCGAGTGTGAGGATCGCCTCGTTCGCGCGAAGCGAAGAGATCTCGATGCGGCGAACGCTGCCCGCGGACGTCGTTTCGAATGCGGCACCGTGGCGAGTGAGCGCGACGTGCTGCTCGCGGTCGCCGATGACGATCGTGTACTCGTTCATCGCTGGAACCTGCTTCCTGGCGCGTCGAGCGGAATGCCCCTGGCGCAGAGTGGGCATGCCGCCTCGTCCCAGGTCTCGAGGGCCATTCGCATCAGAAACTCGAAGGATTGATCGAACGGGTTGTCGCTGCCGCTCCGGTTCATGATCGAGGCAAGGGCGACGACGGTGCCTCCGAGCGACTCGACGACCGCCTGCGTCTCGCGGGTCGACTTGCCGGTGGTGACGACATCCTCGACGATCGCGACACGGGTCCTCGAGCCGAGCTCGAAGCCGCGGCGAAGCGACATCACGCCGTCCTTCCGCTCGGTAAAGATCATCGGGATATCGAGCGCCTGCGCGACCGTGTAGCCGATGATGACGCCTCCGAGTGCAGGGGCGACGATCCGGTCGATGCGGTGCGGGCGGAGCTTCGCGCCGAGAGCTTTGCCGACCGCCGCCGCGTGAGCCGGCTCCTCGAGCAGCAGCGCGCACTGGACGTACCCGTTGCTGTGCAGCCCAGAAGAGAGCCGGAAATGCCCGTTCAGCAGGGCGCGCGTGTCGCGGAGGAGCTGCTCGAGGTCGAAGGGCATGCGGAGGCCAGAATAGTTGGCCGCTCGCGGGTCGTCAACGTCGCCCGCGAACGGTCCTCGAACGGAGAATTGAGAATGGAGAATTGAGAGATGGCGTTGTCGGTCAGGTACGGATGGAATCGCGGTTGAGGCGGGGGAGGCGGCGTTCGGCCATCTCTCAATTTTCAATTCCTAATTCTCAATTCCTCCGGAGGAGGGCGAATGTCACTCACAGAGCAGGTCAGGGCGGACATGACCGCCGCGATGAAAGCGAAAGAGGCGGAGAAACTCTCGACGCTGCGCATGCTGCAGTCGGCGCTCAAGAACGAGCAGATCGAGAAGATGCACGAGCTGTCGGACGCCGAGGCGTCGGTGGTGATCCGCCGCGCCGTGAAGCAGCGGCAGGACTCGATCGAGCAGTACGAGAAGGCCGGACGCCAGGAGCTCGCCGACAAGGAAAAGCGCGAGCTCACGATCCTCGAGGCCTACCTGCCGAAGCAGATGTCAGACGACGCGCTCGAGACGATCATCAAGTTGATCATCGTGTCGACGGGAGCCGAGTCGAAGAAGGACACCGGCAAGGTGATGAAAGAGATCATGGCGAAGCACCGTGACGAGGTCGACGGCAAGAAGGTGCAGGAGATCCTGGGCCGGCTGCTGCCGTAGCGCGGCGCCATGTGGAGTGCGCAAGCGCAGCTTGCGCCCTTCCTCGGCGGAAGCGAGAGCTTCCGCTCCCGTTGTTCGCGACACAAACGAGCGCGCGTCTGCCGAGGCCATGCGTCGGCATGGTGGCCGGATGCTGACGTCGCGCAGCGACGAGACAGCGATAGCCCCCGGCTTCAGCCGGGGGTTGCTAGCGCTCCCATTTCTCTCTCGCCGCTTCAGCGGCGGGACGGATGCGTCGGAAGGCCGCGATGCAGATCGCGACCGCGGTCGCATGCGCCGCACATCGTTGCGCCGCTGAAGCGGCGCCGGAACGGTAGCGACGACCTTCGACCCCCGGCTGAAGCCGGGGGCTACTGATGTCTCGGCGCTGCGCGCCGCCTTTACCCGCCGTGGCAACGCCTAATCAGCGTGCCGAAGCTTCGCTTCGGCGAGGAAGGGCGAAAGCTTCGCTTTCGCACTCCACATGGGTGCGATACTCACGCGCATGAGGAAACTCGCTCTTCTTCTCGTCACGTTTGCCCTCACGATCCCCACGTTCGCCGAAACTTCCGAACACGCCATCGTCTCCCTCATCAACGAACAGGCCGAGGC
>JBPPMG010000277.1:0-3601 GCA_051305935.1 Thermoanaerobaculia bacterium
AGCACCCGCGCGATCGCATCGCTGCGCTCGTCGTCCTCGTCGTCCTCGTCGTCCTCGTCGTCTTCGGGATCCGCCGGCGCCGGGGGTGCCTTGGGCGGCGCCTTCTTCGGCGGCTCGGTGCCCGCCGCGATCATGTTGAGCGGGGTGAGGTACTCCTTCCCCTTCCCGTCGGGCAGCGGGTTCCGGTCCTCCAGCTCGAGGATGTCGTCGGCCGACAGCCACCCCCACTGGCGGCCAATGCCGTAGGCCTCGAAGCGGGACTTCTGGTCGCCGCGGAGACGGCCCTGCAGCCGGAACTTGAAGTGGTAGCCGTCGGCGAGCTCCTGCTCGCTGAGCAGGTCGAAGTTCAGCCGCTGCTCGATGCGCACGAAGCGCGGCCCCATCGAGTCGACGAGGAACTCGATGTCCTGGTGCTCGATGTTGTTGTTCGTCGAGCGCTCGAGGTGCTTGAGCTTGTGGGGCGGGAGGTCGAGCATGCGCGCGATTTCCTCGATCTGGAACTTCCGCGACTCGAGGAACTGCGCGTCCTTCATCGGCATCGTCAGGCCGTGGAACTTCATCCCCTCCTCGAGGATCGCCACATCCCACGCGTTGCCGGCGCCGCCGTGCCGTGCCTTCCAGTCGGCCTTGAGCTTCTTCCACGCCTCGGTCCCCAGCTTGTTGGGATGCTCGAGCACGCCGCTCAGCGTGGTGCCGTTCCCGAAGAACCGCGACGCATGGGTCTCCGCTGCGATCGCCACGCCCAGCGCCTCGCGCGCGAGCGCGATCGGGGCGTAGCCGACCATGCCGTTGCTCCCCATCCCGCGCACGTGCAGCACCTCATCCGACCGGAACCAGACGGCCTCCCCGGTGCGCGGCTGGAGCTTGTACCAGATCTCGCGTTCGTCCGGCGAGATCCAGTAGGAGAGCCGGTCCCGCCGGAGCGGCCAGAGCGCCTCGATCGCGCCCGTCTTCTTGTTGCTCTGCACGGCCGACACGTGATTGCCTGCGAGCTCGACGTCCGCCGAGAGCAGCTCGCGCCACTCGAAGGACGTCATGCGCGGGTTCGGCGCGATGGAGATGAGGCGGTGCAGGGGGTGCTCACGCGCGACGTCGACGCCACCGCCCGCGCGTGACTTGAGCAGCACGAGCGGCAGCGAGGCGATCGCGCGGCCGATGAGGGAGATGCCGTTGTAGACGGCCATCACGCCGAGCGCGGTGTCGGTCGTGACCGACGCGCCCGCGCTGGACATGGATCCGCCGAACAGTCCCTCGAGCCAACTCGCCGGGTTCGCGAGGCCGGAGCGGGGGACCGAGCGACGCTCGAGCAGGCGACTGGTGATGCCCATCAGCCCTCCAGGGACCGGGGTTCATGACGCGTTCGGGCCTGCACGGGCACGGCCCGCGCGCCCATCACACCGACGGCGAGGAGCTCAACGCCCCCCACGACCAGCCCCAACGGGAACGCCCAGAGGCCGCACCCGATGGCGAGCAGCAACCCGCCGGCGAATACACAGACGTCCCAGCGATCGATGTCCCTCAATCGTCCCCTCCCAGGGTGAGGAGCCCGCGCTCCTCGTAGACACTCGGGCCCTGCACCTCCGCGACGATCGCGCGCCCCAGCGTCATCACCAGCGCGACGATGCCGTCGATGCGCTCCGTGCTCTTCGCCTTCGACGGCTTGCGGTTCCCCGCGGCGTCCATCTCTGCCGTCACGTTGCCGGCCATCCAGCGGAGCACCGGGTTCTTGCCATGCGCCAGCACCCGGGCCGCGAGCAGCTTCTCCAGCTCACGGCTCGGGCTCGCCATGTCGTGATAGCCCTGGCCGAACTTCACCATCGTGAAGCCGTCGCCGGCGAGCTGCGTCGAGAGCTGCGTGGCGTTCCACCGGTCGAAGGCGATCTCGACGATTTCATAGTGCTCACCGTCTGCGCGCAGGTCGTTGCGGATCACGTCGTAGTCGACGACGTCGCCCTCGGTCGCGGTGATGTAGCCTTCCTCGATCCACCGGTCGTAGGGCACCCCGTCCTTCTTCACGCGCTTCTGCACGTTCTCGGCGGGGACATAGAACTTCATCAGCACGTACCAGAGCTCGTCGTCGTCCGTGGGCGGGAAGAGCAGCCCGCGCGCCGAGAGGTCCGTGACGCTCGACAGATCGAACGCCGCGTAGCAGCGGCGGCCCTCCAGCATCGCGGGATCCACGTCGTGCCCGTTCTCGTCCCACACGTCGAGGTCGAGCCACCGCACATCCTGCTCCGTCCACTCGTTCAGGTGCAGCCGCCGGAACGCGTTCTGCGCCGCCGGCATCTCCTTCGCCTTCAGGCACTTCCGCCGCAGGTCGTCGAGCTTGACGGTGATGCCGAGGCTCGGGTTGGCCTTGATCCACACGCGCTCGTCGTCCCACCGATCGTCGGCATCGATCGCGTAGATGAAGGCCGCGAACGAGTCATCCTCGACGAGCCCCTCGAGCACCTTCTTCCCGTAGGAATGCAGTTCGTAGCAGACGGACTTCTTGTCCGACCCGGCGGTGGTGATCGGGAGTAGCAGTGGCTGCCGGCGCGCGCCCGTGCCGGTCTCGAGCACGTCCCACAATCCGCGCGTCTTCCACGCGTGGATCTCGTCGGCGATCGCAGCGGAGGGGTTGAGCCCGTCGAGCGTGTCCTCGTCGGAGCTGAGCGGCTCGTACTTCGAGTGCTTGGCCAGGACGTGCATGTTGTTCCGCAGCACGCCAATGCGCGCGCGCAGGGCGGGCGACGCGCGCACCATGCGCGCGGCCTCCTCCCAGACGATCTTCGCCTGGTCCTTCTTGGTCGCGACCGAGTACACCTCGGCGCCCGACTCCCCGTCGGCCAGCATCAGGTAGATCGCGTCCGCCGCGGCCTTCGTGCTCTTGCCGTTCTTGCGCGCGACCTCGAGGTAGGAGACCCGGAAGCGGCGCGTGCCGTCAGCCTTCTTCCAGCCGAACGTGACCCAGTCGACGAACTGCTGCCACGGTTCCGGCGTGAACGGCTTGCCCGCCCACTCGCCCTTCGAGTGATTCGTGAACGCATAGAAGTCGATCACATGCTGCGCGGCCGTCGCATCGAACGTGAGTCCGCGGGCGGGTCCCTCCTTCAGGTCGCGGACGTGACGCTCCACCGCGAGGCGGATCCACTTGTTCACGACGACGCGCCCGGTGAGCACGTCGTCGATGTACCGGAGCGCGGGATGCGTCGGCCGCGCGCGGCGCTTGGCCGGCAGACGCTTCGGGGTCCGGCGCGTCGTCGCCTTAGGCACCGGACTTCGCTCCCATGTAGGACGCGAACGGATCCTCGACCTCGCCATCGGGGACCTTCACGCCCGTGCGCGCGCTCGGCGTGATGCCGAACTCCTGGATCATGCGCAGCAGTCGCCGGTGCGCGTCGGCGCGGATCTCCACCTCCGGCCGCTTCGTGATCTTGGTCGCGCCGCTCACGGTCGCCGTCTCGTAGGTGAGGCCCTCCTCCTGGATGACCTCGTCCGCCTGGCGATACTCGTGATACGAGTTGCACAGGATCTCGAGCGCGAGCAGGTCCGCCTCGGTGAGCACGCGCATGTCGACGAGCTTCGGGATGATCTCCTTCCAGAGCTTGAGCGCATACGC
>JBPPMG010000281.1:0-6743 GCA_051305935.1 Thermoanaerobaculia bacterium
GCATATCACGGCGCGGTCTATGCGGAAAGGGACCACGACGCGAACCGGCGAGCAGATCGACCGCGCGATCGAATTCCTCGGCACGCAGCTCGACCTCGACGTGAACGAGGACTACTTCGGGGTGCGGCTGAGCATCGTCGCGCCTAACTACCGCGCGGGGCTCGACCTGCTCGCCGACGTCGTGCAGAACCCCACCTTCCCGGACCAGGGAGTGGGCGAGGAGAAATCGCAGCAGGTGGCGGCGATCCGGCGCTCGCTCGACTCGTCGCAACAGCGTCCCTTCGACCTCGCGGCGGCGGCGATGTACGCGAGCCATCCGTACGGCCTGCCGTCGCTCGGCTATCAGAGCTCGCTCGCGGAGCTCGAGCCTGATGCGCTGCGCGCCTGGTGGCGCGCTCACGTCGTATCCGACGGGGCATTGATCGTCGTCATCGGAGACGTTCAGGCCGACGAGGCGAAGGCGCTCGTGGAGAGCGCGTTCGCGAAGCTGCCGCGGCGGGAAGGCGCGATCGTGAAAGCGGCGCCTCCGACCCTCCCTTCCGCGCGGATGGAAGTCGCGGAGTTCCGCGACCGCAAGCAGTCGGCGATCGTCTACGCGTTCCCCACGGTTACGCGGAAGAATCCGGACTGGCCGGCGGTGCGCCTGCTGGGCAACATCACCTCGGGGCTCGCCGGGACTTTTTTTGCAGAGCTTCGGAGCCGTCAGTCGCTCGCCTACACCGTCTTCGCTCGCGACTTCTCGCGCGTCGAGCACGGAACATTTGTCGCATACATGGCGACCGACGCGGCGAAGGAGAAGCAGGCGAGGGAAGCGCTGCTGAAGGAAATCCACAGGCTCGCGACCGATGGCATCACGCAGGCCGATCTCGACCGCGCGAAATCGTCCTACGCCGGCTCGACGAAGATCAACCTGCAGACGAACGATGCGATTCTCGCCACCCTCGCCGGGCACCACTTCCACGGAGTCGGACTCGACTTCACCGAGCGACTGCTCGAGATCACCTCGAATATCACTCTCGACGACGTGAGGGCGGTGGCGAAGAAATACCTCTCGGGCGAGAACTTCGTGGCAGCCGTGCAGAGCGGCAAGGCGCAGTAGCCAGGTACAAGGCGATTCGAAGCTCAGGAGCACGCCGCGTCGTGCCCCAGCGCAGCAGCAAAACGGCCCAAGAGTCCGATCAAGGGAAGTCCCGGAGGCGGCGCGTAGCGCCGCCGGAATTCGCGGTTCGCCCTGGGCGCGGGACGCCAGCGCTCCACGTCTTCGTGAACGATCGCGGCCTCGGAGCGCTGGCCCTCTGGCCGGCTGGTCCGCTGGCGTCCCGCCGGCTCTCACGGTCATTCTCCCAACACCGACGCCTTAAGTTAACGCCATTGGAGCTGAAGCTGTGAGCTACCGATCCTTCGCCGCCGACGCGGCGGTGTGACCCGGAAGGAAGTCTGTGAGCGGGTTCGCCTAACGCGTCCCTGGTTCAGTTCAGCTCGGCCGGCGTGACGGCCCGAACGAAGGTTCATCAGAAGCGAAGCGAGGAATCTGCTGGACGAAACAACCGCATGGTTCCTCAGCAACCTCCCTCGGCAACCCGCCAGATTTGCTCCTGCGGAAGCACCAAATGGGTGCGGTGCATGCGAGGGGGCCAGCTAAGAAGCAAAACTCAAAGTCTGGCCCCGAGTTCATCTTTCAGGTGACCCCCAAGCCCGACTAAGCCCGATTCTTGGACTCTTCAGTGTCGGGTCCTTGCCCGGGTGACGCTCCGCGTCGGTCACGCGAATGTGTGACAGTGCGCTCAGGTCGAACGGTGGGGTGCTTCTACACTGGCGCGTTGTCATTTCTCCGCGCAGGTGACTGACTTGGCCCGACGTCTGTTGTCTCTATTGCTCCTGGCTTGTCTCGCGCTGCCACTGGGCGCGGTTTCCGTTCGCCGGTTCAGCAGTCCCGATGTGGTGGGCCGGCCGATCGCGATCACAGCTACTTCCACTCACCTGTGGGTCGCGATGTCGTCGAACTTCGACTACCGCGCCGCTCGCGTGGCACCGGATGGCACGTGGACCGACTTCAATCTCCGTCACATGCCGATGTCCATCGCGGCTGCGCCGGACGGCGTCGTCTGGGTGGGTTGCGACATCGAGCTCGCCCGAATCAACCTCGACGACACGATCGACTTCTTTCCCTACGCACCGACCTACTCTCATCCCAGCGACCTGGTGGTTGGACCTGACGGCGCGCTCTGGTTCGCAGACGAGTTCGCAGATTCGGTCGGGCGGGTCATACCGGGAGGGGCGGTTCAGAGCTTCTCGCTCCCATACGGAAGCGGGCCGCGAGCCATCACGGTGGGACCGGACGGAGCGCTGTGGGTTGCTCGGCGCGGCGACGGCACCGTCACGCGCGTCGCGACCGATGGAACGATGCGCGACTTCCCGATAGGAGGAGAACCGAGCGACATAGCCACGGGACCCGACGGCGCGCTCTGGGTCGCCTTCGACCAGACCCGCGTCGCGCGACTCCATCCCGCGGGCAGTCTGAGGCACGTCACGACTCGCTACACGCCGCACGGAATCGTCTCGGGAGGCGGCTCGCTCTGGGCGTTCACGAGCGGCGGATACGTGCAGCGAATCGATCCCGTTGCGGGAGGCATGGAGTGGCACAACATCGGCTCCTACCAATCTGGAACGATGACTGGTGTATGGGGGCCGGATTCGAAGCTCTGGTTCACCGCGTACTGGGACGCCGCAATCGGCCGGCTGAATCTGAGCAGTGCCCCAACGATCGACCTCGAGGTGAGGCACCGTGCAGATCCGGGCGTAGCATTTCCGAACTCTCCGCTTACCTACGAAATCGACGTGGTCAGCCGGGGCCAGGTGCCGGTACCGGGACCCGTGCTTACGATGCAGCTCGCATGGGAAGAAACGCTCCAGAGCCTCTCCACGCCGCCGGGCTGGCAGTGCGGAGCGCCAGCGATCGATCCAAGCGGCGGATTCTCTCCACGAATCCGGTGCACGGGGCCGGAGCTGCCCGTCGGGACGGCGCCGTTCAGGTTCACTCTGCGCACACTCTTCAGTCATAGCCACAACTCCGCTATCACGAACCGCGTATGGGTGGATGCGGCGGCGGAAGAAGCCGACTTCATCCTGAACCAATCGATGTTGTGGATCCCCACCGACGGAGTCACGATTTCGCTGACCGGACGCGAGTGGTTCTGCGCCGGCGGGTCGACGGAGCTCACGGCGAGCGCGCAGACGACACACCCGCCGATCAGTTACACCTGGTTTCTGAACGACGCTCCGATTCCAGGCGCGAGCGGAGCGACGCTGTCGGTGAGCGCGGCAGGTGCCTACAAAGCGATCGCCAGCGACGCGGTAGGAGCCACGTCCTCGGCCGTACTCCAGGTCGTCGCGCTTGCGACGCCGCCTGCTGCAATCACGGCACCGGTGGAGTTCTGCAACGAGACGCTCGCTACCGTGTCCACGCTCGATGCGGGCGTCGGAGCGAGCTACCAGTGGAGTGTCACGAACGGCTCCATCGTCGATGGAGCGGGCACGCGCGAGGTTAGGGTGCTCGCCGAGCGCGGCGCCCAGACTGTCGGGGTGAGCGTCAACGTCACGAGAGGCGAGTGCACCACTCCGGGTGTTGCGTCGGCCACGATCGCGGTCAAGCCATGCAGCACCAGCGGAATGAAGGTCGTCATTCCCCGCGAAGGCCATACCGCGACGTTGCTTTCCAACGGCACAGTCCTCCTCGCGGGCGGTGTCGCCGACCACAGGACGGCGACGGAACTGAGCGCCGCCGAAGTGTTCGACCCCCTCACGGGCGGCTCGCAACGCGTCGGAGAGCTGAGCAGAACGCGCTGGCTTCACACCGCGACGCTGCTGCGCGATGGCAGGGTGCTGATCGCAGGAGGAGCGTCGAACGGCCAATCGACCAGATCGGCGGAGGTCTACGATCCCTCGCTCGGTGCCTTCACGCAGCTTGCCGACATGCGCTACGCCCACTCCGGCCATACTGCGACGCTGCTGGACGACGGTCGCGCGCTCATTGTCGGATCGGCGAGCTACCGCGATGCCGAGTACTACCTGCCCGAGACAGGCAAGTTCGTAGTCGCCGGCCAGATGCAGGTCACCAGGTATGACCACACCGCGACGCTCCTTCAGGACAGACGAGTGCTGATCATCGGAGGCCGAAACAGCGTCGACTTCGGTGGAACGACCGCCGCCGAGATTTTCGACCCCGCCACGGGACTCTCCACTCTGACCGGCCGCATGCGAACAGGCCGGTTCTCGCACACATCGACGCTGTTGCCTGACGGAAGGGTGCTCGTCGCCGGTGGCTGGACGAGGAACGGCATCGTCGCGACGGCCGAGATCTACAATCCGGTTACCGGCTCGTTTGTCGATGCGCCGCGCATGCAGTTCGAGAGGGCCTACCACACCGCGACTCTGCTGCCGAACGGAACGATCGCGTTCCTCGGTGGGCAGTACTTCGGACTGCCGCGCGCGATCGAGGTCTTCGATCCGGCGACGATGACGTTCTCGATTCCGGCCGAGCTGGAGACGGGACGCTGGCAGAACACGTCGACTCTCCTTCCCGACGGCCGCATCTGCGTCGCAGCGGGAATGAACATTGATTACGTGTCGCTCGATTCCATCGAACTGATCAGGTTAGGCAACGGGGGCGATTTCGACGAAGGCGAGCCGCTCCAGTCCGAGCGCGGACGTCACAGCGCTACGATGCTGCCGGACGGGAACGTGCTGTTCGTCGGCGGATTCAATGGATCGGGACAGTCGCTGCAGACCACGGAGATTTTCGAGAGCACGACCCGCAAATTTCGCCATGGTTCGCCGATCGGCACCGCGCGAGGCGGGCATACGGCGACGCTGCTCCCGGACGGCAGAGTCGTGGTCGCGGGGGGCGAGTCGAACGCCGCCACACCGCTCGGCGAGGTCGAGCTCTACGATTCCGTGAACAGTGTGTTCACGAGCAGTCCTTCGCTGGTCACCGCGCGAACGGGGCACACCGCTACGAGTCTCGGCAGAGGCGACGTACTCTTCATCGGCGGCCGGGGTCCGGCCGCGCTCGCGTCATCGGAACTGTTCGACGCGATTCTGAACCAGGTCACGACCGGCCCCAGCCTCGCGGCCGCTCGAGAGGGACACACCGCGACACTCCTTCCGGACGGCGGCGTTCTCGTCACGGGCGGCTCGTCGGGCGGGGCTCCTCTCGCCTCCGCCGAAGTCTACGAACCGGTCGGAATGGCGTTTCGGACCGTCGGTTCGATGGCGTCCGGACGCATGGAGCACACCGCATCGCTGCTGCCTAACGGAAAGGTGCTCGTCGCGGGCGGCTGGAGCGGAATCGTCGCGCTCGCCACGACCGAGATCTACGATCCTGCGACGGGCGCGTTCGTCGACGGGCCGCCCCTGTTCCATGCGCGGATGCAACATCTCGCCACTGTGCTTCCGAGCGGGCTCGTCCTGATCGCCGGTGGAATCGACGGGACCGCCGCAATCGGTGAGGCCGAGCTGTTCGATCCGGCCTCAGGCACGTTCGTACGCGCAGGCACCATGAACGCGCCACGATCGCACCACACGGCTACGCTGCTGCTCGACGGGACCGTTCTGTTCGCTGGTGGCGGGAATGGTCAGGGGGCCTCGTACAACAGCAGCGCCGAGATCTACGACCCCGGACTTGGGTTCATCGAGACGCGACGGCCGCAGGTGTCGAGCGTGACGAGAAGCCTGCGCGACGGCGAGGCGGTGACCGCCAGCGGCAGCGGCTTTAGAGGTGACTCCGAGGCGAGCGGAGGCGCGAGCGGGACGGCCAACAGTTCGGCGACGAACTACCCGATCGTTCAACTGCAGCGTCTCGATAGCGATCAGATCATCAGGCCGCTGATCGACGCCGCCGCAGGATGGTCGGTGGACGCGCTCAAGACCGCCGTGATCGACCACGTCCCTGGCGGCGTTTATCGAATGTCCGTGATCACAAACGGCATTCCGAGCATTCAGAGGCTCGTCACGCTCGACACGAGTTGCAGGAATCCGCTCGAGCCGCCCGCTCCGATCGATATCGTCCAGACGGTCTGCAGCGGTGGAGGAGGAGCGAGCGGCGCGACGTCAATTCCGCTCGCCTCGTTCCTCGGGTCCGCCACGACCGCCGCGCGCTGCGTCGCCGGCGGACGCGCGCTTCCTCCGCTCGTGGGCGGTTCCGAAGTGAACGGGGCCACGATGTTCCCGCTTGGAACGACCGTCGTAACGTTCCGCTGGGAGGACGCTGAAGGCGTCGTTACCACGGCCACGAGCAGCGTGAGGGTGTTCTCGAGGGGCGATCTCGACGCCGACAGCCGGACGAACTCGGTCGATCTCGTCGTCCTTGCCAACTACCTCGTGCGCAACGTTCAGGAGGGAAGGCCGCCATTCACCGCGCCGGTGCTCTCTGCTGACCTGAACAGCGACGGGCTCGTCAACGCGATCGATCTCGTCGTGCTCGCAAACCAGCTCGTCGGCAACATCGGGTGCATCGAGGGGCCGAACTAGGAATAGAAGGGGAAGAAGGGGACTCCTCGCTGCTCGCTTCGGAATGATAGGCGCGCGAAGTCCGAAGCTCTGGCCCCAATTTCGCACGATCCAGCCGGCGGCATCGATTCCGGCGACGACGCCCGTCACCATTACGGCAAGCACCGGGCCCTTCACGAGGACCGTCACGATCACGGCGAATCCGACGAAGATTTCGTCTCTCTACACGAACCCGT
>JBPPMG010000104.1:0-10259 GCA_051305935.1 Thermoanaerobaculia bacterium
TCGGGATACTTCGCGAAGATCTTCGACATCTCGGCGGAGCTCTTCACGTAGAAGTCGTCCGAGTAGAAGCGCATCCGGCGATCGTCGTCGAGCGTCTTTCCGGTGCCGATCGCGAGCAGCACTTCGTGTGCGAATGCGTCGTCCTTGTGGAGGTAGTGCGAGTCGTTCGTCGCGACGAGGCGGAGGCCGACTTCTTCGGCGATCTGACTGATTCCCGGCAGGATCTTCTGCTGGTCGGGGATGCCGTGGTCCTGCATCTCGAGGAAGAAGTTCTCGGGGCCGAGGATCTCGCGGTAGGCCTCGGCCGCCTGCTTCGCCTTCTCGTAGTTCCCCTGGGCGAGCGCCTGCGAGACCTCGCCCTTGAGGCACGACGAGAGGCAGATCAGCCCGTCCTTCAGCTCGCGGAGCAGCTCGCGGTCGATGCGCGGCTTGTAGTAGAAGCCCTCCGTGAAGCCGGCGCTCACGAGCTTCATGAGGTTGTGGTAGCCGGTGTCGTTCTTCGCGAGGACGATGAGGTGGTTGTTCGCGCCGGCGTCGGCCGACTGGTCCTCGACGCCCGCCTTGTCGAAGCGCGACCCGAAGGCCATGTACATCTCGCAACCGATGATCGGCTTGACCTCGGCCTTCTTCATCGCTTCGTAGAACTCGACCGCGCCGAACATGTTGCCGTGGTCGGTGATCGCGCACGCGGGCATGCCGAGTTCCGCCACGCGCGCCGCCAGCGCCTCGGGGCGGTTCGCCCCGTCGAGGAGGGAGTACTGGGTGTGAAGGTGGAGGTGGACGAAGGACATGCGGGAACCTCGCGGCAGGATCAGCGTCGCAGTTTACTGATCACGCGCCGGTTTGCGCTAGGGAAACGAGGTTCGGGCTTGTCGTCCTTCTATGAGAAGGCCCTTAACTGTCAACTGCCGTGTGGCAACTCGACGTGGCGAGTTGCCACACGGCCTCCGCCGCTTGGGGGGCTGTGGGCGGGCTCGTCGGCTGCCGCATAGGAGCACGGGGCCGGTCGGCGATGCGACGCGGTCAAGGCGGGAGGGTGTGCGGTGCGCCTTGACGGCGTCGCATCGCCGACCGAATCGATGAGGAGGCGGCAGACGGCGAGCAGGGAGGGATGCGATCGTGGCACTCCACACGGGAACCATCTTGCCGAACACCGTCCTTCTATCCGCACTCGTGGTGAGCTTCGAGGAGCTCGGTGCATGTTGGGTTCCGTGATCCTTGGAGCGGTGCTGCAATCTGAGCGGCGGCGTGACGCTGCAGATCCGAAGGATCGGCAGCGCGCCGAGGACGACAGCGCAGTCACCGCGCAAGGGTGTCGGCTCGAAGGTGGGGTTGGTGGGTTGCGTGCGTCGCATGCTGTGCTCGTTTGATCTGCTCGGGGACTCCTGGTTGCGGTCGTTGTTTCCGGCGCTCAGGCCGCGGCCATGGCTCGGGTAGCGTTGAAGAACGGGTCGTAGGCGACGCCACTGATCCAAAGTTTGTGCATTAGCACGGCGAGCTTGCGTGCAATCGCGACCACCGCGCGTTTCTTGGCGTTCTTCCCGCCACGTGCGGCGAGCGTCAGCCCGTGTCGTCGCAGATCGCAGTCCGGGCCAAAGGGCCCGAGGATGTAATGAGCGGCGCCCACCAGCAGGCGACGCATGAACGGGTTGCCGGCCTTGGTAATCCGCAACTGCGGGGTGCTGTCGCCCGAGGCATGCTGTCGTGGTGTGAGGCCAAAGTACGGTCCGATGCACCGGCTCGACGCGAACCGGTGCGGGTCCCCGACGGCGAGCACGAAGGCCAGTCCCGTCACCGGACCGACTCCCTTGATTGCCATCACGGCCTTGCACGCAGGGTAGGTTGCGGCAAGTTTCTCGACCATCGTGTCGTAAGTCCCGATCTGTTCGCTAAGCCGCTCGACCTCCACGACGAGTGGATCGAGGGCAGGACGCAGCACATCCGGCATCTGCGCCGACGCGCGCGTGGCAAAACTCTCCGCCGAACACCTCTGGAGTCTGCCTCCGATCGCTTTGACGATCCCGCGTGCCTGGCTGATCAGTCGCGCGCGCGACCGCACCATCGCGTCACGGGCGAGCAGTACGGCACGGTGCTGCTGTGCTTGTTCACTCTGGTGCTCAACCGGGTCGAGAAGCTGTGGCGCGCTCTGCCCGATCGTCGCCAGCACGCGTGCGTCCCGCCGATCGCTCTTGCGCCGGCTCCCCGTGATCAGCCGAAGCGATCGTGTGTTCGCCACCGTCACCGCGAAGCCCTTCAATTGGAAACTTCGCGACATCCACGGCGAGTGCGTCCCGACTTCGATCACGACATGAATTCCCGGCGTGAGCTTGCCCAGCAACCCATGCAACGCGCTCTCACTCGTCGCGATCCGTCCCTCGCCGATCAGCTCTCCCTGCCCATCCACCGCTGCGTACTGACTCGCCCGGTCGCCGACATCGATGCCCACCGTCGTGATCCTTGACCGTTCACTCGCATCAAGCTTCTGCATCGAAGGCATATCGTTCCGTTCCCGTGTAGACTTTTTCATGGCCGCTCCCTTTCTCGAGTTCATCGCTCGTTTTGCAGACCTTACGGTACTGCGTTCGAAGGGGGGTGGCCTTCTCATCCCATCTGAGCGCAGCGAAGGACCTCTCAGGCTTCTACAAGTTCGCACCAGGCCAGGAATCCGGGGGCTGAGGACTTCGCCTTGAGAACCCTGCTAGGTCCTTCGCTGCGCTCAGGCCGACGTCGCGTTCGTTCGGCGCGCGCTCCCTCGTGCTGCGCCATTTGCGCCAGCTTCTCTCCCCACCCATCGCCTTCCCGCAGCGCCCATTCAACCTCCTGCGCTATCATCACCGCACCACAAAATGGAGTCCGGCGACCTCTCAGGCCACGATCTCGGCCGCTATCGAATCGTCTCTCTTCTCGGGAAGGGAGGGATGGGCGCGGTTTACTGCGCGCTCGATCCATCGCTCGAGCGCCGCGTCGCGCTCAAGATCCTCCCGCCGGAGCTGACCGCGCACTCCGATCGTCTCAAGCGTTTCATCCAGGAAGCCAGGTCGGCCGCGGCACTGAATCATCCGAACCTCGTGCCCGTCTACGAGGTGGGCCAGGGGGCCATCGGCGACGAGACGATCCACTTCATCGCGATGGAGCTCGTCGACGGCGAGACTCTGCGCGAGCGCGCCGCGTCGAAGCCGCTCGACCTGCGCCGCACGCTCCTGGTGATGGCGCTGGTCGCCGACGCGGTCGCCGCCGCGCACGCCGTCGGCATCACGCACCGCGACCTCAAGCCCGAGAACATCATTCTCTCCAGCTCCGGGCACGCGAAGGTCCTCGACTTTGGCCTCGCGAAGCTCCGCCGGGAGAGCGAAGGCGACGAAGAGTCGCACACCGCGGTGCGCGACACCGACCCCGGCGTCGTCCTCGGCACGGTCGGTTACATGTCGCCCGAGCAGGCACAGGGGCGCGATGCCGACGCCCGAAGCGACGTCTTCTCGTTAGGCTGCATTCTCTACGAGCTCGCCACGGGACGCCGCGCCTTCGCCGCCGAGTCGACGATCGACACGATGCACCAGATCATCCACGCGCAACCCGAGCGTCTCGTAGCCCATCGGCCCGATTCGCCGCTCGAGCTGCAGAGGATCGTCGCCAAGGCGCTCGAGAAGGACCCGGACGAGCGCTACCAGTCGGTCAAGGACCTCGCGGTCGACCTTCGGCGGCTCCTTCGCGAAGTCGACTCGAACCCCGACCTCGTCACCGTCTCCTCGTCGGGGAGTCACGCGGCCTCCTCGTCGAAGCGTGGAACGCCGCTCTGGATGATCGCCGCCGGCGCTGTGGCCGTCGCGGCCGTCGCCGTTGCCGCGACGCTGCTATTCCAGCGCAACTCCCCTGCCGCAGCGGCTCCTGCGGCAGCGGCGGGCACAGTCGAGATCACGCGCGTCACCTCGTTAGGCAAGGTCATCGCGGCGGCGATTTCGCCCGATGCGAAACTGATGGCCTACGTCGTGGCGGACCAGGGGCTGCAGAGCCTCTGGCTGCGCCAGCTCGCGAGCGCGCACGACCTGCAGCTGATACCGCCCGCTGGAGGCGCGTACTGGTCGCACACCTTTACCCCGGACGGCGGCTCGATCGTCTACGGCATCAAGTCCGAGACCGATCCCACTGGCGCCTTTTACGAGATCTCGATCCTCGGCGGCACGCCGCGACGGCTCGTCGTCGGAATCGACAGCCCCCCTTCCTTCTCTCCCGACGGAAAGCAGCTGGCCTGGGTGCGCGCCGATTTCCCCGAACGGAACCATAGCGCCCTCCTGGTCGCCTCGTCCGACGGAACCGGCGAGAAGACCCTCGCGAAACGGATACGACCTCTCCGCTTCGCGCCCGGGTTCTTCCTCGGCCCGTCGTGGTCCCGGGACGGAAAGACGATTGCGCTCGCAGAGAACCGCGGCGAGGGAACGGTCGGCGGACGGATCATCGGAGTCGACGTCGCGTCGGGACGCGAGACCGTGCTGTCGGAGGGCTGGACGTTCGTCGGGCAGGTCGCCTGGAGCCCGGACGGTCGCGCCTTGTATGCCGTCGCTCGACGCGAGTTCAACTCCAGCCAGAGGATCTGGCGCGTACCGGTCGAAGGAGAGCCCCGCCCGCTGACCAACGATCTCTTCGATCAGCGGATTGTCAGCCTGTCGGCCGACGGCACCACGCTCGTCTCGGTCGCGAGCGACGCGGAGTCGGCCATCTGGCGCATGCAGCTCGACCGGCCCGGCGAGGCGGCGCGGCTGAGCGATCGAAGGCTCGACGGCATCACCGGCCTCGCACTCCTGCCTGACGGAGGAGTGATCTATCCGACGTTCGAAGGCGGAAGGCTCGGTCTCCTCCTCCGGCCCGCCGCCGGGGGCCCGCCGCTCGAGCTCACGCGAGGAGTCAACGAGGTGCGCTCCCCAAGGGTCCCCGCCGATGGGTCGTTCGTCGCCTACGTCGAGTTGACCCCGTCCGGAAGCGAGTTGCGCACGATGAGTCTGAGCGACAGGCATCCCGGACCCGTGCTAGCGCGCAGCGTCGACGGCGTCGGTCACGAGGTCTCGCCCGACGGCAAGTGGATCCTCTTCACGTCGAACGGCGTGCTCAAGCGTGTCGCGCGCGATGGCGGAGAGCCGGTCGAGTACACCCTTCCGGGGAGAGCGGCTTGCCCCGCGGTCTCACCCGACGGCCGCCGCGTCGCCGTCCTCTACATCGAAGACTCCACGTATCGCCTCGGTGTGCTTCCGCTCGAGGGTGGAGCGATTACCTGGAGTCGCGTCGTCGAGCCCCCGCGATACGGCAGCGCGATCGCATGGTCGCCCGACGGAAGCGGCATCGTCTACAACACCATGCCGCGCGACCGCGCAAATCTTTGGTTGATCCCGTTCGACGGCGAGCCGAAGCGCCTTACGCCGTTCCAGGACCTGAACACGGGCGCCTTCCAATTCTCCGCCGACGGTAGCGCGATCGTCTACACCCGCTTCGTGAACGTTCGCGACGCGGTGCTGATCAGGAATCTGGAGTAGCGCCACGCACGAGAGCCGCGCCCGTCGAAAGTGACGCGAACATCGACGCTCCGTCCGTCCTGTCCATGCACCCTACCGCATCGCCATACGCCGGATCGCCTGGATCGCCGTGTCGAGTGCCTGAAGGAATCGGGAACGATCACGGTTCGTGAAGGGTGGAGGGCCCGAAGTGATCTCCCCGGCCCCACGGAGGTGCGAGAGGATCTCGCGGGTCGCCAGCGCGTCGCCCACGTTGTCTTCCGTGAAGGGATTTCCGGTAGTCCCGATTACTCGCGCTCCTCTTGCAAGGCTGCGCGCAGCCAGCGGGATGTCGCCGGTAATGACGATGTCGCCGTCGCCGGCATGTTCGGCGATCCAGTCGTCGGCAGCGTCGATGCCTTCCGGCACCACGACGAGCGTGAAGGTCTCGTCCTCAGGAACACGAAACGACGAATTGGCCACCAGAGTCACACGAAGCCCGTAGCGCCGAGCGACCCGATAGACCTCTTCCTTGACGGGGCAGGCGTCGGCATCGACATAGATGTTGAGCACGAAGTTCTCGCTTCCGCGTGGAATCAGGCCTCGAATCTACTCTTCAAGCGCGACCAAAGTACAGTCTAGTGAGGTCATGGGGTCAGATCGGAAAAATGAAAAATTCGCTTCCTCCCCACCTCCGAGGTACACTTCAGCCGCACACCTCGCCGTGGCCTTCGGGAGCCTCCGGTTCCCCTTCCCCTTCCCTTTCCTGGCACTTTCCTCCACTTGTCGATGGCCCGTCCTTTACGCCTAGAGCACCCTGGCGCGATCTGGCATGTCACGAGTCGCGGCAACGAACGTCGGGAGATCTACCGCACCGACGACGACCGCCACGGCTTCCTCGCCTTGCTCGCACAGTCGGTTGCGAAATACCGATGGACCCTGCATGCCTGGGTCATGATGACGAACCACTATCACCTGCTCGTCGAAACGCCGGAGCCCACGCTGTCAGTGGGCGTGAAGCGACTGAATGGACTTCATGCGCAGAACTTCAACCGGACCCATGATCGAGTCGGTCACCTCTTTCAGGGTCGCTTCAAGGCGATTCTCGTCGAGCGGGAATCGCATCTTCTCGAGCTCGTCCGCTACATCGTCCTCAACCCGGTGCGTTGCGGTTCGGTCGCGCACGCCGGCGAGTACGTCTGGAGCAACTACAGCGCGACGGCGGGGTTGGCGTCCGCCCCCGTCTGGCTCGAAACAGACTGGACGCTCGCTCAGTTCGCGCCAGGCTCACGCGCAGAGCTCTGCAGTCGCTATCGGCAGTTCGTGGCCGACGCGCGCGGCGCGCGGTCGAACCCCTGGGAGAAACTCGTCGGGCAGATCTACCTCGGGGGGGAACGATTCTGCGACCGGATGCAGAAGCTTGCAGAGCCACGCCAGGCTGATCGCGAGTTTCCGACGATCCAGCGGCAACCTGTGCGGGCGTCCTTCGAGGCAATCGTGGAGTTGGTCACCGCGGCGTTCGACGAGACCGCGGAGTCGATCCGCCGTCGCTCGCATCACCCCTCCAGGAAAGCGCTCGCCCACCTCGCATCGACGGAGGCGGGCCTCTCCCTCGTTGCAATCGGCGAATGGATGAAACTCACCGGCCGCGCGGTGGGTCACCTCGTTCAACGCGGAACCGAACTCGAACGGAACGACCGCGAGTACGCCGCGGCCGTTCGAACCATCCGGCGTCAACTTGCCGACGACGAAGCGGCCGAACCCGAGCGCTGAACAGCCAGAGGCAGAAGGCCTACTCGTCCCTCCAGCCAGATTGGAGATTGATGAAACAGGTCGCTACCTCAAGAATTTTTCATTTTTCCGAGCTGACCCCATCCCTCCGCCGACCGGCGGACGCCATGAAAGGTAGTTTTCACTCACCTGGCGCTGGCCGACAGGGTAGTAATTGCGCTTCCCGGCAACTGATGGTCCAAATATCTTTAGAGGCGTGATGCTGCAGAGCAAACGGAGATCCGCTCTGGGCATCAGCCTGGTCGACAATGCCTCGTCGTTGAAATGGCTTAACGAATCAGTGCGATCCCCTTCGCACGCCCCCCTTGCCACGACAACCGATAAACAAGCCAGGCTCACGAAGCTGCGACTGCAGCAGGGAGATCCCAATGGAATGCAACGCATGTGGACAGACGGGTTGTGGATGTGACAAGGGAGGCCAGTGCACCTGTGAAAAGGAATGTGCTTGTGCAAAGGTGGTAACGCCACCCGAGTAGATGGCGCCACTTGCCATCGCCATTGCCACCGGGGTCACACCTCGAGGTTGTTGTTAAGGAATCGCCGACAAGCGCATGAAAGTTCGCGGCGGCGCCCCCATGGATTCTTGATTCGAGGTGTGACCCAAGCGCAGCAGCCATCCCGGCAGCCGATCGAGGCCTCTCCTCGAAGCCATGGAACGTGGGGTCAAAAACGTGGGGTCAGATCGGAAAAATGAAAAACTCGGGGCAAACCCCGGGACCGGCGAAGACTTCATCCGCACACAACGTGCCCGCCAGCCAGACCGGACTCGCTTGTGCGCTTCGCCGCCGCTGCAACTCTTCATCGTTCCGACCCCCGCCCGTTCGCTGCGAGCTGATCGGGACCCGCTGAGGGACCGCTATTTCCAGAACCTGATTTCCTGACACGCCGCGGGCATCTCGCACTCCTCGCAGATCCAGCCGCGGGCGGAAAGCTTGAACGGGGTGACGTTCTCGTCGCGGAAGAGCGTCTTTGTTTCACGACACCAGTCGCATCGAACCGCGTACGGGTTCCCCATCTCGGGGCTCGCGCGGAGGATCGCCACCGCCGCGTCTTTCTCGCCGGTGATCAGGTCATCGCTGCGCAGAACCTTCACCGCAGTCGAGCGAACCGTGTCTCTGGTCGCGTCAGTCATGTTTCGTCCATCGCCCCAACATCGCGGGCCTGGTGTCGACCCTGTGGCGTCGAGGCGACACTCCTTCTGCAATCCGGCAAACGTTGCCTCGAGTCTGCGGAGATTCCTCATCCTCGGAATGAGCGCACATATGCGAGGACGTCCTCGAGCTGGTTAGGCGTGAGTGCCTTGCTCTTGTGAGCCGTCGCCGACAGGCCACCTGTCTTGCCGTTGGCGATCATCGACGAGAGCTCAGCGTCCGTCATGTTCTGCACGGTCGAGGTGCGGAAATCGGCGACGTTGTTCTTCTTGCCGATCGTGGTGTTACCACTGGCGTCGGCACCGTGGCAGGAAGCGCACTTCCCCTTGAAGATCGAGGCGCCGCTCGCGACATCACTCGCGGCGGCCGCCACGGGATCCGGCGCGTTGACGGGTGCCGCGGCATCGGCTCTGTCCTGCAATGCCTGCCCGGCCTGTGCCATCACTTCTCCGCTGGCGGCCACAGCCTGGCGTGCCTCTTCCTTGAGACCCTGGCCCACCAGCTTCGCGCCCTCGGCGATCTGATCGCCGCCAGCGGCGATCTCCGAATTGGCCTCGATCGTTCCAGTCGTGACCGTCGTGACCGTCGTGTCGGCCTCGGTCGAATACGAGGACGTGGAGGAAACCTCAGTGGTCTCCCCGCTGCATCCGACGAGCGTCGCGAGAAATCCCAGTGAGGCGATGGCGAAAATGGTTCTCTTCATCATTGTTCTTCCTTTCAGAAACGGCTCCGTCAAAGGAATCCGAAGCTCCCTTCCCTCCGGAATGCAGTCCTCTTCAGGATGTCCACTCCGTGCGGGTTACCGCTCGGTCAGAACTCTAGATCCAGCGTCGAATTCGAGCCAGCGTGGTTTCCACGCATGCCCGAAAGGAAGCCGGTAGAAACTACGGTGAACGCGGGGTCAGATCCCAACCATCGAGTTCGACTTCCGAGGCAAAGCTGTCGTTCCGTGCGAAGCGAGGTGAAGCCGTCATTCCGTGCGAAGCGAGGAATCTGCAAAACGCTTCTTGACCAGTTCCACAGCAGCGACTCTGCCGCGTTGCCATGGGTTGTTGCCGAGGAATCCTTCAGGTAGTCGTCTGGCAGATTCCTCGCTGCGCTTCGGAATGACGGCTTCTTCAGCCATCTGCCCGACGAGGCAGCCTCACGGCTGGCCCCTTCGACATATACTCTCCCGACTCGATGCAGCTGCCCTCCGGAACCAAGCTCGCGCACTACGAGATTGCTGCCGCCATCGGCAAAGGCGGCATGGGCGAAGTCTATCGCGCGAAGGACACGCGGCTCGGTCGCGACGTGGCGATCAAGCTGCTCCCCGAGGAGTTCACGCGCGATGCCGAGCGGTTAGTCCGCTTCGAGCGGGAGGCGCGGCTGCTCGCGTCGCTCAATCATCCTCACATCGCCGCGATTCACGGCCTCGAGGAGGTCGATGGCGCCCGCTTCCTCGTCATGGAGCTCGCGTCGGGCGAGGACCTGTCCGTGCGGCTCCAGCGCGGCCCCATTCCGCTCCGGGAGTCGATAGAGATCGCGGTTCAGATCGCGGAAGCTCTCGAAGTCGCGCACGAGAAGGCGATCATCCACCGCGACCTCAAGCCGGCAAACATCAAGGTGAGCGACGACGGCGCCGTGAAGCTCCTCGATTTCGGCCTCGCGAAGGCGCTCGAGAGCGAGGAAGGCGAATCCGACATCTCCAACTCTCCCACGATGGTCCGTGCGGCGACGCATGCCGGCGTGATCCTCGGCACGGCCGCCTACATGAGCCCGGAGCAGGCTCGCGGAAAGAAAGCCGACAAGCGCGCCGACATCTGGGCGTTAGGCGTGGTGCTGTACGAGATGCTGA
>JBPPMG010000361.1:0-15844 GCA_051305935.1 Thermoanaerobaculia bacterium
ATGACGGCGAGCACGCGCGGCAGCGTCGGGATCTCCACAAGCTGGCACGCAATCGCGAGTATGCCGGTCGCCATCACGAGCGCGAAATAGGCGGGCGGCATCTTTGAGAGCCACGCATCGAATCCGCCGGCCGCTCGTGCCGGAGTCGCCTTCGCGCCACTGCCATGTTCCGTCATGTCGCCGGCCTCTTGCGTGTACGCAAGCCCTCCGCCTCGGGAGCACATCGTGTCTGAATCATCCGCGCGAAACCAAGCGGCACAACTGCAAATTTTTCTGAGGCTAACACGAGAGATCGGACGGAGACCGCACTTTTGAGTCGATGACGAGGCGCCAGTGCGGCCACTCGCCAACTCAGCGTCCGTTTTGATGGTGCCTGTGGAAGTTTCCTCCCCGGCCGGATGCGCGCCTGCCCGGCGGGGCAGGCGCTCTCCGAGCGAGTGATCAGTGCTGGCAACCGCAGGCGCCGGCGTGATCGCCACCGCCGTGCGCGAACTCTTTGGGCTGGCCTGCGACGTCTTCCATCGCGACCGCGCGCGGGAAGTAGAGGTTGTTCTCGACGTGGATGTGCTCGTGCGTCAGGCGCTCGAACTCTGCGAGCCGGCGATAGAGCTCGCGATAGCTGAAGCAGGCACTCTCCGGCGGGAGGAAGTCACCGGTCAGGCTCCGCATCTTCAAGAGGAGCTCACCGACCCGATCGTGCTCGAGCATCATCATGCGGACCGGGTTCTTTACGGTGCCGAAAAACGGTGTCGGCGCGGGAGTGTTCCCGTCGACCGCGCTCTGCAGCTGATCGACGTAAGGGAAAAGGACCTGCTCTTCCTTCAGCATGTGCGGAACGAGGTCTGCCGCCAGCTCACGCACGAGCGCGACCACGTCGGCGAGCTCTGGCCGGCGATCGCCGTGTACACCCAGGACCTTCACCGCGAGCGGATCGAGCGCTTCGAGCTCTTCGCGGGTGTAGGCGTGGTAGGTCTTGACGATGTGCGCCGCGATCGTCGTCAGCGACTCGCCCGTCCAGTCGCGCTGCGAGCTGTCCGGTACGCTCGCAAGGGTCTCCAGCGCCGCGGCGAAGGCGTCGACCGTCTTGCCTGCAGACGCGCAGGCCTCGGCGAGCGGCGTGTTCCCGCCGCAGCAGTAGTCGATCTTCCACGCCTCGAAGACGCGGATTGAATCGGGTACCTCGACCGCCAGTTCTCCGACGGTGCGCGCAGCATGGGAAATGGTCGTGCTCATTGATGTTTCCTCCGTGTTGAAGCCCATCCTGTGCCTCGTGATCGGAGGTTAAGAAGGACTTTTGTCATACCGACTCTGAGAGCCGGTCGCAGTTGATCGGTATGCCAGCCGCTGGATGGGCGGAGTGTGAGGCTCCCCGAATGCAGGTGAGACCACGATTGTCACGAGACGTTTATCCCCATGAAAGTCGCCTGCTGCTATCTAGGGTCAGACGATTCGGAGGCTGACGATGCGGTTCATTCTGCTGATGCTTGCGGTCCTGTTCTCACTGCCCTCGCTCGCCCAGGAAGGGTACGCGGCCTACCAGAGTGGCGACGCGCTGATGAAGGAAGGAAAGGCCGCCCAGGCGTTGCCGCTCTTCGAGCGTGCAGCGAAAGATTATCCGCGGCACACGGCGATGTGGAGCGCGGTGGCTGGGGCGGCTGCTGCGGCGGGAGAGTACGACCGGGTACTCGAGGCGCTCGAGAGGCTCGCGACGTTCGGGGGGACTGCGGATCTGAAGAACGAGCCGCTCTCAAAGCTGCCCGCGTCGCCGCGGCGAGCAGCCATCGAGGCGAGGTTCCGGGAAAACGCGGCGTCGATCAGCGCCAGCCGCATCGTCGCCGTGATCCCCGAGCGCGAGCTGCTCGCCGAGAGCATCGCGTACGACCCGAAGGATGGCGCCTACTACGCCGGAAGCATGTTCTTGCGGAAGATCGTGAGGATCGGCGCGGATGGCGTGACGACCGACTTCATCGCTCCGGCGAGCGACGGCATCTGGAGCGTGCTTGGGATCAAGATCGATCCGGAGAAGCGCGAGCTCTGGGCGAATGCCTGCAACGCCGGCGACAGTTCGCCGATGAAGCAACCGGATGCAGGGACCGTCGGTCGAGGCGGTGTGTGGCGATACTCGCTCGACAGCGGCAAGCTCATCCGGCGATACCTGCCCGACCGTAAAGTCTGCTTCAACGATCTCGCCTTCGCGCGCGGGCGCGTCTTTATGACGTCTGGATCGGACGGTATCTGGAGTATCGATCCGGTCTCGCACGAGATCGCGCAGGCCGATCCGGCGCCGGAGCTCTGGGCGAACGGAATCGCCTCCGATGAGCGAGGGACGATCTACGTTGCGGACGCGCTTACCGGAGTCATGCGCTTCGAGCCCGATACGCGACAGTGGTCGCTCCTGGAGATGCCCGACGGCGTGAGCCTCGGTGGGATCGACGGCCTCTACGTGTGGCGTGGAAAGCTCGTCGGCATTCAGAACGCGCTGCGCGGAGTGCCGCCGCGGGTGATCGTCGCGCCGTTGGACGAGTCGAGAACGAAGGTTACCTCACTCACCGTGCTCGAGAGGGCGCATCCGCTGCACGACATTCCGACGTGCGGCGTCGTCGTCGGCGACCGGCTGGTCTACCACGCCAACTCGCAGTTGCGTGCGTTCACCGAGGGGAAGATCTGGCCCGCGGAAAAGCTGCACCCGACCTGGCTCCTCGGGCTCGATCTGCCGGCGTCGCGAGACGACGACCGGCGTGCCCTGCTCGAGCTTCACGAGAAAGAAGTTCGTGCGCACCTCGAGCTGAACGTCGCTGCGCTCGTGGAGAACCAGGGCGAGACCTTCGTGATGGCGTCGAACGGGGGCATCCACCGCCGGACGAAGCGCGACATCGAGGAAATGTTCACGAACTACTTCCGCGGCGCGAAGTACGAGGAGTATGCGACCCTCGAGGGCCCGATCGTCCAGGTGAGTGACGACGGCGGAATGGCGTGGGCGCTGACGCGCACGCGCGTGCGCCGCTCGCAAACGACCGACGGCAAGACGGAGGAACGGACTTTCGTCTACGCGGGCGCGATGATGTACGAGAAGCAGAACGGCGTGTGGAAGCGAGTGGCGAACGCGTCGACGTTCGAGCCTTGACGGCAGGCGATAGGCGATAGGCGAGGAGCAGGCGGGGGCCGGGCTGGACGGATCGAGTACGGGCGGGGACTGAAGACGGGCCGCCTTTAGGCGTCTCGAGGTATCCCGCATTGAAGCCGCCGCAATCGAGTCCTGCCATGTTGCCTACTGATCGCCCTTCGCCTCTCGCCTCGTTTCACTGCGCTGCAGGTGCACCGTGTGCGTCGGATAGGCGAAGCCGATCTCCTCGGCCGCAAACTTCGCCATGAGCCGGAGGTTGATGACCTGCTGCGCGTCCATCGCGGGCGCATACTCCGGCGAGAGGATCCACCAGACGACTTCGAAGTCGAGCGACGACTCGCCAAAGGCCCTGAAATGCGCCCGGTCGAAACGCGTCTTCTCTACCGACTCGATGATTTCCCGCACCATCCCCGGGATCAGCGCCACCTTGTCGACCGGGGTCTCATACAGGATGCCGAAGGTGAAGATCTGGCGGCGCTCGGTCATCCGCTGGAAATTGTGGATGCGGCTCTTGAGCAGTTCGCTGTTGGAGACGATCACCTGCTCGCCGCCGAGCGACCGCACGCGCGTGGTTTTCAGCCCGATCTGCTCGACGGTGCCCGCGACGAGGTCGACGGTGATGAAGTCGCCTACGACGAACGGCTTGTCGATGATGATCGAGAGCGATGCGAAGAGGTCGCCCAGCACCGCCTGCAGAGCGAGCGCGACCGCGACGCCGCCGATGCCGAGCCCTGCGAGGAGCGTCGTGACGTTGAACCCGAGCCCGTCGAGGGTGAGAAGTACGATCGCGGACCAGACGACGAGCCGGACCAGGATCATCATGAACCGCAGCGTCGTTGCAGAGGCCGGATCCTCGCTCTGGCGAAGGCCTGAGATCCAGAACTGCGCGAGCCCCAGGACCCAGAGCCCGAACTGGGCGAAGACTGCGATGACGGTCAGGTCAGTGAGCAGATTCTGGATGCTCGGCGCGATCGCGAGAACCCGCGTCCCGAAGTAGGTGACGGGGAAAACGAGGAGCCAGAGCTTGGTGTTGGAGAAGGCGTGAAGGATGAACTCGTCGATGCGGCTGTCGCCTTCAGCGGCGTCGGCGAGGCGGCGCTTGACGAGGAGCTTCAGGAGGTAAAAGGCTAGAAGGAAGAGTACGGCACGCGCCAGGGACGTAGTCCAGAGGCTGATCGAGTTGCCGAGGAAGGGTGCATCGGTGAGCGACATGGATGGTCTCCGGGTACGCGCCTTTGAGAAAACCGCTGAGCGACGTGGCACATTTTCGCCGTTGGCAGGAAGAATCTGCAAGCGGGTTCGCACCTGCGTGCGGCCGGGTGCGACGCGAGGGCACCGAATCCCGCCGCTGCGGCACGGCCGCTCAGGGCATTTTCAGCGGCGTGGGCCCCTCGCCGCCGGGCGAGGCCGGCGCTTCGGCCTCGTCCTTTTCCTGCGGCTGCTCAAGATTGAAATCGGTGACTTCCTCGCCCGGATTCACGAAGAGGTTCGCCTCGAATTGATACTGCCGGTCGTAGAGTCTGCGGTAAATGCCGCCGGCGGCGAGCAGTGAGTCGTGGGTCCCCCGCTCGGCGATCGTTCCCCTGTCGATGACGAGGATCTGGCTCGCGCGGCGGATCGTCGAGAGCCGGTGAGCGATGACGAAGGTCGTCCGTCCCGCAACGAGACGGTAGATCGCGTCCTGGATGAGCGCTTCGCTCTCGCTGTCGAGCGACGAGGTCGCCTCGTCGAGAATCAGGATCGCCGGATCGGCGACGATCGCCCGCGCGATCGCGACGCGCTGCTTCTGGCCTCCCGACAGCCGCACGCCCCGTTCGCCGACGATCGTGTCGTATCCCTCGGGGAGAGCCTCGGCAAACTCGTCGACGTGCGCCGTTTTCGCCGCGCGAATCAGTTCGTCACGGGTCACGCTGCGATTTCCGACGGCGATGTTCTCGATCACCGAGCCGTCGAAGAGGAACGCGTCCTGCGGGACGATACCGACATGCCTGCGGTAGTCGTCGAGCCTCACCGTCGCCAGGTCGCGGCCGTCGATCAGCACGCTGCCCGAGGTCGGGCGATAGAAGCTCGCGAGGAGCGCGACGAGCGTCGACTTGCCGCCGCCCGAAGGCCCGACCAGCGCCGTCGTCGTGCCGCGCTCCGCGACGAGGTTGATTTCGTCGAGCACGCGCACTCCTTCGCGATACTCGAAGGCGAGGTCGCGAGTTTCGATGCGGCCGTCAACTCTCTCGAGCCGCGCCTTTGCCCGATCGCCGGCGATCTCCGTGTCGAGCCCGAGAATCTCGCGCATGCGCTCGAGCCCCGCGAACGCTTCGACGAGCTGGGTTCCGATCGCGACGATCATCAGCACCGGAGCCACCAGGACGCCAATGTAGAGTGAGAACGAGATCAGATCACCCGTCGTCATGCGGCCAGCCAGGACCTCGCGGCCGCCGATGGTCAGGATCACGATCGCGACGATTCCGAGCATGAGACTCGAGACCACGCCCATCGACGAGGTCGTTTTCATCGTCTTCACGACGTTGCGCAGCAGCTCGTGCGCGCCCTCGGTGAAGATGCGCGCCTCGCGCCTCTCGGCGCGGAACGCCTTGACGACGCGGATGCCCGAGAAGTTCTCGCTGAGCCGGCCCATCACGCGGCCGCTGATCTCGTTCCGCTCGCGATACGCGGGTCGAAGGCGCTTCATCGCGATCCAGAAAATCGCTCCCGCCGAGAACATCAGCCCCGCGATGATGAAAGTCATCTTCGGGCTGAGGACGAAGAGGATCGCGAGCGCGCCGAGCGCGGTGATCGAGCTCGCCGTGAGCTGCACCAGGCCGGTGCCGACGAGGTTCCGGATTCCCTCTGCGTCCCACATCGTGCGCGACAGGAGCGTGCCGGTCTTGTTCGCGTCGAAGTAGCTCACCGGTAGCCGTTGGATGTGCTTCTGAATCCGCCGCCGGTACTCCGTGATCGTCTTTTGCGCCTCGATGCCGAGGAGCTGCGCGAGCGTGAAACTCGACGCTGCCTCAATGATCGAGGCAGCGCCCGCGGCGAGCGCGAGCTTCGGCAGCATCTCGAAGTTCTGGCGCCCGATGACGTCGTCGATAAGGAACTTCGTCGTGCCGGGGAGCACGATGCTGGCGAGCCGATTGAGCAGCAGCAGCGGAAAGGCGGCCGCGAGCTTCCAACGGCGCCTCCACGCGATCTCGACCGCCTCGCGAAGCAGGGGAGAGACCCTCTGCCAGCTGATTCCACGCCGCTTCGGCGTCGCGTCCTGAGCCTCACCTGCCATCGCGACCATGGTAGCGGAATGCGGGACGGGGCGACCGGGGAGAGTTCGGACGTGGTTTCGCGCGCTCGATGGTCGCACGCTCGATGCTTCGACGTGGCGGTGGGAGGAATCGATGCCGTTTCCGATACACTTTCGGGCACGGACCAGATACTCAGGAACCCTCGGAAGAAGCAGATTTCGCTCGCGAGCATCCTCCTCTCGCCGACGACGCTGAAAGTCTGCAATCTTGCTGCCGCACTCGCCGCGATCTGGCTTTTCCGCTTCGTGCTCGTGAGCGTTCCGGAGATGAGGCAGAGAGACGAGCTCAAGCGTGCGGAAGCGCTGCGCGCCGACGCCACGAGAATTGGCGTGCTGTTCGAGGCGAGCAGGAAGAAGGTCGAGGAGAAGGACTGGATCGCGGCGGCCACGCTCTCTCGTCAGCTCGTCGCCCGCGATCCGGAGAACCACGTGTACCTGAAGCAGCTTGCCACGACGCTTCGCCCGCTCGGGCGTTACTCCGAAGAGGCAGAGTCGTGGGAGCGCTTCATGAAGGTAGCGCCGAATCCGGCGCAGGCCTGCCCGACCATCGCCGAGGCATGGCAGAAGGCGGGACGCCCGGATCGCGCGCTGCTGGCGTACGAGCGCTGTTACCAACTGGCGCCACAGGACGTGGACACCATCTTCTATTTGGCGCGCTCCTATGAACGCGCACGGCGTGCGCGCGACGCGAGAGCGCTTTACCAGAAAGGAATGGAGCTCTCGCCCGGCTATCTCGACATGGCCGTCGGGCTCGGGCGTACGTACTTGAGCGAGGAGAAGCCCGACGTCGCCGAATCGCTCGCGCGTGGAGTCCTCGACGAGAAACCCGACTACACGGACGCACTGCTCCTGCTCGGCTCGGCGCTCCTCCAGCAGAAGAGACTCCCCGAATCGCGCGCTGCGCTCGAGCGCGGCATCGCGATCTCTCCCCGGTATTCGGACATTCACTACATGCTGGGGCGGGTCTCGGAGGACGAGGGGAAGCGCGACGATGCGCTCCGCTGGTATCGCGAGGCGCTCGCGATCAGCCCGGAGCGGGGCGACGCAAGGGCTCGCATCGCGGCGCTAGGGGGAGGGGCGTGAGGTGAAGCTGGCGATCCGGGTTCCGCCGAGAGTCGCGGAGGTTGCGCGAGAATTCGCGAAGAGAACGGCGCTGCACGCATCACGGATCGCCTTTGCGCTCGTCTGCGCGGTGAGCTCGGCATACTGCCTGCTCTGCCACGTCCCGTTCACGAACCAGAGCTTCAGCCAGGGGCGGATGATCTCGTGGCTGCCCGGCTTCGTCGTGCTGCAACCCTTCCTTTTCGCGCTGGCGTCTGCAGCGGTCGTCGTGACGACGCTTCCTCGATTCCGCTTCGGTCGGTCGAACGCATGGTCGGGAGCGACCGGGACCGTGCTCGGCGGATTCTCGATCTGGATGTTCATCGCTAACCCGCTCGCGAATGCCGGCATGAATGCCGAGACTCTCGCGAGGGCGGCGTGGATGTTCGTGCCGCTGGCGGTAGTCGGCTTCTTCGATCTGCCGGACGCATCGAGACTTCTCGTCTGGAAGTCGAGTCGAGGGGCAGAGTCGGCGAAGCAGTTCCAGATTCTCATCTTCGCGGCAGTGGCGGTAACGTTCGCCTTCTCGACCGCGGCGATCCTGCGAGCCCCGCGGGGAACACTGAGCGGTGGCGAGGCGCTCGCGATCGGCATCACGGCTTTCTGGACGCAGCTCGTCGTTGCCGCGTGCGCCTTCATTGCGCTCGCCTTCACGCGGTCGGTCGCGAGCTTCTTCTACCGTTCGGCATTCGTCGAGGCAGTGCTGATCCTGCTCCTCGGCGGGCTCGCGCTGGCGAGCGCGCTCGTCTCGATCGTACTCGCCCCTCTGTCGGTCGAAGGGACGCCTGCCTGGTGGCTGGCAGTGATCGCCGCGGGCTCGCTTGCACTGCTGGTTTATGGCACCGGAATTCGTCACCGTTCGCTGCAGGAGGATGCGGGGATTGGAAGTGGCGTCGACCTCGTGGCAGCAGGGTTGGGCATCGTGCCGGGGATTCCCCGTAGAGCACTCTCCGTGGTCGGAGGCGGCGCGATCGTGCTCGTCACACTCGCGGCGGTTTCGCTGGCGAGCTTCGATTGGGACTTCATGCAGCAGAAGCTTCTCGTGATCGGCGCGTGGATCGTCTTCGCCGCGATTCTCTACCGGCTGGTCCCGCTACGCGACTCCGCACCAGACGCCACGATCGTCTGGCTCGAAGTCTGCGCCCTCATCCTCGGCGGACACTACGTACTCGATCGCTGGGGCGGCCGCATTCCAGCCATCGCCGGTGGTGGCAATTTCGAATCCGCGGAGATGCGATGGCGTTCGTTCGACGCGGCGTTTCGCCTGGGACGCGACGCGGTCACGCTTCAGCCACCGGTGCGCGCCGACGAGCTGTACGATTTTCTTCGGAGCCACACGAACATCTCCCGTGCGATCAGGGTCGAGCCCGTCGAGGTCGAGCAGGTCGAGCGGTTGATGCCGACGACCGGCCAGCGCCCGCACATCTTCGTGTTCGTGATCGACAGTCTTCGCCGCGACTACGTCGGTTCGATGAACAGCGACATGACCTTCACTCCTGCCCTCGACGAGCTGGCGAAGGAGGGCGTCTCTTTCCGCAACGCATTTACGAGGTACACCTCGACGGGACTCTCGGAGCCGTCGATCTGGGTTGGCGGGACGATGCTGCACAAGCAGTTCGTCGAGCCGTTCCATCCGATGAACTCGCTGCAGAAGCTCCTCGAGTGGGAGCGCTACCGCGAGTTCCTGGGACACGACTCGATCCTCGAGACGATCGTGCGCGAGGGACCGCTGGTCGATCGGCTCCCTTCCTCGGGCGCAGGCGAGAACTTGTGCGGGCAGCTCGAGCTGCTCAAGGCGCGCCTCGAGCCGCTCGCCGATGAGGACGGACCGATCTTCGCGTACCTCAAGCCGCTCGATCTCCACCTTTCCACGATTCGCCGCGAGGGCGCCAACGTGCCGCCGGGAGAGGCCTATCCCGGCTTCCACGCGCCTTACGCGTGGCGCGTCCGACGAATCGACACGTGCCTCGGCGGGTTTTTCGATTTTCTTCGAACGAAAGGCATGTGGAACTCGAGCATCGTAGTGGTCACGGCAAACCACGGCGACGCGCTCGCGGAGCGGGGAGACTGGGGCCACGCGTACTCGATCGCGCCCGAGGTTCTGCGCGTCCCACTGATCGTGAAGCTCCCGCGCGGGCTTCGAAGCTCGCTCAAAGCCGATCAGGATGCGATCGCGTTCACGACCGACATCACGCCGACGATCTACTACGCGCTCGGTCACCGGCCGATCCTGAACAGCGAGCTGCTCGGGCGCCCGCTCTTCACGGAGGATCTGAGGGAGCAGAAAGATTATCTGAGGGGCAACTATCTCGTTGCGTCGAGCGTCGGGCCGGTGTACGGAATCCTGGGAGAGAACGGCCGCAGGCTCTACGTCGCGGATGCGATCAACTACCGGGACACCGTGTACGAGATCGAGCGCGACGGTACCGGCACGTCGCGCGATCCCGATCCGGGCGAGTCGCGCAGGGCTCACGCGCTGCTGCGAGAGAAGGTCCAGGCGATCGCGGACGTGTATCACTTCACGCCCTGATGGGCGTGAGCCTAATTCTCAATTCGCCTTCTCCACTTCCACCCGGGCATCGTTGTAGCAGGCTCCTCCCGATACCGGTTCGACGCTCTGCGGGCAAAGCGCGGCGGCGGTGCGGCCGTTGCCCGTCGACTTCATCCACGCTCCCTTGTGCATGGACACGACCCCGGGGCGGATCCGGTCGCTGAGTTTCGCGCGTACCAGCACGTCGCCAAGCGCGTTGAACACGCGTACCGAATCGCTGTCACCGATTCGGCGTGAGGCGGCGTCCGCGGGGTTCAGCTCGACGAAGAGCTCGTCGAAGTTGTACTCGCCCAGCGAGCTCGAGATCATCCGCGAGCTCGCCGGCGTGATCAGCGCGAGAGGGAAGCGCGCGTCGGAGATCGCGGTGTAGCTCCATGGCTTGTCGCCGAGGATCGAAGGACGGAGGTTGATCTTCCCATCGACGGTTCGAGGGAAGCTCGTTTCGAACTGCAGCGGCGAGGTGCCGGGGAAATCGTAGCGGCTGAAGCTGCCGGCGAGCAGCGCGTCGATGTCGGGCTTCCTGCCGTTGCCCATGTCGAGATGCCCGGCGACGTAGCGGACGCACTCCTCGCTCGACATGCGGAACTGCGGGTCCTCGAAGCCCATCGCGCGGCCGAGGCTCGCGAAGAGCTGGTCGTTAGGCATCGACTCGCCGACCGGGTCGATCGCCGGCTTTACGCCGCCGACGACGAGGGAGCCGTAGGAGCGACGGACGTCCCGGGCCTCGAGAAACGTCGTCGCGGGAAGGACGAGGTCGGCGTAGGCAGCGCTGTCGGTCATCACCTGGTCGTGGACCACAGTGAAAAGGTCGTCGCGGAGGAGGCCGCGAACGACGGCGTTCTGGTCGGGCACGGTTGCGACCGGATTGCAGTTGTAGACGAAGAGCGCCTTGATCGGAGGGGAGAGGGGCTCGTTGAGAAGCGTGCCGAGCTTCGACATGTTGAGTGTGCGCCCCGCTGGTCGCAAGCCGGCGAAGAACGGATCGGCGTCGAGCTTCGCGGAGCCGCTGTTGCTGAGCGTGTAGCCGCCTCCGCGCACGCCGAACTTGCCGGAGACGGCGGGAATCGCGAGTACCGCCGCGACCGCGTGCGCGCCGTTCGTGTTCCGCTCGAGCCCCCAGCCGCATCTCATAACGGCAGGCGTCGCCGCCGCCCATCGCCTCGCGAGCTCGCGAATCGAATCGGCTTCGATGCCGGCTGTTCTCGCAGCGCGCTCAATCGGCCACTTGGCTGCTTCGTCGAGAAGCTCGCCCGAGCCGGTGGCGTGCGCGGCGAGGAAGGCGTCGTCGATCGCGCCGAGCCTCGCGAGCTCGCCGATGATCGCGAGCGCGACGACCACATCGCTGCCCGGGAGGATCGAGAGATGGAGGTCGACCTCCTTCGCCGAGAGGGCCTGCCGCGGGTCGATCGAAACGATGAATGCCCCGCGCTTGCGCGCTTCCTGAAGGAAAGGGATGAGGTGGATCTGCGACGCCTTCGGATTCGCGCCCCAGATGACGATCATCTTCGAGTGAACGTAGTCCTCGGGGGCGACTCCCGGCATCTTCCCGTACATAGCCGTCGCGATCGCGCCGGTCGGCGCAGCGCAGAGCGTCTTCTTGATCTGGGAGGCGCCAAGGCGCGCGAAGAAGTAAGCGTCGAGAAGCCCGTCGGAGACGAAGCCGTTCGAGCCGCCGTACGAATACGGGAGAATTGCCTCGGCGCCGTGCTCGGCAGCGATCGACCCGAAGCGAGTTGTGATCTCGGCGATCGCGTCGTCCCAGGTGATGCGCTCGAACTGCCGTGAGCCTTTCGCGCCGACGCGGCGCAGCGGGTGGAGAATCCGGGACTCGTGATAGACGCGCCTGGCAAAGTTCCCGATCTTGCTGCAGATGAACCCGTCGGTCGTCGGATGATCGCCGCGGCTGCCGCGAATCGCGGTGACCCGACCGTCGTCGACCTGCACGTCGAGTGCACAAGTATCAGGGCAGTCCATCGGACAGGTGGTGGTCTCGACAGGCATCGGAAGGCTCCTCGTTGCGGACCGGAAGAGGATAGCGGAAGTCGGTCACGACGGGCGTTTCGAGATGGTGACGAGGGGGAGGCGAGAGGCGATGGGCGAAAGCAGGCGGGAAGCAGGAAAATGAGAAGGGCAGAATCGGTGAGCGCCGGAATGAGGAGTGTCGAGTGCGGGATGGAGGGGCGAGGACCGAGCCGCGCGCTTAGCCGCATCCCAGCGCGGCGCGCGCCTGTTCGAGCACGAGCTTTGCCCAGAGCAGGTACATCGACGAGGACGGGTGGAGCCCGTCGGCGGCCAGCATCGAACGATCGTGCGACGCGAGGCGCGAAATCGCGGTGACGTCGACGAAGCGCGTCCGAGCGCGGACGGCTTCTGCGCGGACGATCGCGTTGAACGCGTCGATCTCGTCGCGCACGACGCTCATCTCGCGCCCCTTCTCGCGCGCGAACGGCGTGACGCCCCAGTCCGGGATCGAGACGACCACCACGCGCGAAGGGGAGCTCGCGGCGAACGCGATCGCGCGCCCGAGGAGCGCCTCGAAGCGCTCACCGAATCCGACGACGTCCAACCCGCGGTACTGGTCGTTGACCCCGACGAGCAGCGAGACGAGATCGAACGCGCCGGCCGGCCTCGCGGCGTCGATCGCCGCGTCGAGCTCGGCGGTCGTCCACCCAGTTTTTGCGACGATCTCCGGCTCCGCGACATTCAGCCCCTCTGCGCGCAGCAATCCGGCGAGCCGGGAGGGCCAGCGCTCGGCCGGATCTACGCCTTCCCCGATCGTGTACGAGTCGCCGAGCGCGAGGAACCGTTTCATCCCGCCGATTCTATGTTGTGACACGCCCGGAAGGGCTTGCGGGAACGAGAGTGGGGAGATCGTGGTTATCGATCCTGCCGCCCCACCCGCCGTGGCTGTCAATGAATGGCCATTCAGAATTCCTGCTTGCTCCCGTAGCGCCCTCGTGGAGAATGTCCCGATGTCCGCAATCGCCGAAAGCGGCCCCCGCGTGGCCGACACGACCATCGTTTCCAGCCTCGGACCCGAGCCTTGGAACGCCCCCTGGTGGAAAGTCGCCGACGGCGATTACCCAACGTTCGTCTACATGATCCTGATCCACGCGCTGGCCGCGGCAGGGTTGATCTTCTTCCCGACACCGGGCTGGAAGATCGTGCTCGCGACCTTTGCGATTGCATGGGTCGGCGGGCTCGGCGTGACGGTCTGCTATCACCGGGCGCTCGCGCACAGGGCCTTACATCTCCACCCGATCGCCCGGCATTTCCTGATTTTCTTCGCGCAGTTCTGCGGTTCAGGATCGCCCGACTCATGGACGGCGAACCACCGCCAGCATCATGCGAAGGTAGAAACGCCCGAGGACATCTCGAGCCCCGCGATCGGCGGCTTCTGGTGGTCTCATCTGCGCTGGCTCTGGCAGGCGGGTAACGTGCCGCTTTCGCGCTGGTGCCCCGATCTCGATCGCCCGCAGTATCGGTTCTGGAACCGGATGCAGATCCCGGTCCTCGCAGTGTCGCTGTTCGTCTGGATTCCGCTCGGCTGGGCGGCGTTCTTCTGGCTCGGCCCGATGCGCCTCGTCGCTTCGCTCCACGCGCAGTGTTTCGTCAACAGCATCGCGCACATGCGCTCCGACGCGAAGCCGGGTGAAGACTCGTCGCAGAACATCTGGTGGCTCGGCTTCCTGCAGTTCCTCCAGGGGGAGAACTGGCATGCCAACCACCATTCACGCCCCTCGTCCGCGCGGCTCGGCTGGAGCTTTTGGCAGATCGACATCGGCTGGTACGCCATCGTCGTGATGGAGAAGCTGGGACTCGCCACGAAGGTGCGGCGGCCCTAGCAACCCCCACCCTTCCATTGCGCGATTGCGCGATTGGAAAGACGGGGTCAGGTCACGGCCCGCTGAGATGCTCGCGGATTCGATGGTCAGTCACGGAGGCGCGGCCCGGCCACTCCGCAATCGCGCATTCGCGCAATCGAGCAATCGCGCCAGGACCGGGAAACCCGGCCCTGGCGCTACCGACTACCAGCCGCAGCTGCGGCCCTTGTTCTGCGTGTCGAGCCACGTCTTGAGCGGCGCGAAGTAGTCGATGATCGCCGAGGCGTCCATCTCACGCGTGCCCGACAGCGCCTCGAGCGCGTCCTGCCACGGGCGGCTCGCGCCCATCGACAGCATCGCGTCGAGCCGCGCGCCCGCTTCCTTGTTGCCGTAGATCGAGCAGCGGTTCAGCGGCCCGCCCTGTCCGGCGATCTCGCAGAGCGAGCGGTGGAACTGGTACTGCAGGATGTGCGCGAGGAAGTAGCGCGAGTACGGCGTGTTGCCCGGAACGTGATACTTCGCGCCGGCGTCGAAGAACTCCTCGCCGCGCGCGCTCGGCGGCGCGACGCCCTGGTACTTGAGCTTGAGGTCCCACCACGCCTTGTTGTACTCGGCAGGGGAGACCTCGCCGGAGAAGACCTTCCAGCGCCACTGGTCGACCAGCAGGCCGAAGGGGAGGAACGCGATCTTCTCGAGCGCTGCGTTGAGCAGCAGTCCCGTGTCCTTCGAGGTGTCGGGCTCCTTCGCCAGGAGGCCGACCTTCACGAGGTAGCCGGGAGTGATCGAGAGCGCGATCGTGTCGCCGACCGCCTCGTGGAAGCCGTCGTTCGCGCTGTCGCGGAAGACGAGCGGCTGCTTGTTGTAGGCGCGCTGGTAGATGTTGTGCCCGAGCTCGTGGTGGATCGTCTGGAAATCCTCCGCGTTAGGCTCGATGCACATCTTGATGCGCAGGTCGTTGTCCTCGTCGAGGTCCCACGCCGAAGCGTGGCAGACGACGCTGCGGTCGCGCGGTTTGATGAAGAGCGAGCGCTCCCAGAAGGTCTTCGGCATAGGCTCGAAGCCGAGCGAGGTGAAAAAGCGGTCGCCGTAGCGGACCATCTCGAGCTCGTCGACCTTCTTTTTCGTGAGCAGCTTCGTAATGTCGTAGCCGGGATCGGCGTTCTTCGGCGCGACCAGGTCGTAGACGTTTGCCCAGTCCTGGGCCCAGAGGTTACCGACGAGATGAGCCGGGATCGGCCCGTTCTGCGGGACAGCGTCGGTGCCGTACTTCTCGCCCAGCTTGAAGCGAACGAAGCAGTGGAGCGACTCGTAGAGCGGCTTGACCTGGCCCCAGAGGCGGTCGAGCTCCTTTGCGAACTCGTCCGCGGGCATGTCGTACTTCGAGCGCCACATCGCGCCCGTGTCCTTGAAGCCGAGCTCGCGCGCGCCCTCGTTCGAGAGCTCGACGAAACGCGCGTAGTCATTGCGCATCGGCGCGCCGACCGCGTGCCAGCCTTCCCAGACCTCGCGAAGCTTCTTCGCGTCGCGGCTCTCCCGGAGGATCGCGCTGATCTCTCCGATGTCGAGGCACTTGCCTCCGCCTGGGGGGCAGTACTTGCCTTCGCCGTACATTCCGTCCATGCGCGTGGCGATCGTCGTGAGCTCGCGACTCTTCTCCGGGTCGGCCGGCGTCGGCATTGTCAGGCCGAGCTTGAGCATCTCGAGCTGGCGCCTCGTCGACGCGTCGATCCCCGCGACTTTGTCGAAGCCGAACGCCTTCTTCGCGTAGTCGACGCCCGCGTTGATCGTCCTCTCCTGCGATACCGCCTCGAGGTACTGCGTGTCTTCGGTGATGAAGTTCGCCTTGACCCACGACGCGCGGTTCGACTCCTGGCGCAGCGCCAGCAGGCGCGCGTTCGCCTCGGCGACGAACTTCACCGCGTCGGCCGCGGTGGGTCCGGCCGGTTCGGGCG
>JBPPMG010000345.1:0-2779 GCA_051305935.1 Thermoanaerobaculia bacterium
GGGCGGAGCCGCGAGGCCGCGGTCGCCTGCGGCATCCTCTCCGAGGGGTTGCGGTGGGCGGAGTCGCGGCCGGAGGTCGATCTGCTCGACCTCGTCGCCCGCATCAACGAGGCGCCGCCCGCCGTTCGCCGCGCAGTGGACGAGGTCGCCCGCGCCTGCCGCGCCCAGAAGCCCAGCGGAGACGACGAGGAGTTGCAGAGAGCCCTCTATGCCGGCTACTCCGATCGTCTCGCGAAGCGGCGCGAGGAGAGCGATCGGTTCGTGATGGCGGGCGGGTCGGGCGCGATCCTCATGGAAGGGGGGCATTTCCCGAAAGAGCAGGAGCTCCTCGTCGCGCTCCAGATTCTCGCCCCCCGGCGCGGATCGGCCGAATCGATCATTCGCCTCGCCTCGGCGGTCCCCCGGAAGTGGGCTCACCCGGCCGAGACGCGACTCGAGCACCGCTTCGATCCCGCGACGCGATCGGTTCGCGCGACGGAAGTCGATTCGCTCGACGGCATCCCCCTGGCCGAGCGCCCCTCGACGGCCGACCCCGGGGTGGCAGGGGAGCTTCTCGCCGGCGTCAACGCGAGCGCCCTTCGCGCGAGAGAAGAGGAGATCGCGCTTCCGCGGGGGATCGCCGCATCGTTCGACACGGTTCAGCTCGACGCCGCCGCGCAGCAGCTCCGGCGGGCCCGTGCAGCAGGCGTCCCCATCGACGTCGAGCTCCTCGCCGGACGTCTGGCGGCAGGACGTACGGCGCTTCCTCAGCTCGACCTCTGGTCGCTGCTCGACTGGCAGCAGAAGAAGCAGATCGACCGGCTCGCGCCTGGATCGATCGCGGTTCCCTCGGGGCGATCCGCCCGCCTCGCATACCGGCGCGATGGCGACGTCGTGCTGTCGATCAAGCTCCAGGAGTTGTTCGGCATGGCCGAATCGCCGCGCGTCGGGACGGACGGGAGGGCGGTCGTGATCGAGCTTCTGGCCCCCAACGGTCGCGCGGTCCAGACCACCAACGATCTGCGGAGTTTCTGGGGTGGGGCGTATCAGGAAGTGCGCAAGGAGTTGCGCGGGCGGTACCCGCGGCATCCCTGGCCGGAGGATCCCTGGACGGCTCCGGCGACGAGACGAACGATTCGGCGCGCAAAGGAGTAACCTTTCGCCGGAAAGCCGAGTCAGAAAGGCTAGAAATGGTCCGGATCGCACTCCTCATCAGCATCCTTCTCGGGGTCGGGTGTTCCGCGGACAATCCGACAGCTCAAGCGAGTCCGTCAGCTCCGGCGGATTCGCTCGAGGCGCGCCGTGGCGACTTCGCCCAGACGCTGCTCCTGAGTGGGGAGCTGCAAGCGGCCGAAGGAGCGGTGATCTCGGTGCCGAAACTCCCTTCGTGGCAGACGACGATCGAGTGGATCGCGCCCGAGGGGACCGACGTCGTGGAAGGCGATCGCGTGGCGGAGCTCGACAACTCGGAGTTCGCGAGTGGGATCGAGCAGAAGAAATCTGCGCTCAATGAGGCCGACTACCGGCTTCGGCAGCGGACCGCTGAGATCGCCGCTTCGATCGCCGAGAACGAGTTCAATCTACGCAGCCGGACTAAGGATCTCGAGAAGGCGACCCTCGATGCCGCCGTCCCATCCGAGCTTCTCTCGCGTCGCGACTACGAAGACCGGCAGCTGGCACTCTCTCGCGCGAAAACGGAGCAGGAAAAGGCGATGACGAGCCTCCAAGCAGCGCGAGCGAACGCGCAGGCCGAGCTCGCGAATCTCCGCCTGACGTTTCTCAAGGCGCAGAGAGAGCTGGACACGGCCGAGAACGCGATTCAAATGCTCGTCCTGCGGGCCCCCGCGCCCGGGATCCTGATCGTGGGAGAGATCCCATGGGAAGGGCGGAAGATGCAGTCGGGCGACGGCGTCTTCGTCGGAATGGCGATCGCTCAGATTCCGGACCTCTCGACCATCCAGGTCGTCGCGAGGCTCGCGGACGTCGACGAGGGAAAGATCGCGGCGGGGATGCCCGTGACGATCATGGTCGATGCCTATCCGGAGAAGACTTTCACGGGTAGGATCGAGCGGATCTCGGCCGTCGCGCAGGAGGTCGACCCGGCTTCGCTGCGTCGCGTGTTCCAGGTGATCATTCCGATCGACGAAATCGACGAGAGCCTGATGCGTCCCGGTTACTCGGTGCGGGTGAGCGTCGAACGGACGAAGGAAGCGAACGTCCTGCTGGTTCCCCGCGCGAGCGTGGACCGCAGCGGTGAGAAGCCCTCAGTGAGACTCGCGGACGGGAAGAGCGTGGAAGTCGATCTCGGCGAATGCAACGCGTTCGATTGCGTAGTCAGGTCGGGGATCGAAGAAGGAGCGCGTCTCGCGCCCGGGACTCAGGGGGCTGCCTCATGAAACGGACTGTCATCATTGCGATCGCCCTGATCGCGGGACTCGTCACGGCCGCGTGGGCGATCCAGAACCGGATCGTCGCTTCGAAGGAAGGCAGCTGGGTCGACGTGCAGCGCGGAGACCTGGTTCTCGGAGTGGAGGCGACGGGTACGCTGAAGGCCGAAGACTCGGCGACGATCGGCCCGCCGCCGATGCACCGACGGTGGCAGTTCAAGATCGCGATGATGGCTCCGGAAGGGGCGGAGGTGAAAAAGGGCCAGCCGGTTCTCGGCTTCGACGTATCGGAGCTGCAGCGAGAGCTCGAGGAGCAGCGGGCCGAGCGCGACAGCGCCTCGAAGCAGATCGAAAAGGCGCGCGCCGACCTCAGCATCCGGAAAGAGCAGGAAGACCTCGCGCTCGCCGAAGGG
>JBPPMG010000370.1:0-24467 GCA_051305935.1 Thermoanaerobaculia bacterium
GAGCCGTTGGTGTTCGGCCGCGCGTTCGCCATCGACAGCAGGCCCGGCTCGGTGTGCTTGAGCGTGAAGTTCTCGTCGGCGAACTTCGCGCCGTAGATCGACTTGCCTCCGGTGCCATTGTGGTTCGTGAAATCGCCGCCCTGGCACATGAACTGCTGGATGACGCGGTGGAACGAGCTTCCCTTGAATCCGAAACCCTTCTCTCCGGTGCAGAGTGCGCGGAAGTTTTCGGCGGTTTTCGGGGTGACGTCGCTGCGGAGCTCGAAGACGATCCGTCCGAGCGGCTGGCCGTCGGCGGTCATGTCGAAAAATACGCGGGGCAGGGTCATGGTGAATCTCTCCTCGCCAAGTGTGGCTGGGCGGGATTCTACACTGCCTCGCGTGGAAGGCCCCGGTTCCCCATTTCTACGGGTGCTTGCGTGCGACATCGCTTCTCCGCGTAGAATTGCCGCACAACCTGACTGGACAATGCGGAGCGCTACGCGCCGCGTGAGGAGATTCGAGATGAGAACGTGTGCGCGAATTCTGATCGTCGTGGCTTCGTCGCTCGTGCTGGCGTGCGGCGGGAGCGAGAGGGCCGCCGCCCCTGCGGCGTCGACGACCGAGGGCTCGGCGACTGCGGCGAAGAGCGCTCCGGCCGACGAGGCTGCTGCGGCGCCGACGACGGATGCGATGACGACGGGAGCCCCTGCTCAGCAGGCGACCACGACGGGTGGGACGAGCCCATGGGCTCCGCCAAGCACGACAGCCCCGGCTCCGGCCGTTCCCGTCGTGGAACCGATCACGCCAGGCAAAGTGACCGGATCGGCAGCCAACGGGGCAACCCTCTTCGCAGCGAGGTGCGCGTCATGCCACGGCGACACGGCGAAGGGCGACACCGCGATTGGAAAGAAGTACGCCGTGCTCGATTTCCGATCGGCCGACGTGCGCGCGCTGACGACGACCGACCTCTCGAAGATCATGAAGCTCGGCAAGGGGAAGCTCTCGGAAGGAGCCCACCCGAAGGCGAACCTGACCGATCAGGACGTGAAGGACATGGTCGCGTTCATTCAGTCGCTGAAGTAGGGAACGGCAGGCCAAGGGCCAGAGGCCAGAGGCCAAAGCAGGCGAAAGGGCAGGGCCTGGACCGCGGGCTGGAGAAGGCGAGCGGCACGAGGATTGCGTTAGGCAGCAGTCTCCCTTCCGCGTCTCGTGTGGCCGCGAAAGCGGCCACTATCTGGATAGCCCAGCGCGTCAGCGCTGGGTCGCGTGCGAGGGATGTCGACGCGGCCGCGGAAGCGGCCGCATTCTGAAGCCAACCGTCGGACGCGGCGCCGCCTATTTCCCGCGCAACTGCTTCTTGAAGAACGCGTCCATGCGTGCCCAGGCCTTCTCCGCCGCGACCTTGTCGTAGCCTTTCGCGTTGCCCGGGTTCATGAAGGCGTGCCCCGACTCTTCGAAGATCATGAAATCTGCTTCCGTGCCGTTGGCCTCTAGCGTCTTCGCGAATGCGCGGACATCCTCGACGGGAATCCCCTTGTCGGTTCCGCCGAAGTTCCCCTGCACGGGTGCCTTGATCTTCTTGATCTTCTCCGGATCGCTGATCAGGCGGCCGTAGTTGATGATGATGCCGGCGAGGCGAGGCTCTTCGACGCCGAAAGCCAGCGCATAGCCGCCCCCCATGCACCATCCGGCGACCGCGATGCGAGCGGGATCGACGTCCGGGCGCGCCGCGAGAAACTCGAACGCCGCCTTCATGTCTCCCATCGCGCGATCCTCGGGGAGGCCTCGCATCAACTGGTGCGCCTCGTCGCCATCCGCGGCGACCTTCCCGCGATAAAGATCGGGCGCGAGCACGACGTAGCCCATCGCCGCATAGCGGTCGGCGCCCTGCTTGATCCAGTCCGTCAGTCCCCACCACTCCTGAATCAGGATGATCGCGGGCTGTGCTGCCCCCGGCTTCTCCGGCAGTGCCAGATAGCCCTGCGCCCCCGCGTCCATCCTGGACATCTTGACGATCGCTCCCGCGAACGCCGGAGCCTGCGCGTCGCCTGCGAAGGCGGAAACGGCGAAGAGGGTGAGAGCAAGTGCGGACAGCAGTGTCTTTCGCATTGGTGAGTCCTTCCGATCGTTGGTGAATTCTGTTCGGATCAAATCGCGGACCGCGTGGCGGAAATTTCGGAAGACAGGCCAAAGGCCAAAGGCCAGAGGCCATGGCAGGCGGTTTGTCCCTGCGAGAGGCGGGAGTTGGGAAGGCGTGATGAGAGAAGAGGGATGAGTTGCTTTGGCTCGGCCCCACAAGTCTTCACCCTTCTCTCTAAACTCCGAACTCTTCCCGGCCGCGGCCCCGCCTGCTCTGGCCTCTGGCCTCTGGCCTATGGCCTCGATTCACCCGCCCTCCCATGCTACCTTTCTCCCTGCATCTACAACTGACTCGACGCCGACTCGTGGTGGCACTTGCGCGTGGGCGTCCGCACAGGCATCGAGGATGACGAAATGGCGAACGAGAAAATCATCGCAGTGTTGGGAGCGACGGGAGCGCAGGGAGGCGGTCTGGTTCGCGCGATCTGCTCCGACGAGAGTGGGGGCTTCCGCGCGAGAGCCATCACCCGCGACGTGAAGTCTGACAAGGCGAAAGAGCTCGCGAGACTCGGCGCGGAAGTCGTCGCGGCCGACGTCGACGACGAGGCGAGCCTCCAGCGCGCGTTTGCTGGTGCGTACGGCGCGTTCTGCGTCACGTTCTTCTGGGGACACTTCTCGGCGGAGAAGGAACTGGCCGAGGCGGCCTCGATGGCGCGAGCAGCGAAGAGCGCGGGACTGAAGCACGTGGTCTGGTCGACGCTCGAGGACACGCGGCAATGGGTCCCGCTCGACGACGACCGGATGCCGACTCTCGGAGAGAAGTACAAAGTCCCGCACTTCGACGGCAAGGGTGAGGCGAACCGTCTCTTCGCCGGCCTCGGCGTGCCAACGACATTTCTTCTCACGTCGTTCTACTGGGAGAACTTCATCTACTTCGGGATGGGGCCGAAGAAGGGCCCCGACGGCACCTGGTCGATCACGATGCCGATGGACGGGGCGAAGCTCCCGGGAATCGCAGTCGAGGACATCGGGAAATGCGCTTACGGGGTGTTTCGGAAAGGGCCGGGTCTTGCCGGGAAGTTCGTAGGCATCGCGGGCGAGCATCTCACCGGCGACGAGATGGCAGCGTCGCTCTCCCGCGCCCTGGGAGTCACGGTGAAGTACAACGCGGTGACGCCCGACGTCTACCGCGGATTCGGCTTCCCCGGCGCGGACGACCTCAGCAACATGTTCCAGTTCAAGCGTGACTTCGAGCAGGTGTTCTGCGGCGCGCGCGACCTCGAGGTCGCGCGGTCGCTGAATCCCGCGCTGCTGACGTTTGACGCATGGCTGGCGGGAAACAAGGAACGCATCCCGTTGGAGTGAGGAGCGGACACGTGACTGAGAATTCGATCGAACTTCGGTCTCGATTTCGTGGTGCGCTGTTAGGGCTCGCTGCCGGCGACGCGGTCGGCACGACGCTCGAGTTCCGCTCGCCCGGATCGTTCGACCCGATCAGCGACATGACGGGAGGCGGACCGTTCAGCCTCAGGCCCGGCGAATGGACGGACGACGCGTCGATGGCGCTCTGTCTCGCGGAGTCTCTCGTGGAGTGCGGCGGGTTCGACGAGCGCGATCAGATGGAGCGCTTCGTGCGCTGGTGGAAGGACGGGCACCTTTCGAGCACCGGCGAGTGCTTCGATATCGGAACCACGGTGCGGGCCGCGCTCGCCAGGTATCTCGGAACGGGCGAGCCGTTCGCCGGGAGCACCGACTCGAACGCGTCGGGCAACGGTTCGCTGATGCGCCTCGCTCCCGTGGTGCTCGCGTTCGCGTCGAAACCGGACGAGGCGGTTGCCCGGGCCGAGGACAGCTCGCGCACGACTCACGCGTCCGCGCAGTGCGTCGACTCGTGCAGGCTCTTCGCGCGATATCTGCTTCGCGCACTGTCCGGCGCGTCGAAGGAAGAGATCGTCGCGCCGGCGGGACTCGTCGACCCTTCTGCACCTCCGCATCGCGCGGTTGCGGCGATTGCGGACGGCTCGTTTCTACGGAGAGATCCGCCGGACATTCGCGGCACGGGTTACGTCGTCGCGGCGCTCGAGGCGGCGATGTGGGCCTTCCACCGAGGCCGCGACTTTCGAGAGGTGGTCCTGCTCGCCGCTAATCTCGGCGACGACGCCGACACCACGTCGGCGATTGCGGGACAGATCGCGGGAGCGTTCTGGGGCGAGGAGGGGATTCCTGTGGAGTGGCGGGAGAAGCTCGCGATGCGGGGAGAGATCGAGTCGCTTGCGGACGGTCTCTACGCGATGGGGAGTGAAAAGTAGGGGCACGGCAGTGCCGTGCCCCTGAACGGATTTACCAGCGATAGCGATCGTCGATCACGTCGACGTCGCGCGCGAGGAAGAGTCCTTCACGGCCCCAGTCGCCGTAAATGACGACGTACGCGCCTTCCCAGATTCGCTCGTAGCGGTCGGGGATCCGTACGGTGACGTACCCATCCTGACCGGCGAGGTTGACGACGAACAGGCCGCGGTAGTGGTCGATGCTCTCCACGATGCCTCGAAGCTGCCTGCCCGCGATCGCGTTGCTCGCGTAATCGCCGTAGTAGTCGTAATAGCCGCGCGGGTTGTAGTAGCCGCCCACGCGAATCGTCATACCAATGCCGAAGTGGCCGCGATGGTAGTACGCCGTGGGAACGAAGAACGGATACGGCGCGCCATGAACCCAGACGCGGTAGCCATTCCCGTAGTGATGAACCTTCGAAACCCGGCCATGCGCGTAGTAAGGCATCCGCTTGGCGTGATTTCCGCCATACGACGGTTGCTTGTTGCCGCCCCGATCGTGGTTGCCGCCGCGCGACCCGTTGTACGACTGGCCGCCCCTGTCGTGATTGCTGCGTCCTTCGGAACGGCCCTTGTCATAGGAACGCCCCTGCTCTCGGGGTTTCGCCTGGCCGCGATTCGAGTCGCCGCCCTTGACGCGATCCGAACGATCGGCGATCACAGGACGCTGCTGGCTCGCATCGGAGCGACCGGCGCGCACGGGAGCGGGAGCCACCGATCGATTGGTGGTGGCGGGACGCTGCTGCTTCGCGTCGGCGCGACCGGCGCGCATGGGAGCGGGAGCCACGGGGCGATTGCGCTGCACCGTCTCTCGTGCCTTACCTCGAGTGTCTGTCGTCCTCGGAGGACGGGATTCTGCAAAAGCGGACGTCCCGACGAGTGCCGCGACAGCGAGGATGGCTGCAAAACGTGAAGTGAAGTGCCTTGATTCGTTCATGTTGGCCTCCGTGATCGAAGTGATCATGGCCATGCACATTTCAAGGAACATACCAAGCGGGAGGACCGAAGGTGACGATTCGGTGACGGGGATCAGTGTCGAGGGTCACGTCGCTGCGATCGGTGTCGCCCCGAGGAGAGACTCGGCGGCCGCCAGCGATGACGGCGTCGGCCTCCATTGGTTCTTGCGGATCACTTCGAGCGGACGTTCGAAAGGCCGCCATCGACACTGATGACCGATCCGGTCATCGAAGTCTGTGTGAGCAGGAACTCGATCGCGGCCGCGACGTCGTCAGGCTCGGCGATGCGTCCTAGCGCGTGCATGGCTTCCGAGGCCTTCAGAGCCGCCGGATTGTCGACGATTCGGGACGTGAGCGGTGTGCGCGTGAGCCCGGGGGCCACACAATTGATGCGAATGTTGCGGGAGCCATACGATGCCGCGGCGGATCGCGCGAGCCCTTCGACTCCCGCCTTTGCAGCAGCGATTGCTTCGTGGTTCGCAAGGCCGATCGATGCGGCCGCGGTCGAAACGAGCACGATCGATCCTCCTTCCTTCGAAAACGATCGAACGGACTGCCTCATGACGTTGAACGCGGTCGTCAGGTTCGTGTCGATCACCTCGCGCCATTCGTCGTCCGACGTGAGGTGCGCGGGCTTCAGCAGGAGAGACCCGGCGAGGTTGACGACGCCGTCGACTCTGCCGAAGGCCGCTGACGCCGCTGTGAAGATCGACCCCACCTGCTTCGCGTCACGAGCGTCGAGTGCAGTTCCGACGGCGCCGAACTGCGCTGCGAGCGAGAGCGTCTCGCCTTCGCGACGTGAGCCGACCACGAGGCGAGATCCTCTGCTCGTTAGGCGTGCGCAAAGAGCGCGACCGATTCCGCCGGTGGCTCCGACGACGACGTACACCAGATTGTCCGACATTGCTGCTCCTCGAGTCTCAGACGGAGAAAAGTCGAGGGTGCCCGCGCGGGGCGGGCACCCTCGTTAGAGCCGCGCGATGCGCAGTCTACATTTTAGGAAGAATCACCGAATCGATCACGTGAATCACGCCGTTGGACGTCGCGATATCCGCCTTGATCACGTTGGCGCCATCGATTGTCACCTTGCCGCCCTTGACTGCAACCTTAGCCGACGAGCCCTGCACCGTTTTCGCTGAGGTCAGCTTCACGACGTCGGCAGCCATCACCTTTCCCGGAACGACGTGATAGGTGAGGATCGCGGTCAGCTTCGCCTTGTTCTCGGGCTTGAGGAGGTCTTCGACCGTTCCCTTCGGGAGCTTTGCGAACGCCTCGTCGGTCGGGGCGAAGACGGTGAACGGGCCCGCGCCCTTGAGCGTGTCGACGAGTCCGGCCGCCTTCAGTGCGGCGGCGAGCGTGTTGAACGAGCCTGCGGCGACCGCCGTGTCGACGATGTCCGCCGTCGGGGGTTTGCCGTAGTTGCCCGCCGTAGCGGGGATGGTGAGCATGAGTACCGTAAGGGCCAGGATCGAGATGCGAGTCATTGATTTCTCCTCGTAAAGGTGGTTGTTGTCGTTGTGCGTCGTCGCACGGTGATTTACTATAGAGAAAAATGTTTTGACTTCAAGGCTGAACGCTTTGATCGTTTTCCTGGCACTCAAGGATTCCTCGACAATTGTCCTGAGACGAAAAACAGCGGTGAACAACCGATGAACAAGCGATACGAGGCCACCTGATGCTGTCCGAAACACTTGAAGAGGCACTTCGCGGATACGAGATCGGAGAGAAAGTCCACGCGCTGCGGATGAGGAAGAAGATGGGCCTCGTCGAGCTCGCGAAACACACCGGTTTCTCCCCCGCGCTCCTCTCGAAGATCGAGCGCTCCCGGATGTATCCACCGCTCGCGACCTTACTCCGCATCGCTCTCGTCTTTGGCGTGGGGCTCGACTACTTCTTCACGACCGACTCGAAGAGCCGCGTGTCGATCGTCCGACGGGAGGAGCGGCAGCGGTTTCCGGCGAACCCCGACGCGGCACGGGTGAGCTACTGGTTCGAGAGCCTCGACTTCAAGGCGACCGAGCGGAAGATGAGCTCGTACCTCGCCGAGTTCGAGGCCGTCGACGCGTCGGAGTCGCACGAGCATGCACACGACGGGGCGGAACTCGTCTACGTGCTCGAAGGGAAGCTCGGGATCCGGATCGGTCGCGAAGAGCACGAGCTCGGCACCGGTGACGCGATCCACTTCGATCCCTCCGTGACGCACGCGTATCGCCGCCTCGGAAAACGGAAGTGCGTCGCCATCGTGACCACGGTTCCCTGACTCGACGGAATCTTCGCGCGGTCAGTGGAACGAGAGACGATGGGAACTCGCGACGCGCGCTGACGTCGCAGGCACGGTGGGAAGCGGTGTCGGGGGCTCCGCTGCGAGAAGCGCGCGGGAGAGGCCCCAGCGAAGCGTTAGGCTCGCCACGATGCGCTGATCGAACGAAGGCGTCGGCAGCCCGTCGACGGAGTTCCGGCTCCAGTCGGCGCCGGCCTGCACGTTGACGAGCGATCGCCACCAGGCGGGGGACCACTGGACGATCAACTGGTACTGCTCGCTGTCACTCGTACCGCCGAGGTCGCTCTCGACCCGCGTGAACGAGGCGCGGGGAGTGAACGAGAGCCCGGTCTGCGCCCAGTTGATCGTCGGCTGTAGCGAGGCGAGCCAGAGATCGGTGACGCCGACCGGCGAAGGGGACTCGGAGCGGGTGCCCGACAGCAGAGCGTTCAGCATGACCGACGAACCGAGCGCTCCACCCGCGGTGAGCGTCCCCGAGGTGACCGTGGAGTCGAACGCCGGAGTGAGATCGTCGCTTACGTCCTGCCAGCTGAGCGACTCCGAGAAAGAGAGCCCTTTGACCGACTCCGTGAGCGTGACGCCGACCACGAGCAACGAGCGGTCCGAGCCGGGGGAGAAGTGCTCGAGATCCGCGTCGCACTGTGTCGTGGTGAGTGACGAGGTCGCGCTGAGAAAGACCTTCGTGCCGATCGGCGCGAAGACGCTGATCGTCCCGCTGTCTTCGACGACATCCTCTCCCGAGCCGTCCGCGAGCGTGCCGCTTTCCAGCGTTCGCAGCTGAAGCGAGACCGATGTCGTTCCGAAGGTCTTGCCTAACATCAGGTCGCCGCCGATTCGATCGGGCACCGCGCCGGCGCTGAGGCCGATGTTCGCCGGGTTGACGAGATCGGCGTCGATCCTGCGAAAGTTGAAGCCATAACTCAACGTGCCGCGCGTCCCGGTGGCTCCGAGGTGCACTCCGTAGCCGTCGATCTCCTCGCCGTTGTCGTGGCGCACGCCGTCGAGGCTGCCCTGCGCTCCCTCCACGAGTAGCGTGAGCGTCGGGGTCGCGTTGTAGCGCCAGAGCACGCCGAGTGCTTCGGCCTCCGTCTCCGGCACCTCGGCCGACGCGGCCCCGCGGGCCCGCAGCCCGTAGACGCGCAGCAGCGTCCGGTTCGGGTCGAGCGGCGCCTCCCACGCGGCTCCGGAGAGGCGTTGCTCCAACTCGTACGCGCTCACGGCTCCGGCCGCGTCGTCGTGAAATGTGTCATAGAGCGAGATGCTGCCGAGCGGTGTCGCCACTTTGCCCAATGCGCCTCCACGCGCCAGCCCTGCCGCGAGGAACTCGCTCTGGTCGAGGAACTCGGGAGGAGAGTAGCCGGCGCGAAGCTCCTCGCGGGATCGCGACTGGATTGCGCCTGACTCGATCTGCCAGGCGCGGCTCTCCGGTTCGGTGTCGTACTCTGGATCGAGATCCTTCCTCCCGCTCAGGTCGCCTGTCCACTTCGTCACCCAGGTGGTCTCCTCGAGATCGCCGGTCGTCGTGAGCTGGATTCGCGCCGCGTCGGAGAGCGAAGGCACGTCCTCGTCGGTAGCTGTGGCGGAACCGAGAAGCGTGTACTCCCACTCGTGGGGCAGAGCGGGTTCGTTCGCGCTCTCGGGAGCGATTGCATCGTCCTGCAATTCCTGCAGTGAGTCTTCGAGCGAGGACTGGCGCAGTGAGGCGAGATGATAGGGAGACGATGCTGCGGAGGGCATCTCAGCGCGTCCGGACGGATTTGCCGATGCCGCAGGGCCCGGAATCACGAAGGTGCGCCACGGCGCCGGCTCGCCGCGCACCTCGCCTGGGAAGACCGCGGCGACGCGCCAGCGATGCCTTCCCGGACCGAATCGCGCGAGCGTGCCCGCGTCGGGGCTCCAGCGCGAGTCGGAAAGACGAATCAACAGCGGACGCTCCTGGCTGGCAGCGACGATCTCGACCTCGTAGCCGGTAGCTCCCGGAACGATCGACCAGCGAAAGCGCGTGCCCCCGTCGAGCCTAACCTCGGCGCCATCCGCTGGATCGAAGATCTGCAGCCCGCTGTTGCTCTCGACGCTGACGATGATCGGGACCGGCTCGGTGACGAGTCGTTGCGGCTGTTCGATCGCGAGCTCCAGCCGATGTTCGCCGTGCGTCGCGACGGGGATCGGAATCTTTGCCTTCACCTCGACGGGAAGGCCGCCGCTGACCGGAACGACGAACTGATCGAACGCAGCGCCGTCGAGGCGCCAGGTGCCGATGACGGTACCGATGCCCGTCGTGGCGAGCACGGCTCGCGGGAAGACGTTCTCGCCGTTCGCGACCGCAGTGTAGGGGCGAGGGAAAACGATTGCCGCCGTCGGCACGCTCAGCGGAGCCCCCAGCGAGCTCGGAGGACAAACGATGACGAGCGCTCCGTTCGCCGTCGTTCCACCGTCGGGATTCCGAAGGTCGATCCGATAGCGTCCGGTAGTCGTCTCGATCGGTGTCGTCACCACGACTTCCGCAAGAGTGGCCGAACTGACGATGGTGCTGGTGACCGCCGGCCCCGCGGGAGTGATCGTCACGATCGCTCCCGGACGGAAGTTCGTCCCGGTGAGTCGAATCGGCACCCCGATCGTGCCGGCTGTGAGGGCGGGGGGTGTCGCGCTCGTAATCTCCGGCGGCTGATGGAGAACCGTTAGTACGAGCATCGCGCTTCGGGTGCCGCTGAGGTCGGGCGATGTTGCGCTGAATGAGCCGAAGAGCGTTCCAGGTGCTGCGGTTGGCGCTGCCTGCACCGCGACCTCGCGCGATTCGCCCGCACGGAGGCTGAAGGTGGCGGGGGAGAATACGATCGACACGAGCGACGGAGATGTGACGCTGAGCGTCCCCGCGAACCCGTTGATCCCGGTGGCGCCGACGGTCACGCTCGCGGAGCGTCCCGCAATCACGCTGATCGCGGGAGGAGAGACGGTGAGCGTGGCGTCGGGAGGAGGCGCAACCGTCACGACGAGCATCGCCGTGACGTCGACTGTCGCGGCGGGGTCGGTGACCCGAGTCGACAGCGTGTAGACCCCGGGAACCGCTCCTCTCGCGCGAATGCTGACTGGAGTCGACTGCGCGGGAGGGAGCGCCGGCGAGGGAAGTGCAAGGGGAGTGACTTCGAGCCCCGGCGGGATCGGGCCCCACACGAGTGTGGGCGAGCCCGCGTAGCCCGCGCCGGGCGTGAGGCTGAGAGTGCCCTCGACCGAGGGGCCGCCGTCGATGATGCTGACGGTCGGGGGGCTGAACGATGCGGCGAGGGTCGGCCGCTGCACGATCACCGTCATCGGGAACGAGCGCGTCTGGGGCCCGGGCGCGAGCCACGTAGCGACGAGCGAGCCCGTGTGGACGCCGGGTGGCGTCCCGGCCGCCACGGTGAACGCGAATCCCGCCGGAACGTACGGCGGGCTCACGACCCGGTTGCCCCCCGCGGTGATTCCCGAGGGAAAGCCGGCAAAGGCGTAGGTGATGTCGCTCGCGAAGCCGAAGTTAGGCGTCGTGGACACGGTCACGGACGCCGACCCGCCCCAGGGCATCGTCACGGGATTCGGAGCGATAAACGTGTCGAACGACGGAGCCGGGATGACGAGGACGAACATCCCCGTTCCGGCACCGATGTCGGGCGAGGTCGTGATCGAGATCGGGTGGATTCCCGGAGGGGAACTGATGCTCGTCGCGATGCTGAACGAAGTGGACGCAGTTCCGACTCCGGGCGGGGCAGAGACCATGATCGGGCTCGGAATGGTCGAGGCGCCGGCGGGCAGGCCAGCGAAGATCACCGTCGCGCCGGTGATCCCCCCGAACGGATCGGGAGGGAACGTCAGAGTCAGGGAAATCGGCGGACTGACCTGACCCGCGACGACCGTGGCTGACGGTGGAGAGGTCGTGACGGCCGCCGAGGAGTCGCCCGCGGCGAAGATCATCAGGGTGACGAGGGCAGCCGTAAGCAGCCGAGGACTCGATGTGGATCCGCCGACGATGCCGCGCATGATTCGTCTCCTTCCCACGCATTGGGCAGGGATCGGCACGGGGATCAGAGGTTCGGGCGGAGAGTGTCGGACCCTCGAAGCTGGCGAAGCGAGTGACGCGAGTCGCCGGGTTCGTCGATTTGACGACCCCGGCCGCCTCGCTCACCGCCCGAAGGTCCGACCCGGAACACGCTCGCCTAACCCTGACTTCCGCGCGGGCTCCTCGCCATCGACTCCCGCTGACTGCACCGGGAGGGACGACGAATCACTTCACCGTGACGCCGCACTTGACGCCGGCCGACATTCCGCCGCCCACAGCACCCGACACGAACACTCCCTTACCCGCCGCGAGCTCCTCGGTGAGTGTGTAGTCCCCCGCGCGAGTGGTGTTCGGAATCGACCAGTGCAGAACCTTTCCCTTGGCAACCGCGACCGTCCCCTTGTTGAAGATGTAGACGTCGTCGGGGAACTCGGTCGGCGTGCCCTGCACCGTGCAGTCGAGCGAGTAGCGGAGTACTGGCCGCATCGAGCCGGGCTGTACCGGCGACATCATCCGACTGGCCGCGACGGAGCATGTGCACACCGCGCCCGCGGGATGGCCGCCGCCGAGAACTCCGGACATGAACACGCCGGAGCCGGGAGCGACGTCCGCGGCGAGCGTGTAGGTGCCCTTGCGCGTCGTGTTCGGAAGCGCCCACGAGATCTTCGTCCCCTTCTCGAGTTTCACGTTTCCTGCATTCGTCAGGTGAATGTCGTCCGGAAACTCGGTAGGCGATCCCTGAACGACGCACTCGAGCTTCTGGATCGGCGCGGGCACCGTCGTCCCGACGGGCATCGCCGGCTGCTGCTGGGTCGTCTGCGAGGCCGGCTTCGCGGGCTCGGCCGCGCTGACCGTCCACGCCACGCAGATCATGGCGAGCATGATCAGCACGACGAGTGTGGCATTTCCTGATTCTCTGTTCCGCATGTCGATTCTCCTCATGTGACGAACGAGTTCCGGAGATCTGCGGCCTCTGCTTCTCGAAGGTCTCGGGGGCCTTCGGCTCGTTGCGTTGAACAGCACGGGATCGGCGGTAGGCGCTGCAGATCTCGGAAGGCGCACCGCTCTCCCGGAGGCTGCGCTGGCTCAGCCTGGCATCACGAGGGCCCTCCATCGATCAGACTGTTCACGATGCGAGGTCCTTGCCGGGGTCGCGCGCGCTCCGCGATCGGTGCCCGCGAGACATCCGATTGGGCCTGTGAAATGATTCTGCTCCCGAACGCGTCGAAGCAGAACCGACGCGAGCCCGGGGCCGAACTGGCCTAATTCATTGAGTACGGGCGGCTTGGCGAAAAACCGGGCAACCTGACAGCGAGAACCGAGGCGGAGCGCACAGCACATCGGTGACGGATGAACCAGGGATCGCAAGGATGGGACCGCCCGTAGGCAGCCCACTCTGCGCCTCTCGCACGACATGTCGTCCTGAGCGAAGCGAAGGACCTCTCAGGGTTCTACCGAGGAAGTCTTCAGCCCTTGGGTTTTCGTCCGGTTGCGAGTGTGTAGAACCCTGAGAGGTCCTTCGCTGCGCTCAGGACGACGACTGGTCCGTACCTCGCCCGATCCTTCGCGACAGCGGGGGTCAGGTCTGCTGGCCGGGCGTCGCGTAATCGCGGCGGTACCGTGTCGCCTGGCGAATCGGCGCTTCGGAGCCCCGCGGCCTGCGCGTAGCCGGGCCTCCCGTCTATAATCAAGCTGGAGAGAGGCGTCGGTTTGATCCCTACCCTGGAAAAGCTGAGAGCGATCGCGTTATTGCGTTCGGGCGATCTGGCCGAGGTTCCGTTTGCGAACCTCGTGCTGGCGCTCGCCGTGCACCAGCAGAGCGTCGTGCTCGAGATGAAGCGGACGCCGTTGCAGAAGCGCGTCGTCTTCGACGAAGGCTATCCGGTGGAGTGCTTCTCGAACGTCGCCACCGAGACGTTGGGCCGCTACATGATTTCTCTCGGAAGGCTGAGCGAGGCCGAATACCACACCGTGCTGAATGCCTCCGTCGCGAAGAGCGTGCCTTTCGAGGATCTACTCGTCGAGCACGATCTCGTAAGCGCGACCGACCTCTACAAGCTCCTCCAGCAGAATCTCGCCCGAAAGCTCCTCGACGGATTCACCTGGAGCTCGGGGACCTTTCGGATCTCACACGACGTGCCTCCGGTGGAGTCGCCGCTGCGCGTGAAGCCCTCGCAGCTTCTGGTCACGGGGATCGCGAAGTTCGCGTCACAGGCCGACGTCGACACCGCGGTGTCGTCGCTCGGCACGAAACGGCTCACACTCAACACCGAGCCGCTCTTTCCGCTCGACGACCTGCGCCTGACCTCCGAACAGCAGGCGCTCGCTCGCGCCCTCGCCCAGGGTGGTACGGGTGAGGAACTGCTTCGCGCGTCGGGGCAGCCCTCCGAGGAATTCGGCCGCCAGCTCTATCCGCTGCTACTCCTCCGTATCGCTGTACCCGAAGACGAACTGGTAAAGAAGGTCGTCGCGCCCGCGGCGATCACTCCGCCCCCGCCCTTTGTCGAGCGGAGAAAAGCTCAGCCGGCGAAGGTGCTGCCTGCCGAGCCAGGTGCCTCGTTTCAAGACGAGAGAGCGCCGGCTCCGGCCGTAGCAGCGATGTCGCGCGACGACCTCATGCGCGTCTACCTCAGCTTCCGCCGCAAGGACGCTTTCGACCTGTTCGAGCTGGCCGAGACGGCGACCTCCGCGGAACTCCTCGACGCATGGATGAGTTTCGCGAAGCGCTTCGCTCCCTGGCAGTTCGAATCGGAAGGGCCTGACGCGCTCGCAGAAAAAGCGCAGGACCTGTTCCTCGGAGGGGCGCGCGCCTACGCGGAGCTCGCCGAAGCCGATCGGCGCAACGCGTTGATCGGCAGGAGACGGGCTGCTCGCGAGACGCCGAAGCCGGTCGAGGTGGCGAAGGCCGATTCCACGGCCTCGGCCCCTGTGCTCCTCGACCCGGAGGCGCAGCACCGGATTGGCCGGCAGCTGTCGGAGGCAGGGCGACATCGGGAAGCGCTGTCGCACTTCCAGTTCGCGGCCGAGTGCGACGCGCAGAACGGCGTCTACCAGGCCGAGGTCATCTACTGCAAGTTCCAGTTGATGGCGACCACCGCGAGCCAGGCGCTCACCGCGCTGAAGGAAGTGATGCGCATCGATCCGAAGTGCGGCCTCGCCTGGTTCTACGCCGGCAAAGTCCACTCGGCGCTCGGGAACAAGATGGAAGGCGACGCCTACATCGATCGCGGGAAGAACATGATGAACCTCGCCAAGCGGGGGCGACGGTGAGGTCGACTCGAGCAAAATCGCGCTGAATTGGTCTTCGTAGGGGCGACCCGTCGGGTCGCCCGTTCTCGTCTTCGTCGACTGGAGAGAAACGGGCGACGCAGCGCGTCGCCCCTACGAACGTCCGTGGCGCTGCAATTCGGTCAGACGTCGACCGAATCGATGATCCCGACGACCACCGACCGCACGGGTCCGTCCGCCGAACCGAACACCTGTCGCGCTCCGGTGCCTTCGTCGAGGACGAGCACGTCCTCGCCGACGCCGGCACCCACCGAGTCGGCGGCGATGATGTAGTCACCGGTCGGGGTCCCGGCATGCGAGGTCTTCTCCACCACGAGAAGCTTCTTCCCGTCGTAGAACGGGTGCTTGATCGTCCCGTGGATCTCGCCGATAACGCGACCGAGGATCACTTCGCGCCTCCGACTTCGACGCCATCGACGATCGCGATGATCGCGTGATCGACCGGCACGAAGGTGACTGCGAGCGCCATCGCGGCCTCGCGCCCGCCTTCGTACGAGACGAGCTCGCCGGGGCCAGCCGTGCGCGTCGCGTCCGCGGCGACGATGGCTTTTCCTTTCGGCTTCAGCGTCTTGTCGAGCGGCTGCACGAGGAGCATCGGCACCCCCTCGAGCCCCGGCGTGACGACGCACGGGACGACGACTCCGATGACCCGGCCGAGCAGCATCAGCCTGCCTCTCCGTCGAGCTCGAGGAGCTGGGCCTGGTCGAACTGAGTCGATCCCGCGACGGCACGCTCGAGAGTCTCGTGCGGCGCGGCGATCAGCCGGTAGCGGAAGCCGTGGATCGGATCGCCGGTCCCTGCCGCCGCGAGCGCCGCGGCGGCCTCGACGTCGGGGAGCGATCCCGCGAGGAACGCCACTCCCTTTCCCGCGAGGCCCGCGTCCGAAAGCCGGATCTCGATCAGCTCGACCGGCGTCCCTTTGAGCGCGGCCTCGACCGAGCGAACGATCGACGATGCCGTCGCCGTCTCGACCACGAGCAGTGACCCAACCGCCCCGCGACGCTTACCGAAGACCGCTTCCGCGAGCGCGTGATGAATGTCGTGAAGGAACGTGTGATCGATGACCGAGTCGCCGGAGATCGAGAGAGCGATGTCGAGCGACTCCTGCGTCGCGGCCGTGGAGCCGCCGAAGATGACGAGGTAGCGGCCGCGCGTGACGGTACCCGCGCGAATGAAGGCGATCGGCGCCTTCTTGAGGATCGAATCGACCGCGTACACCCCCGCGGGGATGTTGTCGAAGTCGAGTATCGCGAGAGACGAGAACGTCTTCATCATGTGATCCTGAAATTGTCGACGAGCACGCAGCGGCGCCACCGCGAGAAGCTTCGCGGGCCGGTTAGGCCTTCGCCCGTCGGGCTCGCGATCGTGAACGAGCAGAAGCCTTCGCCGTCGAGCCCGAGCCCGGCCTGCGAGCGTCCGTTCTTCACGAAGATCGACGCGTCGCACGCCTTCGCCATCCGCGAAAGGTTGTCGAGGTTCTTCGAGTGCATCACGAAGGTGTGGCGCTTGCGTCCCTCGACCTCGACAGCGAAATCGATCGCACGGTTCGCGTCGGGGATGCGGCAGAGCGGCATGACCGGCATCATCTGCTCGGTCCAGAGGAGGGGATGGTTCTCGTCGACCTCGATGACCGCGAGGCGGACCGAGTCGGGGACATTGATCCCCATCTTCGCGAGGATGACCGAGGCGTTCTTGCCGATGAGGCTCGGATCGACATAACCGGGGGTGCGCGGGCCCTTCATCTCCTTGAAGACGACGCGCTCGAGCTCCGCGAGCCGTTCGCGCGGGATCACGATCGCTCCCTGGCGCGCCATCGAGGCGAGGAGCGCGTCGGCGATCGAGGAGACCGCGAGGATTTCCTTCTCGTCGGTACAGATGATGTTGTTGTCGGTGGAGGCACCGAGGACGATGTCGCGCCCCGCCTTGTCGATGTCCGCGCTCTCGTCGACGACGACGGGAGGATTGCCCGGGCCGGCGCAGATCGCGCGCTTGCCGCTCGCCATCGCCGCCTTGACCACCGCGGGTCCGCCGGTCACGACGACGAGGCGGATTCCGCGCGTGCTCATCAGCTCCTGGGCCGACTCGATCGTAGGGTTCGCGACGGCGGTGACGACGTTCGCCGGGCCGCCTTCCTCCATGATCGCCTTGTTGAGCAGCGCGACGGTCTGCATCGAGCAGTTCTTCGCGTTCGGATGGACGTTGAAGACGACGCTGTTGCCGGCCGCCAGCATGCCGATCGAGTTGCAGATGATCGTCGACGTCGGATTCGTCGTCGGCGTGATCGCGCCGATGACACCGAACGGAGCGGGCTCCATCAGCGTCAGCCCGCGATCCCCGGTAATCGCGATCGGGGCCAGGTCTTCGAGTCCCGGCGTCTTCTCCGTGACGAGCCTGTTCTTGACGACTTTGTCCTCGTAACGCCCGAGACCGGTCTCGTCGTGCGCCGCCTTCGAGAGCATCTCGCAGTTCTCGCGCATCGCGCGCCGCATCGACTCGATGATCTTCGCCCTCTGCGCGAGCGGCAGCGACGCGTACTTCGGCTGCGCCGCGGAGGCGGCCTGGACCGCGTCGGCGACCGTCACGTGGATGCCGAGCCCGTGCACCGTCGAGACGACGGAGCCGTCGGCGGTGGCGACAGGCGAGGGGAGCGGCGCGGGAGCGGGCGCGCCCTCGGGCGTGCTTCGCGAGAGGTCCGCGGCGATGCGCCGCGCGATCTCGTCGATCTCCCGGTCAGTCAGGCGCGTCATCGGCTCACTTCCTGTACTTCACGGCGTCGCCGACGTTCCAGCTGTCGACGATCGCCATGACGACGAGGTCGACCGGACGCTTGTCGGTCGCCTCGGTCTGGCGCGCCGAGCTGCCGGCGGCGATGAGTACGATCTCGTCGGGCCCCGCACCCACGGCATCCGCCGCGACGAGCGTATTGCCCGTCTCTCGGCCGTCTTCGTCGATCGGCCGGACCACGAGGAGCTTCAGCCCCACGATGTTCGGCTCTTTGCGCGACGCGACGACAGTTCCCACGACTCTCGCGAGTTGCATGGATGTTCCTTCCCGGAATCGCCCTCGGACGGCGCGAGGCCGTCAGTGGCTTCCCGTCAGGCGTTCTTCTACTCGCCGGACTTTGACGACTTCGACGACTTCGCCGCCATGTGGCCGAGCGGCATGACCGCGTCGACGCTGGCGTGTGGGCGCGCGATGACGTGCACGGCGACGACGTCGCCGATGCGTCCGGCCGCGAGCTGCGCGGCATCACATGCGGCCTTCACCGCCGCTACGTCGCCGCGGATGATTACGGTCGTGTATCCGCCGCCGGTCTTCTCGTACGAGACGAGCTCGACCTTCGCGGCCTTGACGGCCGCATCGGCGGCCTCGACGACCGCAGCAAACGACCTCGTTTCGATCATGCCAAGCGCTTCCGCCATGAGTCTTCCTCCCTAATGTCGCGTCGCCCCGAGGGCGCGGACTTCCATCGTTTCCAGGTTTGTCAGACGCGGCCGGGTCGTCCGGCGATCGAGAGGATCGCCTCTTCGGCCGCGCGGTATCCGACGTCGATGTCGCGCTCTTCGCCGCCGAGGTAGACGCGACCGAAACTGCCGAAAGCGCGGACCTCGAGGATGTTGATGTTCGCCGCCTTCTCCGCCTCGTTCGCCGCGATTGCCGCGTATCCGGCGGGAGCGACTTCGAGAACGTAGAGGGTCTGGCCGGGGATGATCATGTCGCCGTGCCGTGTGCGGTTGATCAGCTGGCTGTGGTAGTCGGAGATGTTGCGAATCACCTGGCTCGACGTGATCTCCGGCTTGATGCGGTCCTCTTCCTTTAGATCGAGCGAGTCGAGGATCGCCTGGCCCGCGCGCCGCACGTCGGCCTGCGAGTCGGAGTGGATCTCGAGCATGCCGTACATCCGCTCGATGATCATCATGCCCGGCTTCACGTCGGTCGCCTTCAGGGCGACGTCGGTGACGCGCATGATGTCCATGCCCGGCGCGACCTCGACGAAGAGCGCGGCCTGGTCCGGTACCGGAAGGAAGCCTTGCGCCACCGTCCCGAGGAACGAGGCGAACTGAGGCTGGAGCTTGTCGATGAATACATAGCAGCGAAGCTCGGCCATCGTCTCATCCTTTTCCCGAGGCCAGTTGCACGGCCTCTTCGAGAATCTTCACGCTGGCCGAGCAGCCGACGCGCGTCGCGCCAGCTTCGACCATTTTCACCACGTCCGCGTAGGTGCGGATGCCGCCGGAGGCTTTGACGCCGAGCTTTCGCGGAGCGACGGTACGCGCCATGAGGGCCACGTCTTCGATCGTCGCGCCGCCTTTCGAGAAGCCGGTGGAGGTCTTCACGAAGTCCGCGCCCGCCTTCATCGCGAGCTGGCAGCCGCGGATCTTCTCCTCGTCGGTGAGGAGCGCCGTCTCGAGAATGACCTTCGAGAGCGCACGCCCTTCCTTGCAGGCCTCGACCACGCCGCGGATGTCGCGGGCGACCAGCAGGTCGTCCTTACCCTTCAGCGCGCCGATGTTGATCACCATGTCGATCTCATTGGCGCCTTCGCGGATGGCCCTTCGCGCTTCGAGGAGCTTGATCTCGGGCGTCTGGGCGCCGAGCGGGAAGCCGACCACGCTGCAGAGCTTGATCGGGGAGCCACGCAGGAAGGTGCGCGCCTTCGCGACCCAGTTCGAGTTGACGCAGACCGAGTAGAAGCCGTGCTTCTTCGCCTCGTCGCAGAGCTTCTCGATGTCCTCGGTGACCGCCTCGGGCTTGAGCAGGGTGTGGTCGATCAGTTTGACCAGCTTTTCGGGAGGCAGGGCGGGGCCGGCGGACGGGGCCGTGCTACCGGTCTGGAGAAGGTCGCGCACGCGCGCGGCGATGCGCGCAAAATCATCCGCAGAGAGATCGTTCATCGATCCTGGGCTCACGCTCCGCTTTCCTTTCTCGAGGTCTCGAATCATCTTAACGCGCCTTTGGTGGCGGTCAACCGTGCATTCGGTCCCGAGGAAGACATCGACGATTCGCTTGGCGGTCTCGAGATCGACCTGGCCCGCGCCGAGGGTGAGCACGTTCGCGTCGTTGTGCTCCCGGCTGTTGCGGGCGAGCGCCTCGTTGTTGCACGCGGCGGCGAGGACTCCTGGCACCTTGTTGGCCGCCATCGCCGAGCCGATCCCGGCACCGTCGATGACGATCCCGAAGCGGCAGGCGCCGGTCGAGACGAGCTCGGCGGCCGATTGCGCGATCTTCGGGTAGTCGACCGGATCCTTGCTGTGCGTGCCGAGGTCGCGGATCGCGTGCCCACTCTCGCGAAGGTGTTTCTTTAGTTGTTCTTTGAGCTCGTAGCCGCCGTGATCGGCGCCAAGAGCGATCTGGAGGGTGCTTTCTTTCGTTTTGGGACCCACGTTAATTCGCTTGCTTCCTTGGATTTGCGCGAAGCGACGAGCCGCCGCGCGCGGGATGTTAAGGATCGCTTGGGCCGCCGGTCGGGAGCGGATTGGAGAATTGAGAGTTGGGCTCATGGCCGCGGAAGCGGCCATCTTCTGGATAGCCCCACGCGTCAGCGTGGGGTACCGGCGAACAGTCTCGTCCGCGCCGCGGAAGCGGCGCATTCTGGCGTGCAGCGCGACAGCGCCGCACCATGGCTTACGCCTCTTGCGCCGCTGACGCGGCGCGAATTACCAATCGACATCAACCCCCACGCTCACGCGTGGGGCTATCCAGAAACGGCCGCTTGCGCGGCCGCCAAAGGAAGGAACCCTTATCCGTCCAGCCACCGGTTGTCGCCCCGCTCATGGCCGCGGAAGCGGCCATCTTCTGGGTAGCCTCACGCTTCCGCGTGCACGACACCGAACTGTGAACAGGTCCGATCGCCGTTGGCGATCGTGGCGCGAGCAGTGCAAACTCTCATCGGTCCGAGCGGAATCGCGGATCCCCGAAACGTGAGACAAAGACAAAGATGAGACTTCGTGACGGACTTCTCGCTGCGATCAGCGTGGTTGCAGCGCTCGTGCCGCGCGGCGCGAGCGCGCAGAGCGAAGGCCTCGCCGCCAGCGTGAAGCTCGAGCTCAAGGGGAACTACCGCGACAGCGGAGGAGAGCGATTCGCGACGCGGACACCGCTTCCCCCCGAACTGCTCCCGCCGGGACAGGCGACCCCGTTCCTCGAGACCGTCGAGCCGGGCACGCACTGGGAGGCAGGCAACGTTTCGCTCCGCCTCGACCTCACCTACGGCAAGCACTTCGCGGCGCGCGCGGAGATCGACGCGATCGACCTCTACGAGCGGAATCCCACCTCCACGGATCGCGACGTCGACCTCGACGAGGCGTGGATCCGCTTCGGCGAGCGGCCCGAACTGCTCGATCTGCCCGAGCGCACATCGTTCTTCGCGCAGTTCGGCAAGGCGCCGAAGATCGAGCGGCAGCCGGTTCGATTGCTGGAGAGTTATGGACTCTCGTCGACCGCCTTCAATCGCCTCGAGGACGTGCAGGCGCTCTTCGGCGGAACGTTCGGAAGGAACGTCTACTGGCGCGCGCAGTGGTCGACCGGGAATCCGGTCTTTCTGCGCGACACGAACGCGCTGGCCGGCGACCACGGCATCGACGAGCTGCTCCAGCCTTTTCCCGATCCCGAGCTCAAGAGCGGGTTCCCGATCCTCTACGATGCCGAGGTGGAAGACTACGTCTTCGACGACTCGAACCCCGAGCTCGGGGGCGCGCTGGGCTATCGGTGGCAGTCCGAGTCGACCGGCTCCGGATTCGACGTGATGGTGTTCTATTACGAGCGGGATCTCGCGGACGAAGTCGACCTCAGCGGAACGTTCTACGGTGGCGACCTCGACATCCTCTCGGGCCCGTTCGGGATCGTGCTCGCGACCGAAGGGCGGAGAAAAGAAGAGTACGGAGTGGCGTTCTACTCCGAGATCGGTCCCTTCACCCTGCTGGGCCAGGCGGTCGACCAGACGATTGCGGGCCTTGGCCGCACGGGGCTGGAGGTGGAGGCCGGATGGCAGTTGTCGCTCGCGAGCAGCGTCGTGCCATTCGTGCAGCCGGCGCTGCGTTACAGCAGCCTCGACAACGACTTCCGAGGCCCGGGGACGTTCCCGGCGCCGAGCTTCTGGTGGGACTGGAAGAAGTACGATGCCGGGGTTCGATTCGGGCTGACGCGATTCGCGGATGTGACGGCGGAGTATTCGCATCACGAGGTGGACGCGCCGCGGGAGCTCGACCTCGACGAGCTTCTGGTAACGATCAGGATAAAGCTCGGCACGGACTGGCGTCCCAAAGGAATGTGAGCGGGGCGCTCCGCGTTCGTGAAAAGCGGATCAAAAACGGTGAAACCTTAACGATGAAAAAGACTTGCGGCAGTCTGACACTCGGAAACCCCGGGGCCCGTAACGGCGCCCGGATCGCCCTTATCGCCGTAGCGTTCCTTCTCATCGCGGGCCTCGCCAGCGCTCGTCCCCCTGCGCGAACGAGCACGCGTCTCGTCTGGAGCCCCTCGAAGGAGCGGATCGTGATGTTCGGCGGCTCCACCCCCGCGGATTCGAGCCGCAGGCGCACCTACCTGAACGATGTGTGGGAGTGGCGCACGAGTCAGTGGAGCGCTACCTATCCCGCGAATCCGCCGGTCGGCCGGTCGAGCCACGCGATGGTCTGGGACACGTTCCAGAACAGGCTTCTGGTGTTCGGTGGAATCCGCGGCTTCGACGACAAGAACAAGGCGCTCCTCCTCGACGACACCGTGACGCTCGAGGGCGACGCCTGGCGGGATCTCAACCCGCCGACGAAGCCGAAGGCGAGACAGGCCCACGCGTTCGCATTCGATCAGGTGCGCAACCGCTTCGTCATCTTCGGCGGTTACGACGTCGACACCGTCGGGCTCTTCGACACCTGGGAGTTCGATGGCGCGAACTGGACCCGGATCGAGGAGACCGGTCCGCAGGTCCTCAATCCCCTCATGGTCTACGACCCGGCGCGCGACGAGACGCTTCTGATCGGAATCTCGAACGAAGAGGTCTTCACGGACCGGAAGACGCAGATGTACAAGCGGAGCGGGTCGGGCGCGTGGACGAAAGTCGAGCTTCCGACCGAGAAGATCCCGCGCTGCACGTCGTTCGGCGCCCTCGTCTACGAGGAGCTCTTCACGCGCGTCGTGATGCAGGGTGGTGGATGCGCGACGGGAAGCCCCGTCAACGAGACCTGGGTATGGCACGGCACCGAATGGTCCCAGCTCCAGCCGCGGACGACTCCGGGTTTCGTGACGAACTTCGGAATGGCGAACGAGCCCACCCGGCAGCAGTCGGTGCTCTTCGGCGGGTTCGACTTCGAAGAGCGAAGCCAGAGCTACATCTTCCGGCGCAACGGCTGGGAGGTGTCAAACGAGATCATGATCCCCGGGGGGCGCTCGCTCTTCGCGTTCGCAGAAGAGCCGGTGACCGGGAGAATCCTGCTGATGGGCGGGCTCGACGACCGGCGTTCGACGTACAACGACCTCTGGAGCTTCCGCTCGGGAGCGTGGGAGCGGATGATTTCGAATCCCTATCCGAACGATTGTTTCAACCCGATCGGAACGTGGGACAGCGACCGGAAGCGATTCGTCGCGATCTGCGACAACGGAAACGTGGCCGAGTGGGACACGGTGAAGTGGACGTCGTTCGACTCGCTCACCCCGAAGCCGACGAGTGCGCGCTTCCGGACGTGTGCCTACGATCCCAAGCTCAAGAAGACGGTGATGTACGGCGGCTTCGACGAGATCAACTACCTGCGCGAGACCTGGACCTGGAACGGTACCGCGTGGACGAAGCTCTCGAAGGACGCAGCCGCTCCCAAGCCACGGGGGCTGGCATCGATGTTCTTCGACCCCACCTCGCAGCGGATGATGGTCTACGGCGGAATCGGACGGCCGACCTCCGACGACGCGGTGACGCGCTACGGCGACATGTGGGCGTTCGAAGGGACGAAGTGGGTCGAGCTCAAGCCGTCGACCATGCCGCCGATCCGCTACGGCGCGATCACCGCGTACAACCCGGAAACGGAGACCGTCGTCATGTTCGGCGGCAAGAGCGCCGAGGAGCTGTACCTCGACGAGCACTGGGAGTGGGACGGACAGAACTGGAAGCAACTCCAGCCGGAGTCCCGCCCGTCGCCGCGGATGAATGGCGGGATGGCAGTCGATCCGACCTCAGGCAAGCTCACGATGTACGGCGGCTACGCCGGCTACTATTTCCAGGAAGCCTGGACGTGGTCGGGCGGAAAGTGGGAGCTCCTCCCGGCGGTCACCGGCCGGCCGCGCCCCGTGCGGCCCTCGAGCAGCGAGAGCGCGCCCGTGGGGACCATGCACGAGCAGGGTAGCAGGGACCGAATCGAGAATTGAGACTTGAGAGAAGGCGAGGGCGTTACGCTCGCGCAGGAACGAAACGGCCGCGGGAAACTGCGGCCGTTTCGCGTTTGCGTGGACTGGGGGGTCGCTTCCAGGAAACTCGCTCCACTCGCAACACTCACGCAGGTTGTCGTCCTGAACGGAGCGTAGCGGAGTGAAGGACC
>JBPPMG010000388.1:0-2091 GCA_051305935.1 Thermoanaerobaculia bacterium
TTCACGCCCGTGGACTCCACGATGGCGAGGATCGCGTCGACCGAAAGCGAGTCTTCGCGCTCGGCGGTCACATGACGCGTCTCGAGCAAGCCCGTGATGGCGCGCGACCACGCCTCTCGCATCTCGGCCGCATCGCCGAACCGGTCGCGTGGCTGGCGAGCGAGTGCCTTCTGGAAGATCTGCGTCAGTGCAGAGCGCGCTTCACTCGGGAACAGATCCGAGTCGACGTGTGCGTCACCCTGGGTGAGCGCCGCCGCGGTCATGCCATCTCCCCAGCGCGGCAACGTGCCCGTCGCCATCTCGTGCAACGTGATCGCGACCGCGTAGCGTTCCGCGGCAAGGTCCCATTGCTTGCGACGTCGTTCCCCCAAGAAGGGGTCGAGATACCGCGGCGTCCCGGCTTGGATGTCGGTGACGGGAGTGTTGGTCAGCGAGAAATCGAAGAGCGCGATCGCGAGGCTCTGCTTACGGCCTGCGTCCGTGATCCCGATGTTGTCGGGCTTGATGTCGCGGTGGGCGATGCCGCGCGCCTGCAGATGCTCGACAGCTTCCAGCAGCTGACCGCCAAAACGCTCGAGGAGTTCGAGCTGCAGCGGCCCCTCATCGGCGAGGTACTTCCGCAGCGTGAACAGGCTCGGAGGCCGCATCAGATACCCGCGACACCCGAGCTCGTCGATCTCCTCCGCGACGCGCACGATGTAGTCGCAATCGAGCTTGCGCAGCGCGGCGGCTTCGCCCTCGATGCGCTCGTTGTTTTCGCGCTTGCGAGCCCACTTGAGGACGAACGATTCCTCCCCCTTTTTGGCGTCAAACGCGATCGCAATCGACCCCATACCCAGTCGTCGCCCCAGAACCACACCGCACTCGAGCCGGAAGTTCGGTACGCCGTCCTCCGGACTCTGGATCCGTGCGAGATCTGGACGAGTCAGCTCCTCCTCGAATGCGAGGACTCCCAGTTGGAAGTCTTCGATCGTCGCCATGCGCCGCGTGGGCTCGACCGCGGTGGCCTCGCGCACGAGTTTCTCCAGAGTCGGCAACGTGCCGTCCTGAACCGCCGCCAACGAGAGCCCGCGATTCTGTTGGAGCAACTGGAACAGCTCGCCTTGTGAGCCGGCCGGCGCACGACCGGAGAAGATGCAGAAGCACAGGGCCCCGAGCGAAAACACATCGATCGTGGGCAACCTCTGCGCGGGATCGTCGCGCAGCTCGGGTGCCGAGTACACGGCGGCAGCTTGTTCCAAGTAGGCGCTCGGATTCGATGTCGAGTGCAGAGAGGCGAACGTCGAGTGAAACGTGTCGGCATCCCTGGGTGCGCGAGCCCCCGTTTGCCAGTTGGTCACCTGAACGCGCAGGTTCTCTTCGTCTGGATCGACGACGAGCACGTTCTGCGGTGCGAGCGCGCGGTGAACGATGCCTTTGGAGTGTGCGTAGCGGAGCGCTTCGGCGACCTGGTTGAGGATCGCGATTCTCTGGTGCGGATGCAGGCGATCACCGCGCTCAAGCAGGAAGTGATCGAGCCGTTGCGACCTCGGAAGGTGCTCGAAGAACAGCGCGGGCCCGAGATCCGTTCGAGTCCAGTGAAGCAGACGCAGGATCCCGGGATGATCAAGCGCGCTCAGCACCAGGGCTTCGCGGTCAGCGGCCTCGTGGATTTGCTCGCGCGAGAGTTGGCTGCCGATTGGAACCGAGTAGATCCGGATGCGCCGTTCGAGTCGCGGCCCTGACTTGGTGCGTCCGACGCGATCGCGGTAGTACGTCGTCTCCTCGAGCGTGTCTCCGAGCAGGAAGCCCTCAACCTCGCGAGCAGATGAGCGAGCTGCAACTCCGGCCTGTTCGAGCGCCTTGGTGAGCAGCTTCGCCATGGGGCGGTTGTAGTCGCCCCGCGGGAGCGGCCGCAGTCCAGCACCGCCACGCGCACGCAGTGCCTCCAGGATCCCGGGACGCTTCGGATGATCTCGCAGACAGACGCCGGACGAACCCGGACCGTCGAGACGGATCTCGTTCGCGTGCGACAAGAACAGGAGCGGTTCGAGAAACGGCAGCGTGCTGTTCGATTGCCGCACCTCGGGCTGCGATTCGAGCAGCGACTTG
>JBPPMG010000395.1:0-3487 GCA_051305935.1 Thermoanaerobaculia bacterium
CCCGCAGAGTCGAGTCGCCTTCGGCGACGCGCAGGCAGGAGTGCCTGCGCCACATCAAACCTTCGGGCTACAATGCCGTCCCATGACGACATCGATGACTGAAACCCTGCGAAAGGCCGCGCTCTTTGCCGACCTGTCGGAGGCCGAGGTCGACGCGGTGGCGCGGCATATGACGCGCCGACCGCTTCTCGGTGGTGAGCTCCTCTTCGCCGAAGGTGACGCGTGCCAGGGGCTCTTCGTCGTCGAGTCGGGCGCTCTCAGAATCTTCAAGACCTCGCCGTCCGGGCGCGAGCAGGTGCTCACGATCGAGCGCAGCGGCGGCATCGTCGCCGAGTTGCCCGTCTTCGATGACGGCCCCTATCCCGCGTCGTGCTCGGCCGTGGTCGAGACCTCGGTGCTCTTCCTTTCGAAAAGCGATTTTCGTGCGCTCTGCACCGAGCATCCGAGCATTTCGCTGAAGGTACTGAAGGCGACCGGCAAGCGACTCCGACGGCTCGTCGCGCTGATCGAAGAGCTCTCGTTCACGACCGTTCGCCAGCGGCTCGCGGGACTGCTGCTCCGCATCGCCGACAAGGAAGGGGTTCCGGCGGGCGACGGGCTCGAGATCACGATCCCTGCGAATCAGGAAATCGGCGCCCACATCGGCACGGTGCGTGAGCTCGTCTCGAGGAACCTCTCCCGCTTTCAGGCCGAAGGGCTGATCCGGATGGACGGCAAGCAGGTCGTCATCCTCGATCGGGAACGCCTCGCGCTCGAAATGCAGAGCGACTAGCGGTCTGATATCCCGGCGGCCTTCCCCGCGCCGCTGCGATCGCCTCGGGGCGTCGCGGTCGGCAGTACCTCGCGTCACACGGCCGAGGCCCGTCCGCCCTCGACAGAACGCTTCAAAAAGCGCATCTAGGAGAAGGCCGTCCGGAGCACTTGACAACTGTATGCTTATATAGGAATATATACCCACCCGGCGCGATTCTCGCCGGCAACAACAACTACTCTGGAGGACACCAACCATGACTGTCGACCGCTACCTCAGGCTCATCGCGGGCCTCGTCGTCGGCCTCACCCTCGCCCTCGGCTACTTCGTCCACCCGGCGTGGTTTCTCTTCACCGGCTTCGTTGCGCTCAACCTCGTGCAATCGGCATTCACCAACTGGTGCCCGATGATGACGATCCTCCGCAAGATCGGCGTGAAAGACGCCGCGTGCGAGATCGCGCCGAAGCTTTCCTGATTCCCTCCGGAGGCATCCGATGAAACGATTCTTCGCCGCGGCACTCCTCGCGCTCGCTGCGCCGGTCCTCGCGGCCGAGCCCGAGCAACCCGCCGTCGACCTCTCCGACGGCCTCACTCTCGAGGAGGCTGCAAGCCTTGCGCTCAGCGAGAATCCACGCATCCGCATCGCCGAGTCGGGCGAAGCGGTCGCGGTTGCGCGACTCCGGCAGGCGCAGTCGACCTGGCTGCCGCAGATCGGGGTGAGCGAGACCTTCACGCGCGGTGACAACCCCGTCTATGTATTCGGAACTCTTCTCGAGCAGGGAAAGTTCGGACCCGAGAATTTCGATCCCAACTTTCTCAACGACCCGCCCGAGCTCGACAACTATCGCCTCGCGGTGACCGCCCGCCTTCCGATCTTCGATCAGCTTCGCCGCTGGTCGTCGATCTCGATGGCCGGCGTGAGTGTCGAGCAGGCCCGGCTCCAGTCGGAAGCGGCTCGACAGGCGCTGCGCAGCTGGACGATCCGCGCCTACTACGGAGTGCTGATCGCGGAAGCGCACGAGCTCGTCGCCAGCGACGCGGTCAAGGCGGCGGAATCGAGCGTCGGTTCGATTCGCGACAGGTTCGAAACGGGACTCGTCGTGCAGTCGGACCTGCTCGCTGCCGAAGTACAGCTCTCCGACTTCCGGCAGCAGCTCATCACGGCGCAGGGACAGAAGGCAATCGCCTACAAGGCGCTCGCGAACGTTCTCGGCGTCCCATCCGACACGCCTCTCCACGTAACCGCAGACCTGACCCCTCCGCAGTTCCCGGAGCCGCCTTACGCGGAGCTGCTGGCGAGCGGCATGGAGAAGCGCCCCGACGTCCGCATCGCGGCGTTGGGCCGGCAGCAGGCCGCGCTCGGCTCGCGCATGGCAAAGGGACAGTTCCTTCCCCGTGTCGACACGTTCGCGAACTGGGGGCAGAGCGGTGAGTCGATCAGCGACCAGAACGACGACATGGTCTATGGCGTTTCGCTCAGTTGGAACGTGCTCGACCCGGGACGCATGTACCGCGTCAGTGAGGCGCGAGCGAACGAGCTGGCCGCCGAGGCGGGTGTCGACCAGGTTCGCAACGAAGCGGAGCTCGACATTCTTACGGCGTACAGTCGTCTCATGACCGCGAAGCAGCGGCTCGTCGTCGGTGAATCGTCAGAGGCGCAGTCGGCCGAGGCGCTGCGCATCGTGCGCGACCGGTACGAATCGGGGCTCACGACGATCACGGAAGTGCTGCGAGCCGAAACCGCCATGGTCGGAGCGCGGCTCTCGCGCCTCGCGGCGAACTACGAATACACGACAGGCTACGCGGAGCTGCTCCGCGCGACGGGCCAGTTCGACTCGCTCGCCCCGTTCGTGACGGAGACGCCGTGATGCGTGGCGCCGCGGACGAACGCGGTTCGTGCGCGCTCGTAGGGGCGACGCGGTGCGTCGCCCGTCGTCTTCCGGAACCGGGGAAACGGGCGACCCACCGGGTCGCCCCTACGAATGCGCGCAGGCAGGAGTGCCTGCGCCACACATAGCTCGCAAGGTGAATCCATGATGAAAGCAACGACACTCGCGCTCACACTTACCGTCAGCTTCTTCTCGCTCGCATGCGGCAAGACCGCGGAGAAGGCGGCCCCCGAAGCGGTAGCGAACATCGCCGTCGAGTCGGCCTCACTCGCCCCGGCCGACGAGGTCGTCGAGGCGCTCGGCACGATCCGCGCCACGACGATCGCCGTGCTCTCGGCGAAGACCTCCGGGAATGTCACGAGCATCCTCGTCTCCGAGGGCGATCGGGTGAAGGCGGGTCAACTGCTGCTGACGCTCGACGACCGTGACGTCGCCGCGCAGGCGCGCAAAGCGAGCGCGGGGATGAGCGAGATCGAGAACGCGATCGCGGGCGCCGCCGCGGCGCGCGCCGCGGCGGCCTCGCAGGCCGAGCTCGCCACCGCGACCTACAATCGCTTCGTCGAGCTTCGCGACCGCGGCTCGGTGAGCCCGCAGGAGTTCGAGGAAGTCGAGGCGCGTCATCGCGCGGCCCTCGCCCAGAAGACGTCGGCCGACCGCATGGTCGACCAGATGATCGCGAGGCGCTCGCAGGCTGCTGCCGACTCCGACAGCGCCGCCGCGATGCTCTCCTGGACCCGGATCACCTCGCCTGTCGACGGCGTCGTCACCGCGAAGAGCGCCGACGTCGGAATGCAGGCGATGCCCGGCATCCCACTGCTCACGGTCGAGTCCACCTCCGGCTACCGCG